>JANMCN010000087.1:0-19306 GCA_031361295.1 Acidobacteriota bacterium | reverse complement strand
GTCTGAAGTTCAAAAGCTGAAAGGTTGAAAGCCGCCGCCTGAAATCTGAAGCTGAGTCTGACGATTTGAAGCCGGAAGCCGGAAGCCGGAAGCCGGAAGCCGGCAGCTGGTAGCTGGTAGCTGGTAGCTGGCAGCTGGTAGCTGGCAGCTGGTAGCCGGTAGCTGGTAGCTGGCAGCCGGAAGCTGACGTATGTCCATCTCTCCCGAACAACTGCGGTCCGCCCTGGAGGGGGTCATCGGATTCCCGGTGACGCCGTTCCACACAGATCTGTCCGTGGATTTTCCTGCGCTCAGGACGAATCTCCGCGCCATGTTCCGGCAGCCGCTGGCCGCCGTGGTGGCGGCGGGAGGCACGGGAGAGCTCTATTCGCTGTCTCCTCCGGAACACGTGCAGGTGGTGCGCACGGTCGTGGAAGAGGCGGCGGGGAGAATCCCGGTGATCGCCGGCACCGGGTTCAACATGGCGATTGGGGTGTCGCTGGCGCGGCAGGCGGCGGAGTGCGGCGCGGCGGGGATCCTCGCGTTCCCGCCGTACTATCCGGCGCCTGAAGACGACGGCCTGGTGGCTTACTACAGCGCGATCGGTGCCGCGACGCCACTCGGCCTGCTGATTTACAGCCGCGACTGGTTCCACCCCGGTGCGGCGCTCGTTGAACGCCTCGCGGCGATTCCGACGCTCATCGCCTGGAAAGACGGACAGGGGGATATGCGGCGCTTGCAGATCATCCGCCGGCAGCTGGGCAGCCGCCTGCACTGGATCGGCGGCGCCGGCGACGATCTGGTGCCCGCCTATTACGCCCTCGGGATACGGGCGTTCACGTCGAGCATCGCCAACGTCTCGCCGGAGATCGCCGTGCAGCTGCATCTCGCCGGTTCGGCCGGCGACGTCTCGACCCTCGCACGCCTGATGTCGGACTACGTGGTGCCTCTTTACGCGCTCCGCGCCAGGCGCAAGGGGTACGAGGTCACTGTGATGAAGGAGCTGATGAACATGGTCGGACTCACCGGTGGCTGCGTGCGGCCGCCGCTCGTTCCGCTCCGCGCCGAGGAGCTCGAGGAAGTCCGCGCCCTGACTCCCCGGTGGCAGAAGGCCGTCGCGGTGTGACGATTGGACCGCCGCGCCTCCGGCCGGATTTGCGCTGAGGCCAGAACACATGGACCGCAGGGATTTCATTCGGCTCGCCGGCGCCGGCGCCGGCGCGGCGACGACCCGGGCGTCGCTGGCGGCGCGTCAGAGCCCGGCGGCTGCGGCGAGTCGCCCCGCGCCGCGATCTGCAGCCCGCATGAAGGTCGGGACGCAGCACGATTCGTCGGACGAGGTGCTCGGTGTGCTGGCGGCGCTCGGCGTCAGGCACATCTGCAGCCGGCTGCCCTCCGCGCGCCTGGACGATCAGTGGTCGGCTGACGGTCTCGAGCGTCTGCGCGCGCGCGTCGAAGCGTTTGGCATCACGCTCGACATGGTGCCGCTGCCCATGAGCTCCAACCCGATCGCGCGGGCCGAGCATCCCAACATCCTCCTGGGCCGCAGTCCTGAGCGCGATCGCGAGATCGACGACATCTGCCAGATGATTCGGAACGCGGCGCGCGCCGGCATTCCGTCGCTGAAGTACAACCTGACGCTTCTCGGCGTCGTGCGTACCGCCAGCACGCCCGGCCGCGGAGGGGCGCGGTACAGCACGTTCGTCTACGACGAGGCCACGCAGGAACCGCCGCTGACGGAAGCCGGCCCGGTGGATGCGGATGTGTATTGGGAGCGCATCACCTATTTTCTCGAACGGGTGATCCCGGTCGCGACCGAGTACCACGTGCGGATGGCCTGCCATCCGCAGGATCCCGGCATGCCGCCCGGCAAGGGCTATCGCGGCGTGGAGACGGTACTCGGCTCGGTCGCCGGCCTGAAGCGGTTCGTGGACATCACCCCGAGTCCGTGCCACGGACTCAACTTCTGCCAGGGCACGGTCTCGGAAATGCTCGCCAGGCCGGGCGAGGACATCTTCGACGTCATCCGGTACTTCGGGTCGCGCGGAAAGATCTTCAACGTGCACTTCCGGAACATCCATGGAGGCTTCCTCAACTTCCAGGAGACGTTCATCGACGACGGGGACGTCGATATGCTGAAGGCGATGCGCGTGTACAAAGAGGTAGGCTTCGACGGCATGATGATGCCAGACCATGTGCCGGCGATCGCGGGCGATCCGAAGGGCGCGCAGGCGTTCGCCCATGCGTTCGGATACATCCAGGCGCTGATCGCGGCCGTCTCGGCGGAGGGGTGATGACCGCGCAGAATGTCCATGCCGTCAGAGTGACGGCCTCCGATCGACCCGGCATGCTCTTCGCGCTCACGCGCGTCCTCGCCGAACACGACGCGAACATCACGTACGTCGACATGCACAGCCGCGGCCACGAATCCGACATCTACTTCGAGTTCACGCCGGCGGGCGTGAACGGCGGGACGATCGTCGACAGCCTGCGCGACGTGCCTGGTGTCGTGAGCCTCGAGGAAACGCCGTCGCTCAGCAGGATTTACGGCAAGCGGATCGTCGTCATGGGTGGCGGCGCCCAGGTCGGCCAGGTGGCCCTCGGCGCGATTGCCGAAGCCGATCGGCACAACATCCGCGGCGAGAGAATCTCGGTCGATACCATTCCACTCGTCGGGGAGCTCGAGCTCGCGGCGGCGGTTCGCGCCGTCGTGCGGCTGCCGCGGGTGCGCCTGCTCGTGCTCGCCGGGTCGCTCATGGGGGGCGAGATTACGCGCGCGGTGGAGGACGTCCGGCGGAATGGCTTGTACGTCATATCGCTCAACATGGCGGGCAGCGTGCCGGACGCGGCCGACCTGGTCGTCAGCGATCCCATCCAGGCGGGCGTCATGGCGGTGATGGCGATCGCCGACACGGCGAAATTCGACCTGGTGCGCCAGCAGAAACGGCGCTATTGAAGAAGGGCCGGGCCTATTCCGGGTAGACTAGGCCGCTTACGACGTCTTTTCAGAAGGAGAATGCACATGGGTTTGGTTCGCGCGTCCGCCGTGGCGATGGCCGTGGCTCTTCTCGTTCCCGCCGTTCAGGCCCGACAGGCGACCGCCCCGGCTGCCGCTCCGGCGCAGGCGAAGCCGCAGGGCGCGCCGCCCGCGGCTGCCGGAGCCATGGAAAGCGATCGGAAAGTCGCCGGCGGGGGCATCACGGCCGCCGGGTGGCAGGGCAAGGTGGATGCGTCCGCGGCGAAGCAGGGGGGCACCATCAACGATTCCAAGTTCGCCGAAGAGGGGGGCGCGTTTCACCTCACGGTCGGTCCGGCCGCCAGTTACTGGAATCCCGCGAACACCGCGTCGGGCGACTACAGCGTGAAGGCCACGTTCAAGGAAGCCAAGCAGACGTTCAGCCATCCCCATCCGTTCGGGTTGTTCATCGGCGGCAACAAGCTCGGCACCGATCAGCAGAGCCTGATGTACTGCGTCGCCTACCGCGACGGCAGCTACCTGGTTCGCAGCTTCAAGGGCGACGTCGTCACGACCGTCGTCAAGAAGACGCCGAACGACGCCGTGGCGAAGGCGGCCACCGATGCGCCGGTCACGCAGGAGATCGAATGGCGCGTCAAGGGGAGCCGGGTCGAATGCGCGGTGAACGGGACGGTCGTGGCAGGGTTCGACAAATCGGAAGTGGTGGGCGACGGCAAGCTCGAATCGACCGATGGCGTCTATGGGATCCGTTCCGCGCACAACACGGACGTGATCGTCAGCGGCCTCAAGCTGACCAAGGGCTGACCGTCCAGGAGGAGCATTTGATTTCCATGTTCCGCGGAACCTGCGCCGTGCGCTTCGTCGTGGCTGTCCTGCTCGTGTTCTCGACCGCGCCATGGGCGTCCGCGCAGGACGCCCGTGGGAGCGCACCGCCCGGACAGGCGGGAAGAGGTGGCGGGCGCGGCGCGCAGGCTCCTCCGGTCGTGTCTCCTGAAGTGATGGCCGACCGCCACCTTGCCTTCCGGATCTATGCCCCGCAGGCGCAGGCCGTCCGGCTGGCGGCCGGCGACATCCCCGGCGTCGGGCAGACGACGCAGCTGACGAAAGGCGAGAACGGGGTCTGGGAGGTCACGATCGGACCGATCGACCCCGGTGCCTATCGCTACAACTTCAACGTCGACGGCGTCGCGACCATCGACCCGCGCAATCCCGCCACGAGCGAGTCGAACACCAACGTGTGGAGCCTGGTTGTCGTGCCCGGCTCGGACCTCATGGACACGAAGAACGTGCCCCACGGGGCCGTCGCCGCGGTGACCTACAATTCGACCGCGTTGAACACGTTCCGGCGGATGCACGTCTACACGCCCCCGGGCTACGAGACGGGCACCGCAAAATACCCGGTGTTCTACCTGCTCCACGGCGCCGGCGACAGCGATGACGCGTGGACGTCGGTCGGGCGCGCCGGGTTCATCCTCGACAACCTGATTGCCGCCGGCAAGGCGAAGCCGATGATCGTCGTGATGCCGGCAGGGCATACGTCGCGCGGCACCGTCGCCGGTGGCGCGGTCGGCCGGAACGCGACGCAGGAGTTCGTCAAGGACTTCACGACGGACGTGATGCCTTACGTCGACAGGCATTACCGGGTGTTGACGGACCGGGCTCACACGGCGATTGCGGGGCTCTCGATGGGGGGCACGCAGACACTGCACGTCGCCATCCCGCATCTCGAACGATTCGGCTACGTGGGCGTCTTCAGCTCCGGGCTCATTGGCGGCTTTCCGGAGCTGGCCCCTCAGGGCCGCGGCGCGCCGCCGGCGCCTGCACCGCCCGCACCGGGCGCCGCCGGTGCGCCCCCCGCACCAGCCGCGGGCGCGCCGCCTCTGGCGGCCGACTGGGCGCAGCAGAACGCCGCCACACTCGACAACGCCAGCCTTCGCAAGGGCCTGAAACTGCTCTGGTTCGCGACGGGCAAAGACGACGGGCTGATCGCGACGTCGAACGCCACGGTGGACCTGCTCAAGAAGCACGGTCTGAACGCCACGTTCAAGGAAAGCCCCGGCGGGCACACCTGGATCAACTGGCGCAACTACCTGGACGAGTTCGTGCCTCAGCTGTTCCGGTAGCGCGGCCACGGCCGGAGGTCACCGCCGGACATCGATCTGCAAGCGCACCTCTCCGCGGCAGGGCGCCTCGGCGGCGGCATGCAGCGCGTAGCCGCCCTCCTTTTCGTACGGGTGCGCCACTTTCAGGGGCAGCGTGCCCTCGAGCCGCTGCTCCGTGCCGTCTCCGAAATCGACCAGGACCGCGCACGCTCCGCGGCCCTCGACCGTCGCCAGGATCTCCGGCACCTCGGTCGAAGGGCCCGGCACCACCGTCACTTTCCAGATGCCGCGTCGTACCGCGCGGATATCCAGCCGCGCGCGCGCGGTCCCGTCGCAGGGGGCTTCGGGTGTCGCGACGACGGAGTATTCGCTGTCGGCCTCGTAGGCGTGGCGCATCTCGTCGGGCAGGATGGCCGTGCGGCGCTCCGTCCGGCCATCGCCGAAGTCCATCGTGTAGGTGCACTCGCCGTTGCCGAGGAGCGCGATGAGGACCCCGCCGCCCTCGTCCTCCGGGGCAGGCCGGAACTCGATCCGCGTGATCCGCGGCGCCTGGGCCGCGCCCATCCCGATGCCGGCCAGTAACACGATCCAGAGCACGCTGCCGCGTCGCATGAGCTGCCTCCCGTTCTGCCACCACCCAAGGACTCGCGCGTCTGCCACTTGCGTGCCACGGGCCTGCGGGCCCGGGTTCAGCTGCCGGGCACGACAGGGGTGATTCCCAGGTTGTGCAGGATGAACGTGTAGATGTCGGCGGTCGTCTCGAGCGCCTTCTTGAGGCTGCTCGCCCCGTGTCCGGACTTCGTTTCGATGCGTATCAGGACCGGATTCTCGTGGCTCGCACGCTCCTGGAGCGTCGCCGCGTACTTGAACGAGTGCGCCGGCACGACCCGGTCGTCGTGGTCGGCCGTGGTGATGAACGTCGCGGGGTATCGCACCCCTGCCTTGATGTTGTGCAGGGGCGAATATGCCGACAGCGCCCGGAAATCGTCCGCGTCGTCGCTCGACCCGTAGTCGGCGATCCAGTTCCAGCCGATCGTGAACTTCTGAAAGCGCAGCATGTCCATCACCCCGACCTGCGGGATCGCGACCTTGAAGAGCTCCGGCCGCTGGTTGATGACGGCGCCGATGAGCAGCCCTCCGTTGGACCCTCCCTGGATGGCGAGCTTGCCGGGGGACGTGTACTTGTTCGCAATCAGCCACTCGGCGGCGCCGATGAAGTCATCGAAGACGTTCTGCTTCCGCAGCTTCATCCCGGCCTGGTGCCACTGCTCTCCGTATTCGCCTCCGCCACGGATGTTCGCCGAGGCGTAGACGAACCCCTGTTCGAGCAGCGCGAGCCGGGCCGCGCTGAAGGTTGGGGACGTCACGATGTTGAAGCCGCCGTACGCATAGAGCAAAGTCGGGTTCGACCCGTCGAGCTTCAGTCCTTTCCGGTAGACGAGAAACATCGGCACCTTCGTGCCGTCCTTGCTCGCGTAGAACACCTGTTTCGTCTCGAACGCGTCCGCCTTGTAGCCCGGCACCTCGGCCTGACGGAACACGGTGCTCTTGCGGGTTGCGATGTCGTAGCGATAAATCGCCGGCGGAACGCTCAATGAATTGAACGAATAGAAGACGAACGTGTCTTCGGGTTCGCCGGCGAACCCTCCAGCCACGCCCGGACCGGGCAGTGAAATCTCCGTGGGATCCGTGCCGTCGAGGTTGAAGGTATACGCATGGGTGGCCACGTCCTGCAGGTACGTGGCGAAGAGTCGTCCACCCGCCGTCGCGACACCCTGCAGCGGCTCGGGGCGCTCCGCCAGCACGCTCGTCCACCGGGCCTCATCCGGCTGCTTCGGGTCGATCAGCACGACGCGTCCGTTCGGAGCCTTGTGGTTCGTCCGGACCAGCAGCTTGTCGCCGACGTGATCGACGACGTGGTACGAATCGTCGGTGATGCCCTGAATCAGGGGGACGAATTCGCGGTCTCCCCGGGCGGCGTCCCGGATCGACACGGCGTTGCCGTCCTTCCCCTTGCCGCGATCGGAAATACTCAAGACCGCGAAGCGCTCGTCGGTCGTGGTGTCGACGATGTGGAAACGCTGGGAATTGGCGGCGTCCTCGAACGCGAGCGTGTCTTCTGACTGCCGTGTTCCCACCTGGTGAAAGAACACGCGGTGGTTCTCGTTGATGGATGCTTTTTCACCGCCCGCCGCGGGAGCCGGGTAGCGGCTGTAGAAGAACCCGCTGTTCTGCCACGCGACGCTCGACACCTTCACCCATTCGAGGGTGTCGTCCAGCGTCTTCCTGGTCGCGAGCTCCATGACGTGGTACTCCTGCCAGTCCGATCCGCTGCGGGACAATCCATACACCGCATACCGTCCGTCCCGCGAGGGCTCGAAGGCGGCGAGTTGGACCGTTCCGTCATCCGAGAGGGTGTTCGGATCGATCAGGATTTCCGGCGTGCCGGTAAAGCCTTTCTGGATGTAGAGGACGCTCTGATTCTGCAGTCCGGAGTTCCTGGCGAAGAAGTAATACGGCCCCTTGTGAAAGGGAGAGGAGTACTTGGCGTAGTCGTTCAGCTGCTGGACTCGCGCAAGCATCTGTTTCCGGAAAGGGATCCGGTCCAGGTAGGGGAACGTGACCGCGTTCTCCGCCTGGACCCACGCCGCGGTCTCGGCCGAGTTGTCGTCTTCGAGCCACCGGTAGGGATCCGGGATCCGGACGCCGTGATAGGTGTCGACCTGCTCCATCTTCCGTGCAGCCGGGTACTGGAGCTCCTGTGCGCCGACCGCGGTCCCTGCCCATGCCGCGCACGCCACGAGTGCGGCGCGGATCCATCGTGTCTTCATCAGTCCCTTTCTACGGAATGCCGGATCAGTTGTCATACGAGCGCACGGGCGACGGCTGGTTCGAACAGCCGCACGCGACGCATTACGAGATCGACGAACCAGAGCACCAGCGCACAGGCCATGAGCACGGGCCATGCCGGACGTCGCTCGCTCCGCCGGTCGCCCGACGCGCTGGCGAGTGCCTCGGGCCCGGGACGCCACGCGCCGCCTGTGGCAGCTGCCAGGGCGCGCAGGCCTGGCTCATCCACCGGACGGAAGCGATACTCGGCGGCGATGTCCGGCGACACCACGCGAGAGGCGACGCCCGTCGTCTGGCCCACCCCGGCGCCTTCGAGCGTCACGACCAGCGGCTCGCTCGCGTCGGCAACCACGGACGCCTCGTACCGACCCGGCGCGACCTGCCTGAGGGCCAGATCCTTCGCCAGTTTGTCAGCGGCACGTACCCGTACCACCGGTCGGAGGAGATCGCGTGAGTCGCCGTTCACGTCGCGGGCTTCCACCGAGATCGTCACGGCCCGTACACGACCATGGATCGGTCCCGGGACAACCTCCAGCGCCGCCGCGGGCGGCCGCCGCCGTTCCAGCGCGCGGGCGACGGCGCTGAAGAAGGGACCGTAGCCGCGCCAGGTCACCCAGTTGGCGGCCCAGCGGTCCTTCACATCCGACGCGAACACCGCCGTCCGGCCCAGTCCGATCGGCCAGAACGCCAGCAGGGGATCCCCGTCGTCTGTCGCGAGGAGCTCGAGAGCCGTGTCTTTCAGGATCGTCGCCGTGCGGCCTTTGAGGGGCGGTACGTGGGTGAGATCGACGCCCGTCAGGAAGGCGGGCGCCTTGACGATCGGTTTGATCACCTTCTCGTCGAATGCCGGCGTTGCCGCGTTCCTTGCTTCCTTGACGAAGATCTGCGGCAGTTCCTTCGCATCCGCCACCTGGTAGGCGCGCCCCTTGCCCCACCTGGCGATGTTGCGCAGGAGTTCCGGATCCGCCGAGGGGCCGACCGCCACGGTCGAGACCGTGATCCGCGCCCCGACCATCTTCGTCACGAGCGCCTCGTAGTCGTCGGGATACGACCGCCCGTCCGACAGCAGCACGACGTGCTTCGCGCGCGCCTTTGCCGTGCGCAGCGCCAGGTACGCCTGTTCCACGGCCGGGAAGATCAGCGTATGGCCCCCCGGTTCGATCGACGCGATCTTCTGGCGGATGTCGTCGCGATTCCTGCCGACGTTGCGCAGCGTGATGTCCCAGGCGAACTGATCGTTGAAGGTCAGGACACCCAGCGACTGCTCGTCCGTCATGACGTCCACCGCGGCCTGCGCGGCCGCCTTGCAGAGATCCATCGACGAGCCGGCCATGCTCCAGGAGCGATCGAGTACGAGGATGAGCGCCACTTCGGGTTCATCCCGCCGCTCGAAGGTCACCGGTGCCAGCCGCTCGATGGCCGTCTTCCGGTACCCGCCCTCGCCGAACACCGCCTCCCCACCGGCGACGAGCAGCCCGCCCCCCCCGCGTTCCACCCACCCGGCGAGCGCCGACATCGACGGTGCCGTGATCGCCGCGCGAGGCACATCGCTGAGGACGACCAGATCGAACGGGTCGAGCTGCGTTTCTGTGGCGGGCAGCCCTGACGCACCCCGGGTCGTGACCTCGAAGCCGGAACCCGTCAACGCGTTCGAGAGGTATCGCGCGCTCGCGGGGGTGCCTTCGACATAGAGCACACGCGTCCGCGGATCCGCCCATGTGCCCTGCTCGAGCGTGTTGTTCTGCTCCAGCGGATCGTCCGGGATCCTCAGGAGCGCCTGCAGCACATGGGGGCCAGGGAAATCGAGCACTGTGGTGATGGCCACCCGCGTCGTACCCTTCGACACGGCGATGGGCTGCGTCCCGACGATTTTTCCCGCAGACCGGAGCTCCACGACCCCCTGGGCGTCACGCTGGCTGCCGACGTCGACCGTTGCGCTGAATGCCGCGCCTGCCGGTACGCGCTCTGGCAGATCCAGCCGGTCGATCCAGCTGTCGCCCAGCGAGCGGGGCGCCAGCGGTTCGACGGACACCGGAATGTGCGCCTCGATGAGCTGTGCAAGCGCCGCGTCTCTGTCTCCCGCTGTGGAGCGGCCATCGCTGAACAGGACAATGCGTGGAACAGAGCCTGTGGCCAGTTCCGCGCGCGCTGCGCCAAGTCCGGCCTCCAGGTCGGTCCCGTGGCGATCGAGGGTCAGCGCGGCGGTGCCCTGGCTCTCTGGCTCCATGTGAGCCAGCTGGCGAAGGGCCGCCGTGCCGTCGAGTGCGGCGGCCGTCGCGCCGAATGCCACGATGCGGGAGTGCCACGGATGAAGCGCCGCATTCAGGTCGTCGATGCGTTTCGCCGCCGCCTCAATCGCACTGCTCGAGATGCTGTACGACACGTCCACGGCGTAGACGATGGACTCACGTGACGAGGTCGTCGAGATCATCGGCCGCGCCAGCGCCAGTGCCACTGACGCCAGGAGCAGCGACCTCACCCCGGCCTGGAGCCATCGCTGGCGGCTGTTGAAGTGTGTCCGTGCGATCACGTGCGCCAGCCAGACGAATGGCAGGGCGGCCAGCAGCCACAGCGCAGCCGGTGCGGTCCACGTCACCATGCGACGGCCGATCCGTGCGGCGTCACACCGTGATCCTGCGCTGCCATGTCCACCATTCCGCGAGAGCGAGTCCGAACGCCGCCGCCGCACAGTACACCCACCACGGGCGTCCAGAGGCCCCGGCCATGACGGGGCGGGCCTGGTCGCTCCGGCTCAGACTCGTCCGCGAGAGATTCGAAATCTGCGGGTCGCCCACGTTCACGGCGAAGGTGCTCCTGGCCCCCGCGCCCTCCGCCGTGTAGAGACCGGGCGCGCGCAACATCGCGAGCGCGGCGCCGTCGATCCGCGACAGGTGCACCTGCCGGTTGTCGGGACCCGTCAGGCGTACGATTGCCGCGTTGAACGACGCCAGGCCGGTCGTACGCGCGGCATGCGCGTCCGGCCTGACGAGCCAGTCGATGGCATTCCCCATGAGCACGGGAAAACCAGGCGCGGCTGCCAGGTTCGAGTCGCCGGGGCCAAATGTCAGCACGACAAAACGGCGGTCGGCTCCGTCGGACACATACACGAGCGGCGTCCCGATGGCGGACTGTGCAACCGCCGTCAACGTGTCGGTCGAGTACGGATGCGCCTTCTCGATTGTCAACGTGAGCGGATCCACCCCCTCGACTACCGGGTGGGTGCCCGCGGCCTCCCATCGGGGCCGCTTTTCGTCACCTGCGTCCCACGCCCGGGACGGGGACCGCCCTGCCAGCCATGGCACGTCCGGGGGCGCGACGTAGATGGCAGGTCGGGTCGGCGGCTCGTCCGGCGCCCAGCGATCGAACAGCAGGACATCCGCGGCAACCGAAGAAGGGGCCTGCCCATCGGCGCTCGCGGCGGCGGCCGCGGGAAGGCCGTACTTGGCAGGATCGACGAACTCCACCCTGACGTCCGGATCGCCGGCGAACAGCGGTCGCAGCCACCCCGTGTGCTGTCCCACCACCGTAATCGAGATCGGATTGGCGTGTTCGATCCACGCGAACGCGTCATCGTCCACGTCGAGCGCGTCCTGCGCGGCTTCGACGTGGACACGCATCCGGGGGTCCCCGCCGCGGGCGAGCGGCACGAGCTGGCGGATCGCCTCGCCGGCGCGCATCGGCACCTGCCGGTCGAGCACGACGGCCTCTCCCCTGGTGATCGTCGCGTGGACGTCCTGAGGGATCTGGGCAAAATTCACGATCTCGAGGTACGCCGTGCCGGCCCGTTCTGCCGACGCAGAGGCGCGGACATCAAAGGCAGTCACGGCGACATTCGGAGCTCCCTCGAAGACGGAGTGAACGACGATGCCCGGAGCCAGGAGCCGCGTCGCGGCGCCATCGGTGATGAAATGCACCGAATCGGCGCCGGCGAGCTGGGGCCAGGCAGCCGCATCGCCGCCACCCGGCGCGATTCGATCGAGTGCCGACTCGAGGCGCGTGAGATCCGTGGTGGGTCCTTCGACCAGGCCATCCGCAGTCGTCGCCAGCGCGGTCGGAACGCCGCCCGCCGCTGAGGCGGCGAGCCGGCGGGCCTGCCCCAGCGCCCGCTCCCACCGGGTCTCGCGGCTGCCCGTCCGCGCCTGCATCGACCAGGACGAGTCGATGACGATCAGCACGCGGCCGCGCGAGGATCCCGGCGCGGCGGACCGGGCTGACGGCCGCGCGACTGCCAGGGCAAGGGCGAGCGCGATGGCCACAGTCAGGATGAGTGAAACGGCGCGCCGGATTCGCTCCCAGAGCG
Source organism: Acidobacteriota bacterium (assembly GCA_031361295.1). Taxonomy (GTDB): domain Bacteria; phylum Acidobacteriota; class Vicinamibacteria; order Vicinamibacterales; family 2-12-FULL-66-21; genus JALZOC01. The sequence goes on along the minus strand of JANMCN010000087.1, from coordinate 7,098 downwards.
TGAGCTCGCGTGGTTCGTCGAGCACGCGCTGCCAGACGAGCAGCGACGACACGAGGACCCGCGGCGGGCGCAGCTTGCGAAAGAACAACCAGGCGGCGAGAGCGGCGCACCCGGCCAGCAGCAGCCATGCCTGGGGAGCCGGCATCGCGCCGAAGGTCATGCGACGAATCGCCCCTGGCGGAACGCCTTCAGGATCACGTCTTCGAACGGACGTTCGGCGTCGGCGCGCACGTAGCCGATGTCGTAGCGTCCGCAGAAGTGCTCGAGCTCCGCCGCATGCGCCTCCCATGCGGCGACGTAGGCGGACGAGAGCTTCGGGGTCACCTCGACCTCACGCACGTCCCCCGTCTCGGTGTCCACGAACCGCACGTCGCCGAATGCCCCGGGATCCCGGTCGCGTTCGCAGGCGACGTGCACGACCATCACATCGTGACCGAGCGTCCGCAGAATCTTCAGCCCCTTGTCGAAGCCGCCCGGGTCGAGGAAGTCGGAGATGATGACCGTGAGCCCCGTCTGCCGGGGCCGCGATGCGAACTCCTTGAAGGACTGCCGCAGATCCGTCGGACCGGACGGCTCCAGTTTTTCGAGCATCTCGAACACGCGGAAGATGCGGCCCTTGCCGCGGCCCGGTGAGGTTTCGTGGGTGAGGCCGCGGCCGAACGGCACGATGCTCAACCGGTCGAGATGCGCGAGGCCGATGTAGCAGAGCGCCGCGGCGATCCGCCGGGCCATATCGAACTTCGCGGCCTCCGCCATCGACCGGCTGGCGTCGAGCATCAGGTAAATCGGCAGATCCCGCTCTTCGTCGAACAGGCGGAGCAGCAGGCGGTTCAACCGCTTGTACGCCTTCCAGTCGATGTGGCGGAAATCGTCGCCCGGGGTGTATTGCCGATGGTCGGCGAACTCCAGGCCGCGGCCGCGCTTCGGCGTCAGGCGATCCGCGCGGTTCTGCCCCGCGAACGCGCGCTTCGACACGACGTGGAGGTACTCCAGCTTCTTGAGGAAGTCGTCTTCGAACCGAAGGGCCATGGGCAAATGCAGCCAGCCGGCTGCGTCATTCCGTCGCGACACTCGCGAGGAGCTCGTCGACGATGGTGTCCGTGCTCACCTCGTCCGCTTCACCCTCGAAGTTCAGGAGAATCCGGTGCCGGAGCGCCGGCAGGGCGACCGCGCGGACGTCGTGAACCGACACGAACGCCTGGCCACGGTTGAGCGCCTGGATCTTCGCGGCGAGCACCATCGCCTGGGCGGCGCGCGGACTGGCGCCGTACCGGACGTAACGCTTGACGAGCGGCGCGGCATAGGGCGACGCCGGGTGCGTCCCGAGCGCGAGCCGGATCGCGTAGGACTGGACGGGCCGCGAAATCGGCACGGCCCGCGCGACGTGCCGCATCTCGAGGAGCTGCGGTCCGTCCGCAACCCGCGCGACACTGGTGTCGGCGTCCCTCGTCGTCCGCTCGATAATCTGGTGCATCGCCTCTTCGGTCGGATACATGACCTTCAGCTTGAAAAAAAAGCGGTCGAGCTGCGCTTCCGGCAGCGGATAGGTCCCTTCCATCTCGAGCGGGTTCTGCGTGGCCAGGACGAGGAACGGCTGTTCCAGCCGGTACGTGGTCTTGCCGACCGACACGCTGACGTCCTGCATCGCTTCGAGCAGCGCCGACTGCGTCTTCGGCGTGGCCCGGTTGATCTCGTCGGCGAGCACGACGTTGGCGAAGATGGGACCTGGCTGGAACTCGAAGAACGTCCCGCCATGCGAGTGTTCCTGGACGATGTTGGTGCCCACGATATCGGCCGGCATCAGGTCCGGGGTGAACTGGATGCGGGAAAACGTGAGGTGGAGGACGTCCGCGAGCGTGTGCACGAGGCTCGTCTTGCCCACGCCGGGGATGCCCTCGAGGAGGACGTGGCCGCCGGCGAGCAGGCTCGTGACGGTGAGGTTCACCACCTCCTCGTGGCCGACGATTCGCCGCCCGACTTCCTGCGTGATGCGGAGGAAGCGGTCGCGGAACTGATCGATGGACTGCGCGACGGCGATGGAGGTCGTCATTGTGGGCGGATGAAATACGTCTGGACCGCGGCGCGTCGGCGTTCGGGCACAGCCGGGGGCGCGATGGCTCGCGCCCGGTCGAACGTGCCGGCCGCGTTGTGGGAGTAGGTGACGCGCGCCTGTCCGCGTTCGGTCTTGCGGCGGGCGTCGGTCTGCACGTTGTCGCCGGTGTTGTCCATGCTCGCCTCGACGGTCTCGCGGCGGAGCGCCGCCTCGAGCTCCGCCATCCGGCCGCCGCGGCCGCGCGCGTCGGACCCGCCTCCAAGCCCGAGCCCCGGCGCGGATTGTCCTGCCGCGTCTTCCTCCGACCCCATCATGATGATGCCCGCACCCGCTCCGTCCTCGGCCTCGCTCACCGACTGGATCGACGCGTCGTCCACCTCGCCGCCCTTCTTGCCGGGCGCCGTGTTCGCCTTCTGGGGATCTCCGGAGCCGACCGGCGCGCCCCCGTTGTCCCCGGGCGGGTGTGCGGCGTTCGCCGCGTCCGCCATGTCGTCAGACACTTTTTGAAGCGTGTCCCGCACCTCTGGCGCCACGGCTGGCATCTGGCCCGCCTTGCGGGCGCGCTCCGACATTGCCTTCAGGTCCTTGCCGGGCTCATCCGACCGGCCGCCGGACCCTCCCGCCATCGCCCGCGCGAGCTCGTTCAACTTGCCCGCGTCACGCAGGGCATTGAGACGAGTGATGAGGCTTCGCAGCTCCGCGGCCGTCGCGGGCGCGCCGGGCGGCAGTGGCGTCCCCTTCTCGGCCGCGGCCAGAAGCGCCTCGAGCTGCTTCTGCACGTCGGGCAGGAGGAACTCGGCCTGGCCGGATCCGCCAGGTCTGACCGCTGGCGGTCTGGCGGCCCCTGCCGCGGCCGATGGCAGCCGGATGGCGCGACCAGGCATGGGCACCGCCAGCGCGACGGCGCAGAGCGCGAGGCACGCGGTCGCCGCTTTCGCCCGCGGCGCGACCGCAGACGGATACAACGCGGACCAGTCGGCTGTCGCGAGCCGCGCTGCCGCGCGATCCAGGTGGTATTCGGCCCATGCGTCACGGGGGCCGCTCGACGCGAACCACCGGGCGCTTCTCAGCTCTCCGCCGAGACCGGCTGCGCGGTCGATGCCGGCAGCGCCGGCATCCGAGACGGACCGTCGCCGCCGCAGCAACCACGTGCGAACGAGCAGCGCCACGGTCGCCATCACGAGGACGCTCAGGGAAAGCACCGGAGACCATCCCCGCCACCGTGCGAGGGCGGCGACGCACACGGCAGCCGCCGCCACTCCGGGAGCCGCCCGCCAGAGCGCGCGACTTGCGCTCCCGGCGCGACGGTGGTGGTCAGCGGCGGCGAGCCCTGCGAGGACCCGCTCGGCGGATGTCGGTTCGTCAGGCACGATCCTGCTTACGATATCCGACTCAGTTGCGCTCGTGCATCAAGGATCTGGCGGGGTCCGCCGACCGGGCCCGGGGGGGACATGTATGGCAAGCTACGCACCGTGACCGTGCGCCACATCGTCCTCAAGGTCCACATTTACGCGGGGCTCTTCACATTCGGCCAGCTGGTGATTTACGGGGTGGCGGGGGTCTCCGCGGCCCTCCAGCCCGGCCTGGACCGGCCCAAGTCCGCGCACGTCGTGCGATACGTGCCGTTCACTCCCGCGCCGTCAGCCACGGACAAGGAGGTCGCCGCGGCCGTCTACGCCGTCGTGGCGCCGCCGCTCTCGCGTCCTGTTCCGGACTGGTTCCTGCGGCGTACGGCGGACAACGATCTGCTGCTCGATTTCTACAACATCAACGGAATCTGGCGCGTGGTGGTCCTGGAGCGGGAGCACCGGCTGCGCATCGAGCAGATCCGCAACGACCTGTGGCTGTTCTCGAGTGACGTCCACGCGGCGACGATCGGCGACGACGAGGCCCCCCGGATCATCCGTGTCTGGGCGCTGTACAACGAGCTCGCGATGTGGTGCCTGCTGGCGTTCTGCGGGTCGGGGCTCTATCTCTGGCTCTCCGTGCGGGCCCGCGGCGTGTGGGCGTGGGCGTGCCTCGCGGGGGGGACCTTCTCGTTCGTCGCACTCTGGCTGTCGTTCCGCTGAGGCTATGTATAAGACCGTCCGCGCCGCTCATCGCCTGCTCGCCTCGCTCAGCCTGCCGTTCCTGCTGATGTACGGCGTCAGCGCCGTGCAGATGGCGCATGGCGCGTGGTTTTCGATGAAGCCCGAGATCCGCGAGTCGCAGTGGCCGCTGACCGCGGGGCTCACCGATGCGCGCGCGGTCGCGCGTGACGTCACGGCGCATGCCCCTCGCATTCGCGGAGAACTGTCGAACATCCGCGCGACGGCGACCGGCATCACGCTGCGCCTGGTGCGCCCAGGCACTGTGCACGAGATCCAGTACGACCGCGACTCCGGTACCGCGCGGATCAAGACGAGCCGTGCACACACAATGGGCATGCTGAACCGCCTGCACCACGCGGCCGGCCTCTGGCACGATTCCGTCGCCCTGAACGTGTGGGGCGCCGCCGCCGCGATCGTCTCACTGGCGCTCCTGGTGCTTGGCGCCACAGGTGTCTACATGTGGTTTGCGCGCCGCACCGAACGGATCGCCGGCGGCGTCTTGCTCGGGGTCAACGTCGTGGTCGTCCTCGTGCTCCTTGGCCTCATGCGCAGCGCCGGGCCCTGAACGATGCGTTTTCAAGGCTGAAGGCTGACAACTGGGAACTGGGAACTGGGAACTGGGGAATTAGGACGCATCCGGTGCATCCATATCGTACCGGTGTACTGAATGGGTGACATCCGCTCGCGGGTGGTTTATGATGAGGCACACCTAATTCCATGTTCAGTTCCGCGGCTGTCTACCTGCTCGCGCTGATCCCGCTGCTCGGCCTTCCGGGCCAGATGCTCGAGGTCGCGCCGCTGCCACGCGACGGACATGTGCTCGTGTCGTTCAAGCTGGGGGATGCGTTCACGGACGAGGTCGAGGCTGCCGTTCACAGCGGCCTGACCGTGAGTTTCGTCTACCGTGTCGATCTGATGCGCGCATCGGCCACCTGGTTCGACCGCACGCTGGCGACCACGGTCGTGACCGCGACCGTTCGCTACGACAACCTGACGCGCAAATACCACATCACGCACATGCTCGACGGCCGGACCGAACGCGTCGAAACGACCGCCAGCAAGGAGTTCGTTCGCGACTGGCTGACGACGGATTTCGACCGGCTCCCGCTGTTCAGCAGCGTCAGCCTGCAGCCGAACAGCGAGTACTACGTACGGGTGCGCGCACACACGACGCCCAGGAACGCCACGTTTCTCTGGCCATGGGACGGGCACGATGTTGTCGGCCTCGCGAAATTCACGTTTCTGCGCTAGATGAGCCTGGCCTATGGATCCTGACCTGCGGACGCGGCTCGGCGGGCTCTCAATCGCGCTGCTGCTCGCCACGGCGCTGGTGCCGGCGCAGCAGCAGGCGGCGTCGCCTCCTGGATTGCTGTCCAATCTGGAGTCGTATCTCGAGGCGCTGCGCGCGCAGGCGGGCATCCCCGGCATGTCGGCGGCGGTGGTCCAGGACGGCGAAATCGTCTGGGAACGCGGATTCGGCTTTCAGAACGTCGCCGCCCGCGTGCGCGCGACACCCGACACGCCCTATCTCGTCGGGGACGTGAGTGCGACGGTCGCGGCGGTCCTCCTGCTGCAGTGTGTGGAGGAGCATCGGATGACGCTCGACGACCCGCTCACGACATACGCCAGTTACCCCGAGCCTGGTGTGACGCTCCGGCAGGTGCTGAGCCACACCTCCACCGACAACTTCATCTACAGTCCCGAGCGCTTGGCGCAGCTCGGCCCCGTGCTCGAGTGGTGCGTTCCGCAGCCGTATGTCAAGACGGTCGCGCACCGCATCCTGAACCGTCTCGCGATGAAGGACTCCGTCCCCGGGACGAGTCTCGCGGCGGCTGACCCCGGCATCCCTGATGATCTGTTCGACGCTGCCGATCTCGATCGGTACCGTACGGTCGTCGAGCGCATGGCGGTTCCATACAAGGTCGACGGCCGCGGCCGGGCGGAACGCAACGAGCAGCCGCCCGCTCCGATCACCGCGACAGGAGGTCTCGTCTCGACGGTTCGCGATCTCGCGCGGCTGGAGAAGGCGATCGATTCGAACCTGCTCCTGCACGACGACACGCTGCAGGAAGCCTGGAATCCCGTTGGCGTCAGGGACGGCGTCGCCGGGCCCATGGGGCTCGGCTGGTTCGTCCAGCCGCACCGCGCGGGTCGAGTCGTCTGGCACTTCGGCCTCGTCCCGAACGCCTACTCATCGCTCGTCCTCAAGCTGCCGGACCGGCACCTCGCGTTCATCCTCCTCGCCAACAGCGCCGGGCTCAGTGCCCCGTTTCAACTCGGATCTGGCGACGTCACGCGGTCCCTCTTTGCGACGCTGTTTCTCCGACTGGCGAGCTGACGCGCTCGTCCGTGGCCTGCTCCTGGTCGCGCTGACCTGCGCGACGCTCTCGGTGCCTGCCGCCGCTGTCGCCGCGGACTGGTACCTCACGCCGGCCGTCGGCGCGACCTTCCACGGCAACACCTCGGTCGTGGACCTGGAAGGCGGCGCGGCGAAGATCCATCTGCAGGTCGGCGGATCCGCGGGGCTCGTGACCTCGGGGGTGGTGGGCGTCGAAGCCGTCACCGTCTTCACCCCGGCCTTCTTCCGCGGACAGAGCCCCTCGAAGCTGAAATACGGCCGCACGTTCGCGCTGATGGGGAACGCCGTCTTCACGCTGCCGCGGCGCTGGACCGAGTACAGCCTCCGCCCCTTCGTCTCCGGCGGCCTGGGAGTGATGCGCGCTTCGCTGCTCGACAACCCTCCGTTGATCAACACCGGGGCGCTGCTGCCCGTGAAATCGAACTTCGCGGGGTACAACGTCGGCGGCGGCGCGGTGGGATTCCTGTCGGCGCGGACGGGCGTCAGGTTCGACCTGCGTTATTACAGCAGCCTCCATCGACCCGACCAGGGGCCTGTCGCATTCGGCCGGGTTCACCTCAGCTACCTGACCGCCTCCGTCGGCATCGTCCTGCGAC
>JANMCN010000055.1:0-7982 GCA_031361295.1 Acidobacteriota bacterium | reverse complement strand
CCGCGTCATCTTCAACACGTCGCTTCCGGCGCCGATGCCGTTCGTCAACGGGCTCCTCAAGAAGAAGGGGCTCCAGCAGGTCGTGCAGTACTGCCACCTGCACTACGGGCTCGCCAAGACGGTCGAGATGCTCGACAGTCTCAAGAACCTCGGGTTCACCTACGCGACGCGCTCGGGCCTCTCAATCGGGATCGACGACCTCGTCATTCCGCAGGAGAAGGCGCCGCTCGGCAGCGGGGCGCGCGACGAGGTCATCAAGGTCGAAGGCCAGTACCTCGAAGGGGCCATCACCAACGGTGAGCGCTACAACAAGGTCATCGCCATCTGGTCGGACGTGACCGAGAAGATCGCCGACGCGATGTTCTCGGAAATGGAAGACCTCGACCACGTCGGGAAGAACTTCAACCCGGTCTACATCATGGCCGACTCCGGCGCACGAGGATCGAAGCAGCAGATCCGGCAGCTCGCCGGGATGCGCGGCCTGATGGCGAAGCCGTCTGGCGAGATCATCGAGACGCCGATCACGTCGAACTTCCGTGAAGGGCTGACCGTTCTCCAGTACTTCATCTCGACGCACGGCGCGCGCAAGGGGCTGGCGGACACGGCACTGAAGACGGCCGACTCGGGGTACCTGACCCGCCGGCTGGTGGACGTGGCGCAGGACGTCATCATCCACGAGATGGACTGCGGCACCATGGACGGGATCGAAGCCCGGTCCATCGTCGAGAGCGGCGAGATCATCGAGCCGCTGCGCGACCGGATCATCGGCCGCGTGACGCTCGAGAAGATCTTCGACCCGCTCACCGGAGACGTCATCGTGGACGTCAACGACGCGATCAACGAAGAGAAGGCCTCGGCGATCCAGGAAGGCGGCATCGAGAAGGTCCGCATCCGCTCCGTGCTCACGTGCGCGAGCCGCCGCGGCTGCTGCGCGAAGTGCTACGGGCGCGACCTCTCGACAGGCAAGCTGGTCGAGCTCGGCCTGGCGGTCGGCGTCATCGCGGCGCAGTCGATCGGCGAACCGGGCACGCAGCTGACCATGCGGACGTTCCACATCGGCGGCACGGCGTCGCGCGTGTCCGAGCAGTCGACGCTCGACGCGAAGCACGTCGGCGTCGTCCGGTACCAGGGCCTGCAGGTGGTCGAGACCAAGGGGGAGGACAACGCCAACGCCGGCCAGCGCGTCGTCATGAACCGCACGGGATCGATCGTCGTGCAGGACGCGAAGGGCCGCGACCGCGAGCGGTACCCGATCGTCTACGGCGCACGCCTCAAGGTGGCGGACGGGCAGCAGGTCGAAGTCGGCCAGATCCTGGTCGAGTGGGACCCCTACACCTTCTCGATCCTCACCGAGGATGCGGGCGTCGTGAAGTACAAGGACCTCGTCAGCGACGTGACGTATCACGAGGAAGTCGACGAAGTCACCGGGCTCTCCCGGAAGATCGTCGTCGACTCGCCGGATGAGAAGAAGCAGCCGCTCATCGAGGTCCGCGACAAGAACGGCAAGGTGACGCGGAAGTACCACATGCCGTCGCACGCCCACCTCATGGTCGAGGACGGGGAGTCGGTGTTCGCCGGCGAGGTGCTCGCGAAGATTCCGCGCGAGACCACCAAGACGAAGGACATCACGGGCGGTCTGCCGCGCGTGGTCGAGCTGTTCGAGGCGAGAAAGCCGCGCGAAACGGCGATCATCTCGGAAATCGACGGCATCGTGCGGCACGGCGGCATCGTGAAGGGGCAGCGGAAGATCATCATCGTCCCGGAGGACGGCGGTGAGCCGAGAGAATACTCACTGCCCCGCGGCGTGCACGTCAACGTCCAGGAAGGCGACCGCGTCCGCGCGGGCGAGCCGCTCATGGACGGGCCGAGCAATCCGCACGACATCCTGTCGGTCCTTGGCGAGAAGGCGCTGCACTCCTACCTGGTCAACGAGATCCAGGAGGTCTACCGGCTGCAGGGTGTCAACATCAACGACAAGCACATCGAGGTCATCGTCCGGCAGATGATGCGGTGGGTGAAGATCGAAGACGTCGGCGACACCGAGTTCCTGATCGAGGAGCAGGTCGATCGCTTCCGGTTCATGGAAGAGAACGAGCGCGTGATTTCGGCGGGTGGCCGCCCGGCCACGGGCCGGCCGCTGCTGCTCGGCATCACGAAGGCGTCGCTCTCGACCGACTCGTTCATCTCGGCGGCGTCCTTCCAGGAGACCACGCGCGTCCTCACCGAGGCGTCCATCTCCGGCAAGGTCGACCATCTGCGCGGCCTCAAGGAGAACGTCACGATGGGCCGGCTCATCCCGGCGGGCACGGGCTTCGAGTATTACCGCCACGTGCACATCCCGGCGGACGAGCCGCCACCGCCGCCGCCGCCGACCCCAGAGGAGCTCGAGCTCGAACGCGAGATGGAGTATTTCGTGGAGCCGGAAGAGGCGTTCACGAGAGACGACATCGAGTAGGCCCCTTTTCTGACGGGATAGGGGATCCGGGACTCGGGACGTCGCGCGGAGCTTCAGCTCCGCGTGACCAGGCTCAGATGGGGCGGTGATCGGAAGGTCACCGCCCTTTTCTTTTCGAGGGGTGGGTGCTCTCGCGAATTGTCGCATCGACCGCATACGCTGGACATGATGAGGGGACCGTCTATGGACCCACGCCGAATCGCGATGATCATCTTCTTCTGCGTGGCAGTCGTCCCTGCGTTCGCTGTCCGAGGCCAAGATCTACAGTCCATTGCCGATCGAAGCCAGCGCATTGAGATTCCAGGCGTGTCTGTCAGCGCGCCGCAGGGTGACGACTGGTTTCTTTTCCCCGTATCTCCGCGAGAGAGGACTCCTGGGAATTCGCTGATCAGGTTTGTCCACAGACGTCAGGATGTTCCACTGGCGCGACCCGAAGATGCACGACAGGTCTTTGCCGGCGTTCTCGTGACGGATTCAGGAGAAGCCAAAGCCCGTACGCCGGCCGAATTCCTTCAAGCCTTCAGCGGAGACTTCAAGAGCTCGGTAGGCGAAATGATCACAGGACGCCAACGGCTGACAGGATTTGATGCTGTTCTCGATGACTCGCTCGAAGCCACCTGCGTGCGGTACAGTCGGCTTACTGAGATCACTGGCCAGTTTCCCGAGTTCCCAGACTTGGTGGCAATCGGTTCAACGCGTGGGCTGTACTGCGCCCACCCGCATTGGCCTCAATACCACATTGACCTGACCTACCAACAACTGTATGCGAAAGGCCAGGCGCCCCTTGCTCGTGACACCGAGTCGGACGGGTTTTTGAAGAGCATCGTCTTCACTCCTGTCCGACCAGTAGCAGCACCTGGACCGAGAGCACTCTACGTTTCCCACATGCAGGCTGCCGATACCGCGTACATGGAGCGACGCTGGCCGGAAGCAGAGGTGTCTTTCCAAGCCGCCTTGAAGGCAGCGGAGTATTTCGGGCCCCAGAATGCACTCGTGGCCATGACTCTTTACTACCTCGCCAGCACCCGGCAGAAGTTGGGCCGACCCACTGACGCCGAGCCGCTCTTTCGACGTGCGCTCGATATCTTTGACACTCAGTCTGGGGCCGACGATCTCAAGGTCGCTGAACTTCACGGGCAGACGTTGAACGACCTTGCCGCGATGTACGCCAGCGAAGCCCAACGCTCCACGGCACCTTCGGTGATCCAGAAGAACTTTGAACAGGCTGAGGCTCTCTTTCGACGTGCATTGGCGCTCCGAGAAGAGAGGCTTGGGCGAGACCACCCGGATGTCGGCAAGAGTTTAGAGAATCTGATGTTCCTCTACGTCGACTGGAGCCGTTGGACCGAGGCTGAAGTTGCGGCCCAACGCACCGTGTCGTTTTATGAACGACTGAGGGGGCCGGAGGACCCGCAGGTTGGTCATTTCCTGGAGGGCCTCGCGGGGATCTATCTGTATCAGGGGCGGCTGGCCGAGGCGGAACCAGTGATACGGCGTGTGATGTCAATCATGGAGAAGGCGCTTGGACCCAACCATCCGAGGATGGCGACGCAATTCGAGTCGTACGCCGGCATCCTCAGGAAGACGGGCCGCGAAGCCGATGCCCGCGATTTCGAGAACCGCGCCAAGCTGATTCGCGGAAAAGCTCCGAAGGGTCGGTGACGCGATGCAGCGACTTCCAGCGCTAGCTCCAATGCTGTCGTTCAAAGCGGCCTAACATGGCATGCAGCCGACGGCGGGCTGGTCTCGTTCGCGCCGCGGCTGATGCCCGACGTTATGCCGACAAGACAATCAATCGATGAAACAGTCAATCTGAAATGCCTGAACTGTCTCGATTTCTCGGCATCGTGATCGGCATGTTCTACCGCGAGCACGGCGTACCGCATTTTCACGCGGTGTACGGGGAACACGAAATCTCCGTGGAGATCGAGACAACCCCGGATCCACGGCGATTTTCCAGCTCGGGCATTGAAGCTCGTGCTTGAATGGACGAACCTCCACAAGCCAGAATTGCTTGCGAACTGACAACTAGCCAGGTAGGGGGCAACCGCTCAAGCAAATCGCCCCACTGGAGTAGCGGTCATGAATTATCACGTTGTCGAGGCGCGTTACGTTGCGGGCCACGCCGTGTGGCTCCGCTTCCGTGACGGTACGAGTGGCGAGATCGATTTGAAGCCGGCGTTCGAAGGGCCCGTCTTCGAACCATTACTCGATCCACGCATGTTTCGGCAGTTAGAGATCGCCTGGAGTTTCACACGTTGGTCTGGCCCAATGGTGCAGACGTTGCGCCCGAGTTCTTGCACGACAACATACGAGTGACGACATAACACGCAAATGGAGCCGCGCGCGTTGGCTCCTGAGCCCGCGCGGCTCATTTGCAACGTTAGACGCACCTGTAACACGAACAGGATCGACCCAGGGCAGGTGAACACGGAATGTCGTCTGAAGGGCCGCCTGGTCGTTTCAAATCGGCTTGGGCCGACCTCGTCGTCTGGACGACGATCTTGTGGTTCGGTACATGGGCGTTCGACAAGATCGCACGTGCTGGCCTCGGAGTGCCGCTTTCCACTGGTCCTGACCCACGCGATGGATTGGGCCTTCTTTCGTTCGGGTTCGCGGCGCTGTGCGCGAACGTCTACCTCGCAATATCGGCTGCGATCGGACAGTCGGTCGGAAAGGCCCTTTTCGGCCTGAGGCTTATCGTCGCAGATCGTCCGGCCAAGCCTGGGCTTGCAAGAGGACTGGTACGCTCGTCACTTCAGGCGGGGCCATGGATGGGCGCTCTGATGGTTGTGACCGGCATTCATGACACGTTCGCTGGAACGCGCATTGTTGCAGATGAATCGGCTTGGCATGATCAGACCGTTCAAGAATCTGAACTGTTGAACGAAGGCCCTCACGTGGCTACATGGAGGGTTGTCTTGGCGGTCGCCCTCCATCTCTTCTTCCCTTTCGTGTACATGGTTATCGGTGCGATCTGAGCACAGACAAATATCGGCGCCGTTCTCAGCGGCGAAATCGCTGGTGGCACCTACGGTCGCAGGTCCGTGAGGCCGTCTAACCTCGCGCTGGAGCCGACGGCGCTCCAATCTGTCGCAGGGGCGCCGAGGAGATCGAGGACCCCTTTGATGAAAGGCCGGTATTTGGACAAGCTGGTGGATGAGCTGGCCAAGGGCAGGCCCATGGATAAGATCCTGCGCGAGTACTCAACACCCGGCCGAAGTTCGTCGCGTCGCGAACGCTGGATATGGTCACGTGGAACAATTCTCACCTGCTCAGAGGCGACGTAGCCGCGGAGGTCGCAAAGCTCGAGGTACAGGACGGTGGCGAGATTCAGGTCCACGGCAGCAGCGACCTCCTCCAAGCCCTGCTCAAGCACGATCTGATCGACACGCTGCGGATCTGGCAGTTCCCTGTGGTTGTCGGCACCGGCAAGCGCTTGTTCGGCGAAGGGACAATCCCGGGCAGCTTCCGGCTTGTGGCCACGCAACAGACCGCTACAGGCGGGACGCGGACGTTAGGCCGCTGATGCAACTGTAAGTATAAAAGAAGCTCAATGACCGGTGCCTTGTTGTTCATCGTGCTTGCGAGCATGTTGGTTCCGATCGCAGTGGCATGGTGTACGTCACGGGCTGGTCAGCCGTTCCGTTCTTGGAAGGCCCATCCCTGGATCTTCTTTTGGTGCACCCCATTCGTTCTTTTTGTGTTGTTCCTCCCGAGCACTCTGATCTGGCGGCAACAGATTCCATCGATAGTCATGGTGCCGACAGCGGCACTGTCGATTCTGAGCACGGTAGTCGTAGTCCTGAGTGCAGTTCATGGCCTGCGCCAGACGTATCGACGTTCGCGCTGGAAAGCGACGCTCGTCATAACGTTCTTTGTGGTTCAGGGGGCATTCAGCTTCTTGCTGAGTGGCGGTCCACCGGCGCTTCGTGCCGCTCCCACGAGCGACGTCCTTGCGGTGCTCCTGAGTCTGTTTTCGGGTATCGTCTTCGCCGCCTGGTTGGGCCTAATGGCAGGGGCTTCCGAGTTCGCGAGCACATGGTTGACCGCAAGACGATAATGAAAAGCCGGTCTGAGGGACTGTGCGGCCATTCAAAGAATTCGACCTTGCGCGGCGCGTTACACTGCCACCGCCGCAGGCGTATCGAAATATCGGGTTCGGCCGAACATTCGTTAAACAGTCTGCGCAAGCAATTCGTGAATGAACGGTAATGCTGTGGCCATTGATTTCAAGGATTGGAAGGCGCTTTTCCTCGGGCTCAATGGGCGCTGCAGTCGGGCGCAGTTTCGACGCGCGTTCCTGGCGTACGGCCTGCTTGCGCTGGCTTTCTTTGTCTTCGCCCTGTTGGTCATACTGATTTCTCTCCCGGTACCCGGCCTGGGCGAATTTCTCGGTTACCTGTTCGGGCTTGCCTTCGTGATCTTGCTGATGGTTTCTGTCGTTGCGGTTTCAGTGGATAGCGGAGAACCGCCTGGAGCAACCAGCGACCATGGTTGCCTAACCTGCCGCTGCAGCCGGCGAGCGGCGTCGGACCTGCCCGCGTCGACTCCAAGTCGTTGGCGTCGCTCGCGGCTGAGCGGCAATGCGTTAGGCTGACGAGTCGACACGGATCGACCGTTCTTGCTCCGAGGAACCCATGGATAAGCACCGGGTCTTCAAGATGTCGTTTTCGACCGTGTATCCCCTGTACGTCAAGAAAGCGGAGAGGAAGGGGCGGAAGAAGGAGGAAGTGGACGAGGTCATCTGTTGGCTGACGGGCTACAGCCCGCACATGCTGGCGCTGCAGATCGAGCGGAGGACGGATTTCGAGACCTTCTTCAGCGAGGCGCCGGCGCTCCATCCCAACGCCAGCCAGATCACCGGCGTCATCTGCGGAGTTCGCATCGAGCAGATCGACGATCCGCTGATGCGCAACATCCGGTACATGGACAAGCTGGTGGATGAACTGGCCAAGGGCAGACCCATGAAGAAGATCCTGCGCGGGTAGGCGCCTGTCAGCAACTGGACGCGATGCCTGGCTTTCAGACGCCGGCACGCACCTGTCGATTGAGCGTGCGTCCTTCTCGAATGCCCTCATCATCGTGGATGGAGCGAGGTAGGTCAGTCCAACTACCGGATGGAGCCGGCGCTACGCTTGCTTGTGCGATCATGTTCGACGCGGAGCGCGGCTCACCGGAAGAGACATTAGGCGGCCACAACCAATCTGTGAGGAGCCGATGGGTGGAGGAGCACATGCGAACGGTCGCGACATTTGTCATGGTCGGTTCACTGATCGGCGGCGCAGCTGGCCATCGCGTTGCGGCGCTCAGCGTTGGTGCCGAGCGCACTCCGATGACTAGCCAGGGGGCGGACCGGGACCCGGAAAGTCTGCTGCAGGCGTTCGCTGACGCGTGGAACCGTCACGACGTGGACGCGCTGATGTCGATGATGACGACCGACTGTGTCTTTGAGGCCTCGGGCGGCAACATGGTAGACGGCGAGCGGTACGAGGGGCAACGCGCGGTGCGGGCTGCCTACGAGGCG
>JANMCN010000003.1:0-3808 GCA_031361295.1 Acidobacteriota bacterium | reverse complement strand
TGCAGGCAGGCGTGGATATTGCCGTCATCGCCGTGTGGCTCGGGCACGAGAGCATTGAGACCACCAACGTGTACGTCCACGCGAATCTGGCCATGAAGGAACAGGCGCTCGCCAAGATCCAGCCGATGGACACGCCGTTCCGCCGGTTCCGTCCCGACGATCGCTTGTTGGCCTTTTTGGAATCGCTCTGACGCGCTCGACTGGGGCGCAACACGACGCGCACCAGTCAACCCATACGGCGCTCGAGGAGTCATCGCGGCGACGGCTGGGGGCGCACTGCGGCAGAGCCGACGCGCTTAATCGCTCGTCAGCTCAAGCACGTCGAGCAGCGCGTGCCCGACCGCATCGAGTTGTTTCGGCGGGAGGCGCGACAAGGGGCCTTGGACCAGCCGGCGATTGTCGATGGCGCGCACCTGATCGATCAGTGCGTCCGAATCTTTCTTCAACGAACCGGACGCGCGAATGCGAATCCGGAGTGGTTCGGCGGCGTCGACGAGCTGTGTGGTGAGCGGGACCACGAGCGTCGACGGATGTTCGGCATCGAGTAGTGCCTGGGCCTGGACGATCAGCACAGGACGGGTCTTTCCCGGCTCCGTGCCCCGCCGGGGATTGAGGTCCGCGAGCCAAATCTCGCCCCGCTTACGCATCGACGTCTCGCTCGATCACGGCGAATTCCGCGTTGACACGCATGCTCTCGCCCCGGACCTTGTGAGAGGCGTCGCGGAGGCGGCGCGCCCGCAGGCGGGCGCGGGTCCCACGGTTCATCTGTTCGAGTGCGCGCCGCATGTACTCGGCCCGCGTGAGCTGCAGTGCGTCGGCGTAGCGCCCTGACTCCTCGAGAAGGCCTTCGGGAAGCTTCAGTGAAATAGCTGCCATGGGATATTCCTTTTGGATATGCCAATAGGATATCACATTGCGCCTCGTAACGGCCACCGGTCTGCCCGGCACTTTCGAGTCCGATGGCACGTGACTGAGCCTCCGGTGCCTGGCGTCCGCTCCGGACTATGTTCACCAGGGAGCGACCTAAACGATGCTGGGCGCGCCGCAACGATGCGCCCGGCTTCTCACCCGCCGCCCGATCAACATAGTCGGGCGGTGAACATTCTCGTTTCACAACATCTGTCTCATCGCCAGTCAGTGCCCGACCGCGACGCGCGTCGCGGGGTTTCAGACGTGGCGGACGATGGGCCGCTTCGTTCGCAAGGGCGAGAAGGGCATCGCGATTATGGCGCATGATCATCGGCCGACGCGAGGCTGAGTCCGAAGGCGACAACGCGCGAACCGTCCGTGGCTTCCGCGCCGCGTACGTGTTTGACGTCTTATCTCGAGATTCGTCCGGTGAGCTCTTCAGATTGGCGAATGGCTTCCCGCGGCTGGCGTGCCAGAAGGCTAGAATCTCCAGTCGTCGGGGGCGCCTCGACGAGACGGTAGTAGAGATCGTAGTGATATAGTCGCGATGATCGACGGTTGGCCAGCCGCAGTGGTATCGCCAGCTCCGTCACCGGCAGAGAGGGATCAGATGAGCGCTAAACAGATCGACTTGGCTATGCGCTACTCCGCCGCGTGGGCCCGCCACGATCCGGATGCGATCGTCGCCATGCACACCGAGGACACCGTATTCCACATGCACGGCATGGCCGAGCCGGCAATCGGAGCCGCGGCCACGCGCGACGCCATCGCCGCACTGTTCGTTCAAGCACCGGACATTAGATTCCAGCGCAAGACGGCGTACTTCGGCGAAGGGCACATCGTGACCGAATACGTCGTGTCAGGGACCGTGGACGGTGTGCCGTTCGCATGCGATGGTGTTGACGTGTTCCAGCTTCGCGACGGCCGCATCGCTCGCAAGGACACGTACCTCGACACGGTCACGTATCAGCGGCAACTCGGGCTCGACCTTGCTGCGACAAAAGCGACGTAAGCCGCGACAAGGTTCGACTCTGGCCAGGTTTCCCTTCGTCAAGAAGCCACCGGATGCTGTGACCCCGGTGTGACCCAAGACGGCGACGCTGGTGATCGCGTCGATCGAACTCGAGAATTTGTTTGGGAATTTGGAGCCGGCGACCCGACTTGAACGGGTGACCTGCTGATTACGAATCAGCTGCTCTACCAACTGAGCTACGCCGGCCAGGCGGGACTCACGATTCTAACACGGCGGACGCCTACCGAAGCTCCGTCCACACTTCGCGCCGCACGAAGTCCCGCAGTCCCGCCGACCGTTCGCTGTTGGCTTTACGCTTCACTTCGTCAGGGACCACGCGCATCGTGGCCGCATCCAGCGCGGCTCCGAGCGCGTCGGCGGCAGCGCCGTTCTTCAACCGGAAGATGCGAAGGTGCGTCCAGTCGGCCGTGACGCCGGCCGCGGGTGTTACCGTGCGCACCTCCTCGAACGCGCCCGATCGCCGGGCGTCTTCGTCGATCGGCTCCGCAATCGTGCGGATGTATTCGCCGTAGGCGTCCGCCTGCCCGGGCTTGGCACGCCAGAAATAGGCGACGAAGACGGCGCCGGTCGAAGCCGGTGGCTGGGCGTGCAGTTCGATGGGCGCGAACATGCCGGCTATCAGCGCGACGAGTAATACACGTTTCATGATGTCGCGTCCTCCACAGGCTCGAGCCACTCCGTGACCGCGCTCACGTTCACCGCGACATGTGCGCCTCGCGCGCCGGGCGCCGCGCCGTGCCAGTGCTTTTCGCCCGGATGAATCACCACCGCATCGCCGGCCCCGACGTCAGACGCCGGTTCTCCCCACGTCTGCACGCGGATCAGGCCCTCGACGATCAGCAGCCACTGCGGCCCGGAATGCGTGTGCCAGTTGGTGCGGCCGCCCGACTCGAACTCGACGCGGTAGAGGCCGACCGCCACGCCGGAGTCGTCGGCACCGAGGCGCTGCGTCTGCGCGGCGCCGACGAACGTGTGTGGGTCGACCGGTTTGAAGGGGGCGGATTCGCTTCGGAAGATTTTCATGGGGCCAGGGCAGTCTGAAGAGAGGCGCTACTTCTTCCGCGAGCTCTGCGGCTTCTGCGTTGTCGTGTTCCGGTTTGGCCTTCCGACGTCAGGCCGCGGGTCGCTGACGAAGCCGTTCCGATTCGGCATCTTCACTTTCGGCAGCGTCGTCTGATCGATGACGTCGTTCTCCCCGACGATGGCGTTGAGGAAGAGGACGTAAGCAGTGACGGCGTAGATGTCGTTCACCGGCAGTGTGCCCGGGTGATCGAACGGCATCGCGCGCCGCACGTAGTCGAAGATCGTCGTCGGATGGGGCCAGTAACTGCCGACCGTCTTCAGCGGCTTCCCCGTGTGGAGCGTGCCTTGTCCACCCACCAGGATGTCCTGCGGGCCTTCCCTGCCCGTGGCGCCGTGGCAGGTGACGCAGCGCGTTGCGTAGATCTGCTTGCCGGTGGCTGCAGTGCCGTGGCCAACGGGCAGCCCCGCGCCGTCGGGCGTGACGTCGATGTCGATCGCTTTCACCTCGTCCGGGCTGGCGGCGCGGCCGAGACCGTAGGTGGGGGATTGGGCGAATGTGGATCGCTCGGCTAAAGCCGTCGCGCTCCAAAGGCCGATCAGAACGATTGCGACGCGCCTAGCTGTTCCCATTGGTGATCGTCCCGTCCCCGGCGACCTTCCACACCTGCACGCCGTTGTTGTGATACGCGGAGTTTGTTCCGCGTACGTCGATCAGCAGCGGGAGCGGCGGCAGCTCATAGCCGGTGTCGTCCACACAACGCGATGCGATGAGGGCCTCTTTCCCGTCCCAGCGCCACGTCCAGCGGAATCGCGTATGCGCCTTCGGCAGGACCGGTTCCTGCA
>JANMCN010000293.1:0-12362 GCA_031361295.1 Acidobacteriota bacterium | reverse complement strand
CCGTCACGGGCGGCAAAGGGCCCGACGGCAAGCCGATGGCGGTGGACGGTCGCTATGTGAATACGTTGGTCAAGCAGGGGACCGGCTGGATGGTCGCTTCCACCACGACCTTCGCACCGCAGCCAGCGGTAGCCCCGAAATAGTCTCGGGCCGCGTCTGCGAGTATGTTCCAGAGACCGGCAGGGCCCACGTGCCGGATCGCGCGCCGGATTGACGGGGGGGAGGGGCTGATCGGCTATATTCGGGTTTTCGGTTTCCGGTCCCCGGCTGCGTGCGACGTGCGCTTCCATCTTTAGCTCGCGCCGGTCCTCCCCGATGAGCGCCGCACGTGTGACCCGCTGCAGCTATTGCCGGGCGACCGCGGCCCGATCTGCAGACGGTTGGCATATGACCGGACGGTCATATGTCAGAGCAGCCCGCCATTCAACGATGCCAGCCCCGGAGTTCGCGGCGTGCATTCTGCCCGGGTGAGCGACGACGCGCCGAAGAGCGCCAGGCGCCGGCAGTCCGATCCGACGGTGGCGCCACTGCCAACCGACGGAGGGCCCGGCGACGCGGCGAGGGTCTTCGCGGGAAACGACGCGCCCACCGTGGACGTTGGTGGGGAGAGGCGTAGGCCCCGTACTGGCGGTTTATGCGCTCGCCCGAAACGTTGAGGGTTCTGACCTCTTTCACCGGTCACCATCGAATGCGCCTGATGGCTGTAGTCCGCCTGCCAGGGGGGTCGGGATTCTCCTGGGGGTCTGGAGCCCGAGCCGGTATGCGATAGCGCCCATCACGATCAGCGTCATCTACGGGGAGCGCACGAAGGTGACGCTTCCATGAGAGTGCGTCATCTTCGGTGCTCTGCCACCTTCGGCCTCCGCCTTGGACCCTCATAGAATGAGAGAGAGTGAGAGAGGGTGATATTCGAGCATGTAAATCGGATAAGTGACTTAATATCAAGCGCTTATATGGTTGAGTCGCCGGGATTTTGACCGGCCGACCCTCGTCCTGTCAATAACTTACAGGAAAACACGCCCAATCGATTCCATCGATCCCACCGAAAGGCCGCCGGCAGGTACAAAACAGGTACAGCAGCTTAGAGCGACGCGACCTCAGACGGTCACGACCTTCCGTAACCGCAGGCGCCCTCAGAACCGCCAAGCGGCCCTCATGCCAACCGATGCTTCGCTGTGTCCGCCACTGAAGCCGCCCGACCCGCCATACACATAGCGAATCTCTGGCACCGCTGTGAGCCGCCGGCTCAACCGGAGCGGCACGTCCACACCCAGAAGAAGACCGCCGCGTTGTATCTTCAGCGGTCCGTCCAGCGACGAGTGTACGCCGTCGCCGATCGAGGACACAGACGGGCGTCGATTGACACCCGCCGGGACGCTCAGCACAGTGAAGTCGAATGACTCTGCGTACTTGCGCGTCGCCACGCCGCACCGGAGGCGGACGTCCGCACGTCCTGTCCCTCCGCTCCTCGCAGTCATGGCAATCGTGTAACCGATCCCCGGACGGTACCCGTACCGCCAGCGCGCGTACACGCCCAGTCGCTCCTTTTCTTCGAGCGTGGAGTTCTCTGGAGCGAAGGTCTCAGAAAGCCCCTCGCGGCTGAAGCCGAACTCGTGCCCATTCGCCTGCGTGATCTCGCCTTCAATCCCCCAGAATTTGGACAGTCGCGCCGAGCCGACGATTCCAAAGACGGGCATCACACTGACAGCCTGGTCCTCGGTGACGCGCTCCAGACGGAGGACCGGGCCAACCTCGAATCGGTGCATCGTCCGAGACACGTGGAGGCTGTTTCTGGACCGGCCGCTCAGGACGCAAGCCGGACCCTGCGGGCTCCTGGCGCGACGTCGGCTTTCCGCAAGACGACAATCATCCGGTCGTCTGCGTGACATGGGACGATGCGCAGGCATACGTGCGCTGGCTGAGTCAACGGACTGAGCGGCGCCATTGCCGACCGAGTCTCCGCGGCGTGCGAGCCGGGTGAGTTCGCTGTTCAATTTGTCGGACAGTGTCTCGAACGAGCCGACCTCCGTCGAATCGGAGTGGCCGCGCGCTTCCTGAGCCTGCGCTGGTGCCAGACACAAGAGCGAGAATGCCGCGCCCGCGATCAATCGCCCCATCACCACTCTGCTCATAGTCGTGTCGTCCTCCACCCGTCAATGCGCAAATGGGGCTGAATGTGGCTCAGACGCTTTTCCTCCAACCAGGTGCCAGGTGAGCCGGCGGCAGGTCCACTACCACGCGCACGTGTCGAGACACCCGAGTGGGCGCATTGACGAAACCTAGCGATAGGTTTATGATCTGGAGGTGACCTGGGCCGAGGTGATCCGCAAGCTGAAGGCCGCGGGGTTCGTCGAGGTCCGGCTAGGGAAGGGCAGCCACTTGCTGCTGAAGCACCCCACGACGGGCAAGGAAGTGTGGGTGGCGGTTCATACCAAGAAAGATGCCGGGCGGCTCGGCAATCGCATCCTGCGCGAGGCGGGTGTCGAATGACAATGCTCTACCCGATCGTCCTCGAAACTGAAGAGAACGGCGCCGTGAGCGCTTACGTGCCGGGGCTGCCCGTGTATGCCGCGGCCGATTCGCACGCGAAGGCTGAGCGCGCCATCCGCGCGGTGCTTGCCGAGTACCTGAACGCGCACCCGGCCAGTCGTCCAGACGCACGAGTCCGCGTCGCACGCGTTTCCGATCGAGGGAAGACGCGAATCAGCGTCGTTGGTGTTGCCGCTCTGGTGGGCGCGAAGCGCAGCGACGCGAAGGCGCGTGCCTCGCGTGCCAACGGCCGGCTCGGCGGGCGCCCTCCCAAGAACGCGACCACACGAACGACTCGGACGAAGGCATCGCGCTGACGGGTCGCCCGGGCGGCATTCTCACCGACCATCACGCGGCACGCACGCCGCAGCCTGTCGATTTGGCGTAGCCATCTGTCCAGCTGGTTCCAACTCGCGAAAATGTGGCTCCACCTTCGCTCATGAATTGCTGGCGAAGGATGCCGCTCCGCAGCGACGCGGAGGCGCTTCGCTCGAAGTAACGGAAATCAGAGAGCAATACAGGAGGTAGCGAGGCAGTCGGTTTGATGAGACTGATGGGACATGGGCGAAGCTGGTGCCTTGCGACCGTCCGTTCTCACACCTGGTTGTACTCATTTGACGTTCTCGATCAGCATCAGGTCGCTGCTGTCGTTCACCAACCGCGAGTAGAAGATAGTACTGCCGTCCGGTGACACGGCGAGGCTTGGGACCCAAGCATGCCGCTCGAGTTTGCCTACCAAACGGTCCGTTCCCGTCGCCGGGTTTAGGAGGTGCAGCGGCGGATCGGGAGTGGTGTCGCACGCCGCGTAGAAAATGACACGCCGGCTCGGCGCGAACACCGACCACTTCACGCACCCGACCAGTTGCTTGAAGGCACCGCCCACGAGCGGCATGACGAGCAACGGCGAGTCGAACTCGAGTGGTGAAAATGCGGCTCATGACGTCAGATCAATTTTTTTCCGGAGCCCAACCGGCTACCGCGTCTTCCCATTTGTTGTCGGTCAGCTGACGGACGTCCGATCCGTCGTCACGCATCACAAAGAGTTCGCCGTACGGTTGCGGAACGCCCTCACTCATTACCATCTCATCCTTGAATCCCTTCCGGCCGCTCGTGAACATGATCCACTGGCCGTCCGGCGACCAGGAAGAATGGGCGCTGCTTCCTTCGGCGTTCGTGAGCCGCCTCACATCTGTGCCATCCGGACGCATGGTGTACAACTCGAAGCGGCCATCGCGATCGCTCGTGAACAGGATGCGATCGCCATGGGGTTGCCACTTGGGAAAATTGTCGTAGTAGGCGCCATCCGTCAACTGGATGACGTTGCCGTCGGCAAGATTGCGGCGCACCAGATGCTTTCCACGCTTGTAGACGATCTGCTTGCCGTCGGGCGACCACGTGGAAAAACCGTTGTTGGCGCCGTCGTCGACGATCGGCGTGAAGCCAGTGCCGTCCGGCTTGATGGTCGCGATCTGTGCGGGCGGGATGCCGGGCGCACGGAAATAGCGGCCAATGCTGAACAGGATCAGATCGCCGTTGGGCGACCAGTTGGGATCGAAGGCGGAGGAGCCCGTCTCGTGATACAACGTCCGCTGGCCGCTGCCATCCGCGTTCATGATCTCGATGCTGGTGTCGGAAGTATTCATCCCGCCGTTCGAATACTGACTGTAGAGCAGCTGTGTGCCATCGGGCGAGAACGTGGCGAAGGGTTCGCTGAGGTAGAGCTCGAACGCTGGATCGATGCTTCCCGTCGGGATGAAGTGTTCGGTCATGGCTTTTCTGAGCGCGCGCTCGTAAACCAGCTGCGCGCCATCGGGCGACCAGCTGGGTCCGCGCACGGCTCCTTTCACGACGTCCACGACGCGGAGGTCGGGATTCCAGATCTCGATACCTTCCTCGGCGGCGGTGGCGCTGCGGACCGCATAGCCAATTCTGCCGCCGGAGAGAAACTTCGGCGACAGTTTGGTTTGGTTGGATGCGGTGTACAGCGTCCGCTTTCCGCTGCCGACGTCGACAGACACGAACTCCGTTCGCGAACGGGCGGTCTTCGCCATGTACGCTCCGACCTCGTCGGTCTCGTAGAAGAGGACCGTCCTGCCATCCGGAGACCACGCCGGACTGCCTGCGACACCACCCGGCCTGGTGACTCTGCGTAAGCCGGTTCCGTCTGGATGCATGACATAGATGCCGCTGGACTGCAGTAGTTCCCAATGACCGGGATTCACGCCTGCCGTGCCTTCACGATCGGAGCTGAAGGCAATCCAGGCGCCGTCGGCCGACCACGCCGGCCGGAAGTTGCCGCCCTGGTTCTTGGTCAGGTTGGTGTACTTCTTGACGGCGAGATCCAGGAGCCAGAGATTGGCCGTGCCCGATCCGCGCGTCGAGATGAAAGCGAGCGTGCGCCCGTCTGGTGAAAGCACGCCTTGGTCGTCGAAGGCCGGATCGTCGGTGAGTCTTTCCAGGTCGCTGCCGTCCGGATGGATTCGGTAGATATCGGATAGACCTGCCGTCTCTTTGGTGAAGACGACCCACTTCCCATCGGATGAATACGACGGCGAATATTCGAGTGTGCCGTGCGGGACCAGCGGCCGCTCGTTCCTGCCATCGGCGTCGGCGATCATGATCGAGAGTTCTTGCAGCCGGAAGCGATTGAAGAAAACCTTGTGCTTTGCGGGGGCGGGCTGCGCGAACCCGGTGGCGAACGTCAGAATCGTCGTGAGCAGGAACCTGATCATGGCCGTTACTATGTCATACGGGTGGGCTTGCTTCGGGCCGGCACACCATCACATGCGGCGTAGGCGGACGTTGCGCTCGCTGGAAGACTACGGCCGGCAAGCCATCGCCTCACCTCCGCTCTCCGCTCTCGTTTCTCGCGGAGGCTGTCTGGCGGAACCGTCTCGTCAGTATTAAGAGGCCCTATCGGATCCGCCCGCCGCAGCCCTTCGGATCTGCCCTCCGGCCGCAGCGCAGATCGGCCGCCCGTGACGCGCGCGGATGAGAGCTCGCGCCGATGCCTTATCATGCACGAACGGTCGAGGGAGTACGTCCGGCGGCGCCTCGGCGGCGGCTCTTGCGGGCTTTTAGCCGATTTGGGGGAGTTGCGCCCGCCGGTCGAGGCCCTGCAACGCTCGCGGGCACCGTCTGGGTCCATCACCGCAAAGGAGAGCACGTGGCGGAGACGAAGCGGTACCTCGCGCTCGATGCCTATCGCGGCTTCATCATGCTGCTGTTGGCATCCGAGGGACTCGGCTTCTCGGCACTCCGAAACGATCCCACTTGGGGCCGCGTCGCCGGTTGGTTCGATCACGTCCCCTGGGACGGCCTCGTCTTCTGGGACCTGATCCAGCCAGCGTTCATGTTCATGGTTGGCGTCGCCATGCCCTTCGCGCTGGCGGCCCGCACGGCCCATGGCGCGACCGAGCGCGACAACTTCCGCCACGTCGTCGCGCGATCCATCCGTTTGACGATCCTCAGCCAGATCCTCATCTGCGTCGGCTCCGGTCAGATCAAGCTGCAGATGATCATCGTCCTCTCGCAGGTCGCGTTCACGTACTTCCTCAGCTACCTGGTCATGCAGTGGAGGTGGCGCTGGCAGGTGGTGACCGCGGTCGGCCTCCTCGTCTTCTGGATGGTGCTGCTGTTCGCGTTTCCGGGCCCTGATGGGCCGTACTCGAAGACGGGCCACATCGGGCTGGTCGTGGACCGGTGGATCTTCCATTACGACTACGACCCTGCCTACTCGACCCTGAACTTCATCGCCAGTACGGTGTGGACGCTCACCGGCGTGTGGACGGGCCAGCTGCTGATGGGACCGAAGACGAACGCGGAGAAGCTGCAACGGCTCACCGCGGGGATGGTGTTCTCGTTCGCCGCGGGACTCGTTCTCGGCCTGTGGATTCCGATGATCAAGCAGCTCTGCACCCCGTCCTTCGTGCTCTACAGTCTCGGCTGGGTGCTGTTCATGCTGATCGGGTTTTTTGTCGTGATCGAGCTGCTCGGCAGTCGCTGGTGGACCTTGCCACTGGTCGTGTTCGGCGCCAACTCGATCTTCATCTACTCGTTCAACATGGTGCTGCGGGAATGGCTCGACCACGCCGTCGGCGTGTTCACGTTCCACTACCAAGGGATCGGCACCCTGGCTCCCGTCGCGCAGTCGTGCACCGTGTTGGCCGTACTCTGGTCGCTGTGCTACTGGATGTACCGGCGCAGAGTGTTCGTGAAGGTGTAGCGCCTCAGATTGGCCGCGAGCGGCTAGGGCGTCTGCCCGTCACGTGGTTGGAACTCCGGTGGCCCGGATTCCACGCGGCCGATGCCGAGGTCGATGGCAATCCGGTTCAGCTCGGTGAACTCCGCCGTGCGGTTCTGCTCGATCTCGCAGATTGACGCTGGAAGCGACGTGCGGCGATTCATTTCCAGGTACCCGACGTAGGACATGCCCTTTGACATCCATGGCAACGTGATCCTTACGCGCGACGCTGCCGAGAACGGTCTGCGGGCTGGCGACATCGGAGTCGTGGAGCGGCACATGGCGCCTGGGGTTGGCGAAGAAGGCTACTACTCGGTCGAGTCTTCGAGATGACCGGCAACACCGTCGGCGTGGCCACTCTGCCGGCCACTGCTACGGGGACTTCACGCCGCCCGCCGCAACTCTTCCACCTGTCGCAGCCACCCGTCCAACTGGTTCCAACTGGCGAAGGTTAGGGTCACCACTTTCCCCTAACAAATCTCGTCGCCCTCGAGCGCAGACTAACGATCGTCCTTGCGACGTCGAAAGCTGTAAGCCCGAACGGTGGTGCGACGTTCGGCGCGTGGTACGTGGTTTTTTACGGCTCGAGTGAGAACTCGGTCCGCCTGGGCCTCACGTTCCGCCGAGTTGCCCGACCGCACCAGCGGGAGAGGAGACAGTTCCTTTGGTGTGAGCAACGGCATAACCCATCCTTCTGGTAGTTGCTGCGTCAAAACCGCGGCTCAACCGTATCAGTAAAAAAGGCGGGCCGGTGTTCCCTATTGCACACCACGAGTGGTGCGAGAGGTTCGCGCAGATCAGCCGGAATTTCGCCGCTGCATTTGACGGCCGGCGACACCCGTCCATCGCGATTTGGCTGCGTGTGAGGCGCGCAGCGCTCGCGCCGGCGTCGGCCGTGGCACGTGGGCCAGCTTCAACATGGCCCAGAGCGCGCGCTCGATCGTAGGACACACCGCATCGAGATCCTCAAAGACGCCGAGCGGCGGGGTAACCGGGTGCAGATCATAGTGGCAGAGCGTGCCCAGCGGCGAGCAGTCGGGTGCCTTGAGCAAAACCGCGACATACGCCTGTACAACCGCTTGTGCTGCGTGCGTGGCCAATCGGGCATCTTGCAGCGCGTCCCTGATCTCACACCGGCTTCCACTCTCCGCGGTGAGGCGGCAATACGAGTCCATCCAGGGCACGTCGGCCCCGATGGTGAGGTGCGGATTCTTTCGATCAAACAGCACCACGCTTCGTACAACGTCGGCCTCGAATCGATACACGCCCGTCAATCGGTACGGTGTGGTGGCGTTCAGCATGGCGAGTGCCGCCGAAAGCCCGTCACGCGTGAGCGTCTGCTCAAACACGGACCCGAGTGCGAGGCCACGAACCGCCGCGGATGTGGTGGTCATTTGGCTCTCGGTACGGCAACTGGCGCCACACACTGTGATCCGGATCGCGTCGTGGCGACGCCGAGGGCGAACCGCGCTTGCAGCCTGAGCTCTTGATTCAGCCGCTCGGCGAGGGCGCCAAAGTCCGCACCTGCCTTACGAAGAGCCGCGTTTTCTTCGCGCAGCTCGTCTATCGTCTCGCGGCAATGCTGGTGGGTGTGACCTGATGGGTGGTCGATCTGCATAACCCTCAGTGCCCGTTCTACTGAACGACGGCTTTGATGAGGCTTCTGCCCGCGGCAGGAACGTCAGGAAAGGGAGCGACCCTACTGTATCACGCGACCGCATCAGACGACGCGATGCGAATGGCTGCGAAAAACGCCGGCCAGCACTCCAGCCCAGTCACGTCACGCCTTGCGAGCTTCATCGAAGTTCCGAGGATCGCGCGTGAGGGAGAGGATTGAGCATTCTTTCCTGCCTTACGGCCAGATGATTGCGAAGCGGCCGCCCTTGTGCAAGTGTCCGGCCTCCATGAACCTGCGTCCCATCGCGGCGGCGCCTCATCCCACCCGCGTGCATTGCCCGCAGCGCCAGGCGACCGCCCGGCGGGAGCGCGATCACCTTGACGGGCAAAGTGGATAAGTGCGGCATTGCGGTTGCAGCTCAGCCCTTCGCGAGCGTCGAGAGGTAAGTTGCGTGGGAACAAATGAGAGTGCGATGGCCAGGATAGGCAACAGGGGTTCGCATTCGACGATTCACTCCCGGTGCGTCCGACGCGCGCTCACCTGGCCAGGCTGCGCTCCACCCGTCCCGGGGCGGAACGACGAAAGACGACCTCTATGGAGAGGCCTTTTGCCGCTTCTTCTTATCCTCGGACTCGTGGGTTGCGAAAGCACCGCCAGCCCGACCGCGCCCGCCGCCCCACCGCACCCGCAGCAACTCACACTCGAACCGACACCTGCGCCCGCGCCCACGCCACCCGATCCCGTGGCGACTCCCACGCCCGGCCCCGGGCCGGGTCCCACGCCTGCACCCACGCCTTCGAACGAGAATCCTCCCCCATTCGGCGATTGGGGGAGCAACGGGTTCACGAACGGGGGATCGCCGGTTCATCTCTGCGATGACTTCCGGCTGGGCGTGTCCTGCATCGTGCTCGCGTTCGGACCAGCGTCGGCCACCATCCGCGTGACCAACAACCACACGGACGATGGGCCGGCGCGCGATGTGTTTTTCACCGTCTACAAGCGCAATCTGCCCGAGACCTTCGAAACGCAGACAAAGTACACGGCGGGATCCGCGCAGGGAATCGGTCTGAAGCCGCGGCAGAGCGCCGTCCTAACTGCGACGTTCCCGGAATGCTTTGCGCAGCTGGATGTCTACGTGGGGCCCGAGGTAGAGAGCGCCCCGCATGCCCCCTACAAACTGCTCGGGGCTGATCACGTCGGTGGACCGGCGTTCTGTAATGCTGCCTCGGGAGCAGGCCCAGCTCCCACGCCACAGTCCGGTCCGGCGCCCACGCCGTCTCCAGCACCCGCGCCAACGCCGTCTCCCGCACCCACGCCAACGCCGTCTCCCTCGCCAGCGCCGGCCGCGGGACCGTCCCCTGCACCAGCACCACCTCCGTCCCCAACAGCGGCCGCGGTCTGCGAGAACACGGCTCCCTCACTGGTCGTGACTTCCACGCTTACACCGAGCAGTGTTGCACTGACGGCGACGGCGTCCTGGCATGGAGCGGGCGCGGGCTCGATCGCCTGGGGCGACGCAGCCTCCTCCACCGTCCCGAAAGATACGCCCATCACGCACACCTACGTGCGGCAGCCGGCGGATATGACGGTCACTGCTGCTCTGAGTGTGAATGTGTCGGGCGTGCTGTGTTCGCGCCAGGCCTCGGTGAGCGTTCCGAAGGTGGTGCCCGCGTGTCCGGCCGGCAAGGCAGCGGTGATCAGTCCCACCATCACGATTGAGGGACTGATGGCGCGCGGGACCTTCTCCATTGCGCCCGGCTGCTCCGGGATCGAGGTGTCGCTCGCCACCTACACGGCGCCCTCCGTGGCGATCGCTTACCCGCAGTCTCTGTTCGAATCCGATCACCAGCCGAGGGCGCTGCCGCAAAAGTTCAGCGCCGGTGGTCCTTACATGCTGACCGCCAGAATCCCGCCGTGCTTCTGGCAGGTAGACCTCGTGCTCGGAGAGGTGATCGAGACGCTCACGGCAGACCACCTCTACGGATCCAGAACGCTTACCTACAGAAACGGCGGAACACAAAGCTGCCCCGCAAGATAAACGCAGCTCCTGGCCGACCCAGATTGACCAACCGGGGCCAAGACCGCCATCCTGACGCTCGCCGAGGTTTCTCGCTGCGATTTGTGTCACGAGGTTCGCACTTATAGGCGTGCGGACCAACCATCCTGCTCGTCGTGCACTGGACTGCGAAATGGCGGAACAACTCGTAGGTGCTGTCGATGAGTTGGATGTCCAAAGGTTGCTCCTCGTTCGCGGTTGACGAGAGCGGCACTCAACGAACGCCGGCATCCCGTCTGTATTACATGCTCGTCGTCACGGTGTTCGCCACGCGTAAGCCCTTACACGAGCCGTAAAAGCAGCGGCAGCGGTTTTCCTCACCCAGCGCCAAATCTGCAGAAGACCGGATGTCCGCCGACTGGCGTCGAAATTGCGCGCCGTAGTGCGGATCGAGCAGATAAACCGTCAACGGGTGGCGAGCTTGGAACCCCGAAAAGGAGAACATCATGAAGCGCTCGAGAACCGGTACCAGCGAGCCGATGAATCGGCGCGGATTTCTGAGGGGCAGCATGATTGCGGCCGGCGCGGCGACCGCAGGTGCGCACATGCTGAGCGTCAGCCTCTCCGCCGAAGGCCGATCGATCACCGAAGGCGACATTGCCATCCTGAGATTCCTGGCGGCGGCAGAACTCCTCGAGACCGACCTCTGGCAGCAATATACCGAGCTCGGCGGGGCCCATTCGCCAGAATCAGGCTATCGCGCCGCTCTGGAAGTCCTCGACGAGGACATGCCGCAGTACATCTCCGACAACACCGACGATGAGATCAGTCACGCTACTTTCTTGAACGCGTACTTGGCGTCCAAAGGTGCGCCGCCGGTCAACCTGGATCAGTTTCGCACGCTCCCGGGCAGCCAGGCGACAGGCGCTCAGCAAATCGGCCGACTGACCAATCTGATGCAGCTCACCGTGGATACGAGCTGGTGGACGCGCTACCGCAGTACCAGGAGTCCCGATCTCGGCGGCACCTTCCCGCAAGCGATTCCGAGCCTGAACGTGGGCCGACATCCGGCGATCCCGCGCAACGACGCCGAGCTCGGCGACCCGAGCAACATCAGCGCCCATGTCCAGGCTATCGGCAACACCGCGGGCTTTCATTTTGCGTTCATCGAGCAGGGCGGCACCAGTCTCTACTCAGCGATGGCGCTGAAGGTGACCAGCCTCCAAGTGCTCCGCATCGTGACCAGCATCGGCCCTACCGAAGCAATGCACTTTCAAACGTGGCATGACAAGGCCGGCAACGCGCCCGCCGTCACCGACGGGACCCTGGTGTTTCCTGATCTGACGGCAGGCCCTTTCGCCGCCGACGAGCTCTTCGAGAAGAGTCTCATCATGCCGGAGCCGTGCGACTTCCTCCGGCCGTCATTCCCGCCGTGCTCGATCGTTCGGCCGACGGCGACGGCACACGTAGCCATGAAAGCGGTCCGGGCGCTTACCGGTGATGGGCTGTTCATCGGTCAATCGCGAGAGTTCTTTGCGGCGCTCCGTGAGCTCGCCGAAGAGGCCGACGAAGCCAGACGTGAGCTGTAGGTCAGCGAAGATTCGCTGCTTCGACGTACGGCGCTTCGCTTAATTCACTGAAGTTTGCCGAGCGGGTCTCGAATCGATCGACTGTGCGTTTGGTTCCTAGCGCACAGTTCCGACGACCGTGTCTTGATTCGGCCTCGTCACCCCGGGGTTTCCACGATTGTCCGTCCAGACCGCGTACGCACGGCCCGTCGAGTCGACGGCCAGACCCGTGTAGTCGCCGATGAAGCTGCCGGAGAACTGGAGGTACGGATTCGACGACTGGGTCGAGACCCGCGTCTCGCTGGTGTACCCATCCGTCGAGCTGCGGATCGCGTAATCGACGCACACCGGCGCGAGGTCGACAAACACCGCAGGCGAGCCGGGATACGTCGGATCACTGGTGTTCAG
>JANMCN010000279.1:0-1828 GCA_031361295.1 Acidobacteriota bacterium | reverse complement strand
TTCAACGCCACGGACGCGGCGGGATGCTGCCACAGCGCGGGCAGATCCGCCCCGAGGGCGAGTAACCGTTCGCGCTGTCGCTCGCCTACTGGCTCCGCCGTCGCTTGGAGCGAGTGCACGCGAGACTCCAGCTCAGACACGTGAGCCAGCGCCTGGTTCCAGCGGAGCTCGAGTTCGCTGGCGACCAAGCGATTCTCCGGGTCGACGGCATCGAATTGTCGCTGCGCGCGTCGGGCCTCATACCGCGCCTTCTCCAACGCCAGTTCCATGGCGTGGCGTTTCGTCTCGTCCTCGTGCAGCGCTCGCTCCATCGTATCCAGGGCGGCCTGCACGCCGGCAGGCTGGATCGCGTCCAGGACTTGGGCGACCACGGCCTGGTCCACCCGCAGACTCCCGACGGAGAGGCAGGCGGCCGCACCCCGATTGACGCGCCCGCCATGGCAGGCGTAGCGAGGCACGTGCCCCCCGTTGCCGCTATACGCCCCCCCCAGCAGGCGGCCACATCGTCCACACCGCAACAGCCCCGACAGCATCGCGGCCCCGCGTTTGGCCGCCCCCGCCTGTGGTGTCGATCGTCGGGACACGTTCGCCTCCAAGATGCGTTGCGTGTGCAGGTACTCCTCCCAGGTAATGTACCCCTCATGGTGGTCGCGGAGACACACGGCCCACTCCTCCGGGTGTCGCTTGTGGCGGCGCGTCGTGCCGGTCGGTTCGCCGGGCCTGACCGGTGGGGTCCCCGTGCGCCCGGAGGCGAACGCGCCCGCATAGTGAGGATTGCGCAGGATTTGGCGAATGCGGCTATCCGTGGGCAATCGCCACACGACCTCCTGCCCCGCCGTCCCACGGACCACTTCGGGCAGCGCGAGCTGCTCGTCGCGAAAATACAACATCGTTTGGCGCGCACTGCCCAGCTCGCGAAACTTCTGAAACACACTCTGCATCGCGGACTGGATTTGGCGATCCGCCGACTTCTCCATTCGCTCGTCGGCCGTCCGCACGAAGCCGACCGGCACCTCCCACATCACACAGCCCCGCCGGACTTTCTGTTCGAACGCTTCGCGGGCGCGCTGGCGAAACAGACTCAGTTCAAACTCGGACATGGTGCCTTTCAATCCGAGGAGCAGCCGATCGTTAATCAGGCGCGGATCATAGATCCCGTCGTCGTCGACCAGCACCGTGTCGGTCATGCTGCAGAGATCGATCAGGTGATGCCAGTCGCGATTATTGCGCGCCAGCCGCGAGGCTTCCAGCGCGAACACCGCGCCGACGGTGCCTTCACACACCGCCGTGAGCAGCCGGCCGAAGCCCGGACGCGCTTGCTTACCCGTGCCGCTCACGCCGAGATCGTCGTCGATCACGACGACGCGCGTGAACCCCACTTGGCGCGCGCGATCGGCGAGCCCATACTGCCGCTGTTGGCCTTCGCGGTGATGACGCACTTGCTGCAGACTCGACTGACGGACATAGACGTACGCGGCTCGCTCAAGATGATCGGGACGGATTTTCTCGTTCATCCTCGCTCCTTGTCGGTGCCTCGGCGTGAAGCACGGCTCTCAGTAATTGTCCCAGCAGATCGCGGCACTGCAGGCGTTCCCGCTCCGGGAGCGTCTGCCACCGGTCGTGTCGATCGAACCTCAGCGTCCGTTGTTCCGGTCGACGCACGGTCAGGTCGCGCATCGTCACCTCCTGCCTGTTGTGATGCCTCGGCGTTGATCGCGGTCGGCGTGACCACGACTCGCTGACTGTCCAGCAACGCGCGAAGGTCGCTCAGCGCCTCGACCGAGAGACGCGGGTGCTCTTCGTCGGTGAGTTGCTGACAGATCAGAGG
>JANMCN010000215.1:0-21811 GCA_031361295.1 Acidobacteriota bacterium | reverse complement strand
ACCGGCCCTGCCCGCTCCTCGCCGACTACGTGAGGGCGGGTCGCCTCGGCAGGAAGGCCGGACGCGGCGTGTACGACTACTGACTCGAGGCGGCCGGCCGAATTACCGGATCACGATGCGACCCTTCAGCGCCGCATTGTCCGGACTGCCGTGATCGTGAAACCCGCACGTCTTCACCGTGTTCAGGTTCTCGGTCTCCCGACTCTGCCCCGGGTTCAGCCCGCCGACCGGTTCGAGCTCCCGGCAATCGCTGTGCTCAGGATGGGGATCGGATGCCATGTCGTGGCGTCGCGTATCGCTGTTGACGAACAGCACCCTGGTGCCCGGGACCACCGTGAGCTCTTTCGGGCTGACTCCGGCGGCGCTGATGGTGAACGTGCCGGGATTGGACGGCGTGACGCCGGGTGTCGCGGGAGACGCGCCCCCGCACGCGGCCGGGAGCACGCACGTGACGAGAGCCACCGCTCGGATCCACATGGGCAGGGGTGGGCTGAGCGGCGGGGTGAAGCCCCGCCCTACGTGCCCTCGTAGCGCGCCGCTGGACTGCGCGGATCGCATCATACCGCGCCTGCGGCGGTGACCGATTGCGCCGCGTCGCCTACTGGATGATGACGGTGCCCATCAGCGAGGCGTTGTCGGGATTGCTGTGATCGTGGAAGCCGCACGTGCGCGCGGTCGTGAACGCGTTCGTGAGCTTTGTCTGCCCGGCGGTGAGGTTGCCGGCCGCATTCATCGCCGGGCAGTCCGTGTGCGCCGGGTGCGGGTTCGACGCCATGTCGTGCACGCGGCTGTCGTTGTTGACGAACGTCACGCTCTGGCCGACGGTGATGGTGACCGTGGCCGGGCTGACGGCGCCATTGCTGCCAATGGTGATCGTCGCACCGCTCGGGCCCGCGCTGCCGCTGCCGCCACCAGACGGCGACGTCGGAGAGCTGCTGCTGCCGCCGCCGCATCCCGCCAGGGCAATCGCCGCCCCCGCCGCCACCATGAACGCTGCCGTCCGAGTCCGCAAAGCCACGAATCCCTCCGATGCTTGAAGTCTGCGCGTCAGAAAAACTTCCGCGCGATGTTGAAGCCGATGTACCAGTTGTCGTTGGTGAAGCCGCCGCCGGCGATCTGCCCGAGCGTGGTTCCGAAGCCGTTCGAGACGTTCAGTTGAAACAGGTGGCCGCCCGCGCGCCCTTCCAGTCCGAAACTCATCTGGTTCACCCCGGGTTCGAAGCCGGTCAGCCGCGGCGTGATCTCGCCGACGAGATACGTCGCAGGACGAATGCGGAGCCTGCCGCCGAACCCCACCATCAGCGTGTTGTTGTCGGAACCCTGGTTCGCTCCAGGATTGCTGTTCACGACGAAGAACGGCTCGGCGTAGAGCGCCGCCAGACGCCCGACATTGCGCGAGGCGACGACGCCGAGCGCGCTCTTGTGCCCCTCGCGCAGGTTGTTCCCCCCCTCGACGGTCGCCATGGCATCGAGCCCGATCGGCTTTCCCTTCCGTTCGGACCACAAACTGTGTTGCCCGAAGAGCTGAATGGTCCGATCGCTCGTTCGGTGAATGCCAACCTGGGTCCCCCGCGCAAGCCCGTACCGCAGCTCCAGCCCGATCTGCGCGCCGGAGTCGAACCCGAAGAAGTTGGACACCAGATCGCCGAAGTCGCCATCGGCGAGCGGACGGTTGAAGCGGTGGGTCACACGGAACGCCAGCTTGTGCACGGGCATGCGCAGCGTCGTCGGCAGGGCGGCGAGGTTGAAGTCGGGTTGGAGCGCGTCCACGCGGGCGTCGGGGTCGGCGTCCGGCGCCGGAGTCGTCGTCGGTGGTCCACCCGTCGTCTGCGCTCGGGCCGCCACGGGCGTCACGGTCGCGGCCAGCAGGAGCAGGATGCCGAAACACTTCATCGTCAGGTCCTCCAAGGCAAAGCCGATGCCGGGCGTCATGCCACGAACCTCTGGGGAAAAACAGGCTTTGCGTGATCCGATGTTACCCGCGGCGTAAGACGTTACACGCGACGTAAGGGAGCGGCAGTCTCCTCGGAGGTTGGGTCAGCGCTGGATGGGGGTCGAATCGGCTACTCCACCTTGTGCTTCGCGAGGTAATAGCTCAGGGCGCGCTGACTGATCCCCATGACTTCAGCCGCGTCCTTCTTCACGCCTCCAGAACTGTCGAGGGCGCGCCGGACGGTTTCGCGTTCCGCCCAATCCAGGTTCTGTCGAAGATTGAGCGACGGCAATCCGGCGGCGCTGGCGCTGCTGACGCCCAGGATGCGGACGACGTCCGGCCCGATCGTGCGGGTCGGGGAGAGCACGACCGCGCGCTCCACGGTGTTTTCGAGCTCCCGCACGTTGCCGGGCCAGTCCGCCGACTGCAGCGCCTCCAGGACGCCGGGTCCCAGCCCGTCGATCCGCTTGCCGGCGCGCTGGGAGTGCTTCGCGATGAAGTGCTCGACGAGCACGGGGACGTCTTCGCGCCGCTCGCGCAGCGGGGGAATGTGAATCGGAATGACGTTGAGGCGGTAGAACAGATCCTCCTGGAATCGTCCGTCGGACACCATCTGTCGAAGGTCGCGGTTCGTGGCCGCGATCACGCGGACATCGACCTTCTGCGTGCGTTCCGACCCGAGCGGCTCGAATTCCCGCTCCTGAAGGACGCGCAGGAGCTTCGCCTGGAGCGCAGGGCTCATGGTGCCGATTTCGTCCAGGAAGATCGTGCCCCCGTCGGCGAGCGCGAATTTTCCCTTCTTGTTGGCGGCTGCACCCGTGAACGCACCGCGCGTGTGCCCGAAGAGCTCCGATTCGAGCAGCGTCTCGGGGATCGCGGCGCAATTCACCTTGATGAGCGGCATCTCACGCTGGGCGCTGTGGAAATGGATTGCCCGTGCGACCAGTTCCTTGCCGGTTCCGGTCTCCCCGGTGATGAGGATCGTGCTCTTCGACCTGGCGACGACCTGCGCGGTGTTGATGACGTCCTGCATGCGGCGGCTGCGCCCGACGATCCCGTAGTGATTGAACTCGGCGTCCCGTTCGCTGATGAGGTACTGGTGCTCCGTGCTGAGGCGCTGGTGTTCCAGCGCCCGGTTGACGAGCACCAGCAGTTCGTCGATCTCGAACGGCTTCTGCAGGTAATCGAGCGCGCCGAGCTTCATCGCCTCTATCGCGTTCTCCACCGTGGCGTGCGCGGTCATCATGAGGATTTGCGGCCGCTCGCCGGGCGCCGTCGACCCGACAAGCTCGCGGATCAGATCCGTCCCTGTCACCTCGGGCATGAGGTTGTCGACGACGAGCACGTCGAAGAGGCGCTGGCCGAGCAGACGCTGCGCCTCGCGCGCGTTGCCTGTCGCCACGACTTCGTGTCCTTCGTCCCGCAGCGCCGCTGCGAGCGCACTCAGGATTTTCGATTCGTCGTCGACCAGCAGAACGGTCCCTGTCGTCATCGTTTCCAACGCACTCCGCCGAATGGCTTGCGGCCCGGCCGCGCCGTTGCCTCGGCCGTCGCCGTTCCTGCTGCGATGCCGTCCTCCGCGGCCGCGGCGGCCGGCAGCTCGATACGGACCTCGGTGCCGGCCCCGGGCCGGCTCGATACGCTTATGCTACCGCCGAGCCCTTCGACGATGTTCCTCGAAATCGCGAGACCGAGGCCGGTGCCTGTCCGCCGGGTCGTGAAGTAGGGGTCGAACACGCGCGCCAGGTCGTCCGCGTTGATGCCGATGCCCTGGTCGCGCGCCTCGATCACGACGCGCCCTGCACGGGTCCGCGAGGTCACGAGGCGAATGTGAGGCGCCGCTGCCGCCGGATCCGCGTGGGCGATGACGGCGTGGCGCGCGTTGGTCAGGACGTTGACCAGCGCCAGCCTGACGCGCTCCCCGTCGGTCGTGATCGGCGTCAGGCCGCGGTCCAGATCGAGCGCGATGTCGACTGCGGGGCCCTCGGTCGCGCCGACTGCCCGCGCCGCATCTTCGCAGAGGGCGTTCACGTCCACCGGCGCGAGGTCGAAAGTGATCGGACGCGCGAAATCGAGCACGTCGGACACGAGCCTGTTGAGGCGCGAAACTTCCTCGTCGATGTCCGCGACTGCAGACCGCACCTGGCTGGGGGCCACCGGCTCGTGCTTGAGCCCGCGCAGCGCCGCCTTGATGATCATCAGGGGGTTCCTGATCTCGTGCGCCACGACAGTCGACAGCCGCCCCAGCGACGACAGCCGTTCGCGCTGGGCGGCCTGGCGCTGGAACGTGGCGATGGACTGCGTCATCGAGTTGAAGGTCGCGGCCAGCAGCCTGGCATCCTCGTCGTCCCATCGCGCGTTGGTCGAGAGCGTGATCTTGCGCGTCAGGTCGCCGGTCGCCGCCATCTCCCGCATCGTCGCGGTGATGGTGCCGAGCGGGCGTGTGACGGTGCGGGCGACGCCGTAGCTGAGCAGCGTCGCCGCGAGTACGGCGAGAAACGCGGTGCCGGCGAGCTCGCGGTGGACGATGTTGAGAAAACGCAGCCGATCGGTTCGGGAACGGAAGATGAGCGCCGTCGGGACCGTTGCGTTCGCGCTGCCGGCCCCGGCATCGGCGCCGGACGGCGTGAAGGGGAGCTTGCGGCTGACGAGTACGTATTCGCTCTCGCCGAGCCGAATGCTGCCGACGCCGGCAGCGCCGACCATGCGCGAGAGCTCGGCGTTGAAAGCGATCGGCAGAGTGGACGCCTGAATCTGGTCCCCAAGCGCGATCGCCACTTCGCTGTTGGTCAGCGCCTTGAAGCGGGCGGCGGCCTCCTGGTCAAGGCTGAACCCGACGCTGACGGTACCCATGAGCTCCGGACCCAGAAAGCTCGGGACCGAGGCCACCTGGACGATTCCGCCCGCGTGCCGCCACAGGGACAGCGCCTCCTGGCCGGCGCTGGCGCGCTCGATGGCCTCGCGTGCCGCCGGGTCGTCGGGGGGCATCTTCAGCCGTCCCGCTTCGGCCAGCAGTCGCCCCGTCGGGTCCGTCACGACGAACAGGTCCGATCCGATCCGATGCTGATACTCCTCGGCCAGCGGCTGGACCGTGTCGGCATCTTTCGTGTACATCGCCGCCTTGAGGTTCGACAGGTCGGCGATGAGCCTCGCTTCGCGGGTGAAGTGCTCGAACAGCGTGCTGCGGTATTCCTCGAGGAGCGTGCCCGCCTCTTCGACGCCGCGGCGGAGCTCGCTCTCGGCCTGCGCGGTGACGGCGACGTTCACGCGGTACACCGCGACCCCGATCGTGAGGACCGCCAGCAGCGCGGACGCGAAGAAAATCCGGTTGGTGAGCGACGAGAAGAGAGTCATCGACGGCCGAGCGTGACGTTGTGCTCGACTTCGCCGCCCGTTTCGGGAACGGCGACGCGCTGCGAGTCCAGCGGAGTGGACTCGTTCCACGTCATCACCGTGTAGGTTCCCGGCGGGACGCTGTCGATCCGGTAACGCCCCTCCTCGTCGGTGACCGCGAAATACCGGTGGGCGAACACCAGGATGAACGCACTCATGTGCGAGTGGATGTCGCAGAAGACCCGCACGATGCCGGGGCGATCGAAGCGGATGGCTTTGGACCGGCCGACGGCGTAACGTCCCAGATCGAACGACCTGGTCTTCGAGAGCGAGAACACGTTGTGATACGTGTGATCGCTGTTCGGAAAGTCGACCGTCGTGCCCGCCATGATCGCGAGCACGTGAGGCACGAAGGTCTCGTTCCGCTGGTCCATCCGCGCCTGCGGTTCGTCCCGGGTGTCGAACGCGGCGCGCGGCGCCGGGTCGAGGTACACCACGCTGCGCCGGTCCACCGGGCTGTGGAGGGCGCCCATCCCGACCTCGCTGACGATCGATCGGGGCGCGAACTGGAGCGAGGGCGACTGCAGGACGACCCGGCCGCGAATCGTGCCGCTGGCCGCGGGAGCCGCGGCCCTGGCCGGCACCACGAGCGACCGGCACACCACGAGTGTCATCACCCCGACGAGAAGCGCCGCCGTCCGTCGTGGCCCCATCAGAACCAGTACGCCAGCTGCGCGGAGAGGAACGTGCGCTCCCGCACGCGACCCCCGGCGCGGCGGTTCGTCTGGACCGTCGCCCGCGCGACGAGGTTCCGCTGGAGGTAGCAACCGGCTCCAGCTTCGAAGCGGGTCACCGGCGCGTCCCACGGGAGCGCGACGGATCCGGGCGCGCTGCCCAGCAGTTCTGAAAATCCGAGGCGGTCGGCCCGGCCGGCCACGAAGATGCGGGGCGTCAGCCGGTACCGCCCTTCGACCCACCTGCCCAGCGCGTTCAGGGACTGCACGTTCGACGGCGCCAGCGGCAGGGGGAGTGACCAGCGGCTGAACACCAGTTCCGCGCGCACGATCCAGTGATCCCTCGAGTACTCGACGTCGGCGCCCAGGGCTCGTTGCTGCGACGCGCCGCTCGTCGGCACGCTCCGCGCGAGCCACGCACCTTCCGCGCCAGACAGTCCCACCACGAGTCCGGTCGCCGGCGAGATCGCGATCCGCGCGGAGAGCTGCTTTCCCGCGTTGTCGTCCGAGACGCGCGGGTTCGACAGCGTTCCGTTCGTCACCGCCCCGGTGACCTGCACCGGCCCTCCCTTCCACCCCACCCGGATCCCCGTGTCCCACCGGAAGCCGCTGACGAGCGGCACCCCGGGACCCGGAGTCGGTGCGCCGACAGGGAAGCTCGATCGCCAGCCCCGCGCCCGCATCCGCAACACGTCGTCCGCCCGGGCCGGCACGGCGACCGTGCGAAGTGACGTCAGGTACTGGTAAGCGAGGGGATACCCGATGACGGGGTTGGTCGTGGTGTACGCCTGCCGGCTGAAGGATCCGAATGTGGGTGGAATGCGACCCACATCGATATCGAACCCGCGATCCCGCCACGGCCTGATGCGCGCGTAGGCCGCGTAGACCCGCGGATGTTCGAGATCCTCCGATCGTACCTCCGCGGCGAGCGCCAGCCACGATATCGGCCTCCACACGCCGGAGGTCCCGAGGCGCAGCATGCGGAGCGCGTTGTGCTCGTAGTCCGTGTAGTTGAAGAAAGCGGTCTGATCCTGGCTGCCGAAGGTGCCAACGACCTCGGCGCTGACGACGAGCCTGCCGTCTGGCGATCGGACGGGATTCTCCGGCAGCACCTGAGCCCCTGCGCGCGACGCGAGCGCGACGCAGGACAGCACCAGGATCGAACGACGGAGGCGATGGGCTCTCAACACGGCTATTGCAGAATAACGGGAGCCCCAATTATAGGGGCCGCGCACTCCGGCGACGCGAAGCCCCGGCCCCCAATTCCGCCGGTCGCTCGCAAGGCGGTGTGAGACACAGCGCAACGGCTGATTCCAGCACGGTCGCGATGACGTCCGAGGTATAGTAGCAACAGAAATGGAATGGCTTTCCATATAGTGGAATGATGGCAGCTGAGCAATTGTCGCCTCCATCGCCGGCTGGCCGCCCCTGCGGCCACACGTCGCTCGAGAAGGCGCTGGATATTTGCGAGGCGCTTGCGTCCAGTCAGCGGGGATTGAGCGTGACCGACCTTGGGCGGGTGCTGCGGCAGCCCCCGCCGACGGTCCACCGCCTTCTGGCCGTGCTCAAGCGGCGCGGTTTCGTGCGCCAGGATGACGAGACGCTGCGGTACAGCCTGACGCTGAAGATGCTGGACCTGAGCTTTCGACTCCTCGGCCGATCGGAGCTTCGGCTGCACGCGTACCCGGTGCTGCGTGAGTACGTGCTGCGGACGGGGCTCCGCGCGTTCATCGCGGTGCCGGGCGCCAGCGAGGTCACGTATCTCTGGAGCGGGGGGCCGGACGAAGTCGGCATGCACACGACACACGGGCGGGAAATGCCCGTGCACTGTGCGCTCTATGTTGACGCGTCCGCGAAGCGGCGTCTGAGCTGCCTCAAGCTGGAGCAGCCTCGCGATGCCGTCGAGACCGAACGGATTGCCGTGCGGTTCGGCGTGCCGGTCCCGCAGCAGATTCAGCGCCTGCTGTGCACCTGCGCGCCCGTCTACGACTATACCGGCCGCCACGTGGCGCGCGTGGGGGTCTTCGCCCATGCCGCCGACGAAGCTCCCTTCGCCAGCGAGCATCCGTCTGCGGCGATGGAGCTCGCGCGGCTGATCTCACTGCGCCTCGGACATCTTGCCGCCGTCTCGGTGGCCTAGCGATTCCGCGGGCTGGTGCGCGGCACCCGTCCCGCATCTCACTTTCAGGAGGAGAGAACAGAACGTGGCCTACATCATTTGTGAACCCTGCATCGGCACCAAGGAC
Organism: Acidobacteriota bacterium; assembly: GCA_031361295.1. Taxonomy (GTDB): domain Bacteria; phylum Acidobacteriota; class Vicinamibacteria; order Vicinamibacterales; family 2-12-FULL-66-21; genus JALZOC01. Next base: position 13,565 of record JANMCN010000215.1, on the reverse strand, counting down.
AGCGCCTGCGTGGATGTGTGTCCTGTCGACTGCATTCACCCGCGGAAGGACGAACCGGAGTTTGCCGCGGCCGAGATGTTATACATCCACCCCGACGAGTGCATCGACTGCGGAGCGTGCGTGCCGGCCTGCCCGGTCGAAGCGATTTTTGCGCTGGACGAGACACCGGAGAAGTGGAAGAGCTTCATCCCGGTGAATGCGAATTACTTTATGAAATAAAGCTCCCAGCTTTCAGCTCCCAGCTCCCAGCTGACAGCTCAGAACAAGATCGCTTGTCGAGCGGAAGCTGGAAGCCGGAAGCTGGAAGTTGGAAGCTGGAAGCTGGAAGCTGAATTTAACATGGGCCTTCTCGAGCACAAGTTCGACGACAACTTCATCACGACGAACGTCGACAAGGTGCTCAACTGGGCACGGCAGTCGTCGCTGTGGCCCATGGGCTTCGGCCTGGCCTGTTGCGCGATTGAGATGATGGCCGCCTCGGCATCGCGCTTCGACATCTCGCGGTTCGGCGCGGAGGTGTTTCGCGCATCGCCGCGGCAGTCCGACCTCCTGATCGTTGCCGGCACGGTCACGAAGAAGATGGCGCCGGTGCTCCGGCGACTCTACGACCAGATGCCGGAGCCGAAGTGGGTGATCTCGATGGGGAGCTGCTCGAACGCCGGGGGGCCCTTCCCGACCTACAGCGTGCTGCAGGGGGTCGACAAGATCGTGCCGGTGGACGTCTACGTGTCGGGCTGCCCCCCGCGGCCGGAGGCGCTCCTCTACGGCTTGATGCGGCTCCAGGACAAGATCCGCCGCGAGAGTACCGTGCTTCGCAGGGAGCGGGTGATCCTCGTGGGCGATCGCGACCCCACGCTGGTCGCCCGCACCGCGGCGCCGGAGCGCTGAGCCGTGGCGCGCATACGGGATCTGCTCCGGACGTTCTTCCTCGTGGATATCCTGAAGGGCCTCTGGCTCACGCTCAAGTACACCCCGCAGCCCGCCTTCACCTTCCAGTACCCGGCGGAGCGCCGCCCCGTCTCACCCCGCTTCAGGGGCGTGCTTCGTCTGCAGGTCGAGCCCGCGACAGGCGCGCAGACCTGTATCGTCTGCGACCAGTGCGCGAGGGTGTGCCCCGACGACCTCATCGCGCTCGGCGGCCACCGGGAGCCCGGGCAGAAGATCAAAGTACTGGACTACTTCGACTTCAATCTGTCGCGCTGCAGTTTTTGCGGCCTGTGCGCCGAGGTATGTCCGACGAGGCCCGTGAAGGCGCTGATCATGAGCGAAGAGTACGAGCTCGGAAGCTATTCGCGTGCGTCGCAGGTGCTCCGCATCGACGAGATGTACGACGGCCTGCCCACCGAGCACTACACCCGCTGACGGGGCCGGTCTTCGAGCGCCTTCCTGGCCGCGAGCCGCTGGGCGCGCCTGACTTCCGCCTCCTTCGCCCGGCGTTCGTCGTCCGCGCTCTCGAGGATGAGTCCCGGCACGGGCACGCCGTGGCTCTCGCGATCGACCGCGACGAACGTCAAGTACGCCAGGCTCGTCATCCTCCGGACTCCGGTCAGCGTCTCCTCCGAGAAGACCTCCACCTCCACCTCGAGTGACGTGCTCCATGCCGCGGTCACGCGCGCCCTGAGGATGATCAGATCCCCGACTTTGATCGGATGGAGGAACTGGAGGCCGTCGACGGCTGCGGTGACGAGAAGACTCCGCGTGTGCCGGTGGCAGGCGATGGCGCCGGCGATGTCGATCAGGTGCATCACCGTCCCGCCCAGGATGAATCCCAGCGGGTTCGCGTCGTTCGGGAGCACGACCTGGACCATCTCCGTCTCGGACTCGGAGGGCGTCTTGGCGGTCATCAGTTCCCGCAGGTGCGATCGACGAACGACTTGAGGGTGCAGCGCAGCTCCTTGGGCAGGTCCTCCTCGTGGATGGAGTGGAGCAGCGAAACGGTCGATTGATAGGTCTTCAGCTGCGTGATGCAGCGCGGGCAGGCGCTCAAATGCCGCTCGAGATCGGCGTGGATCTCCGGCGGCAGATGGTGCTCCACGAAGTCCGCGAGAAGAGCCACGATGTCGGTGCAGCGACGCTTGGACACGGTTGCTCTAAAGCTTCAAGGTTTCGGAGTTCCCTGCACTGAAACCTCGAAGCCGTTAGAAATCGTACCCGATCCACACGGAGAAGCGCGGCTTCCGGAACCATTTGCTGCCGGTCGTCCCCGCCTGGATTCCCTGATACGCGAATACATAATCTTCGTAGCCCTTGTTGAGCAGCGTCCGCCAGGACCAGTCGAAGTGAATCGGGAACCCCAGGGCAAACGTCTCCAGACCCACGCCGTACGACGCCCGTCCATCCACCAGCTTGAGGCCGGTGATGTCTTTGGCCGGGCCGTACACCGGATCGTACTGCTGCGTCGTGAAGTTCGGTTCGAATCGGAGCAGCGGCGTGACCGTGAGCGAATCACGGCTGAAGACCGTCATCGGCACGCCTTCGTACCCGGCGGCCCCGACATTGGCGAACGCGATGCCACGGAGCCCGCCGATCACGCCGAGCGGCGTGAGGGCGGCCTCGATCAGCGGGAATCGCAGCTCGGCGTCGACGAAGAACGCCTTGTTGCCGAGGAACTCGAGGTAATCGTAGCCGCGAAGCTCCGAGTTGCCGCCGAAATACATGTACCCGGGGAATTCGCCCCAGCTCTTGAAGCCGCGTGCCCGGAACGCCAGGACGCCGTTGGTCGCCAGGCGCTGGTAATACCGCGCATCGGCGTCCAGCGTGTGGCGCGACAGCAACTTACCGAAGCTCGGCGCGTACTCGTAGCCCGCACGGATGGTATTGCCGGCGAGCGGCCCGTATTCGCGGAAGATCGTCGTCTCCTGCACGTAGGTGGCGCCGATCGGCATGATCGAACCGTTCGAGAACAGCCTCCGACCGTACTGTTGCAGCTGGTACTGGTCGGCGACCTGCTGAAGCCCCGCGTCGTTGTATGCCTGGTTGAACTGGAACAGGCCGCCGGACAGCTCGACGCGCGCGTAGCGGTTGAAGGGATAGATTCCGTACGCCGTGGCGCCGCGAGCGGTCTGGGTGGCGATGGCCTGGCTGCGGTCCACGTACGCATACTGGGATCCGTACAGCAGCCCCGGGTCGTACCCGTAATAGAACTGTGTCTGCGAGTACGCCTGGATCGCGTATTGGAGGCGGCGCGACAGGTTCGTATACGAGAACGACATCGTCCGGTACTGCGAGACCGACGAGGCGAACAGGTTGAACTGCTTGTCGCCGAGCACGTCGGTGAACGTGACCTGCGTCCCGCCGAAGAGGTCGCCGCCGCTCGTCACGCCGACGTTGACCGGCGGGCGTCCCTCCAGGAACAGCTTTTCGAAGGTGCCCTTGCTCTTGATGTTCGACTTGACCAGGCTGTGGCTGATCGGAGCCTGGAAGTCGATGATGGGGCCCGGCGCCCCGAAGTCCGCGCTGGCGACGGTGTGCAGCGGCTCCTCGCGGGGCAGGGTGTGGATACCGTACTCGCCCTTGTAATACGTCACGAACGCGATCTTCGCAGGCTTCTGATCGCGCAGGACGATCGGCGACACGTTGCCGGTCAGCGTGTCGGTGTACTGCTTGAGCTCGCCGTTCTTCAGGTTCAGCGTCCAGATGTTGTAGATGTTCCCGTTGCGCGCCACCTCGGGGTCGATCGGTTCGTTCGGATCCACCGCGGTCGAGGGGAAGACGATGGAGTCGTCGTCCATGAACTGCGCGCCGCCGTCGTCGTGCGTGCCGAACGTGAGCTGGGTCTTCGCGCCGCTCGCCAGGTCGAGGCGGAACAGCTTGTCGTTGCCGCTCACACGCGCCAGGTAGATGATCGACTTGCCGTCGGGCGCGTAGGTCGGGGCGAAATCGCCGAACTGATCGTTCGTCACGTTTCGGATTTCGCCCGAGTCGATGTTCACGATGAAGATGTCGCCGATCGCGCCGCGAAGGCCGGCGAACGCGACCTCGCGCCCGTCGGGGCTGATGTCGGGCGATTCGGGGCCGTCCACGCTCTTGACGAAGATGCGCTTCTCGATCTTCTTCGTCACTACGTTCTGGAGGATGAGCGTCTTCATCTTCTCCGTGCGCGCGAAATAGCCGACGCGGTCGCCTGCCGGCGCCCACGACATCCAGGACACGGCGTTGTTCCGGAACCCGCCCGGCGTCGCGATGTACTCGTAGCCGTGATCCTTGTTGAAGCCGTCCGTCAGGTTGCGGATGACCTTCCCGTCCTTCGTGGACATGAGGACGATGTCGAGCTCCTGGTCCTTGCCGTTGCCCGCCGCGACGGCCATCAGATCGCCGGACGGCGACGGCTCAATCGAGACCACGACCGTGTACGGGGTCTTGCCGCGCTTCGGGGCAAGGTCGCGCCCGTAGTCAACGGGTCGTTCCTTGTCGCGGAACGGCTTGAACCGATCCTTCAGGTATTTCTCGAACTGTTCGTCGAACTCTTCAGGCTTCAGCTTGAAGGCCTCTTCGTAGGCGCTCTCGCCGCCGCCAATCACCGCCTTGCGGAGCGCGAACAGGAACTGGCGCAGCCCCTCCTTGCCCCAGCGTGACTCGATGAAGTCGAACGCGGCGTGCCCGAGGTTGTACGGCAGACGGCCATCGGCGAACTGCACGCCCTGGAAGTCGCTCATCGACGGCACGATGTCGGCAATCGCCGCGTCGCGCACCGACATCAGGTCGAACGGCTGCCAGTAACCGGTCATGTAGTCCGAGAGCCCCTCATCGACCCAGAGCGGGAGGCCGCGCCGGAGCAGCGAACGGGGGATGATGTCGAATTCGAAGATGTGCGTGAGCTCGTGCGTGATCAGCCGGTAGAGCGCATCCGAGGGCTCGTCGATCGGCAGGACCATGCGATCCCGGTAGGGTTCGGCGAACGCGAGAACCCCTTCCGGCAGTTCGCCGGGCTCGATGTTCTGCTGCTGGAACTCGCTCTGCGTCTTGTAGAGCACGAGCGGGACCTTGAAGGCGAGGTCGTGCTTCAGGTCGGAGCTGACCTGCTGATACGCGCTTTCCGCGTACGAGGTGACGCGCTCGAGTTGCGGCTCGACGTCCGGGTAGAAGTAAATCTCGAAGTGATCGGTCGTGTAGATCTTCCACTTGAAGTCGTTGTACCGGATACGGTTCTTTCCGTAATACGGCACGTACGGCGTCTGCGCGAAAGCCTGCTCGACAGCACCACCGAGGAGGCCGATCGTCAGAAGGGCGATTGCCACCGGCGCGACGATGCCGCGCGTATTGCGCGTGCGCATAAATTCACCTCGGAAACGGCAGCGGAAGGCAGCAGCCCGGCTGCGCGAACGCGGCGACGTCAGCGTTCCGGGCTGTTCGCCACCGATGTTACTGTAGCTAAGACGGTTGTCGCAACGCCCGTGTCCCCGAGGGTGGGGATTGGCGGGTGCGGGACGCCCGACGGGCGGGCCGGAGCAAGCCATGTGCCTGTCGTCCGGTGTCGGAAGGCACCGGAAAACGGGTCGGGAGCCCGGCTATGTCCCGCGGGTGTCACCCGCCGGCAACGCCGCCGTCCCCCTTTCCGGGCATTCGGTACAATGAGAGAGGAATAAACCGGCGCCCTGGCGGTGTTTCCCCCTTTGGGCGTCAGCTTCCGAGCATGGTCTTTCGCCGACGCTCTTCGAAGTCGTCCGATCGCCGGACGGCGGCTGCTCAAGCCGGACCGGAAGACACTGCCCCGGAGGCGAGCGCCGACGACGCGGCGTTCGCGAGCGACGCGCTGTCGTACATCGACAGCCTCTACGGGACCGCCATGCGACTGACGCGGCGGCCGGCGGACGCCGAAGACCTCGTGCAGGATACGTATTTGAAAGCGTTCCGATCGGCTGCGCAATTCGAACGGGGCACGAATCTGAAAGCGTGGCTGTTCACGATCCTGCACAACACGTTCCGGAACATGCGGCGCCACGACGGCCGGAATCCCGTCGACGTGGACAGCGAGATCGTGGAGCAGGCGGCGGGAGACTCGGGTCGGGACTTCTCGCCTGAGCAGCTGCTGACGCGCGCCTCGATCGACGCCGACCTCCAGTCGGCGCTCGACGCGCTGCCCGACACGTTCAGGCAGGCCGTCTGGCTGCGCGACGTGGAGGAGCTCACCTATGCGGAGATTGCCGGCGTGCTGGACGTGCCGATCGGGACGGTGATGTCCAGGATCTCCCGGGGACGGCGGTCGCTGTTCGAGCGGCTGGCCGCCCTCCGTGGCGAAGGGACCGGGCGGGTCGAGCCCCCGGGCGCCGCGCGCGAGGCGAGCCCGACACACGGGGAAAGGCAGAAGGCGGATGTGGTGTAAGTGCAATGAGTAAGTGCCAGGACCTGGAGCCGCTGCTCGCGGAGTACGTCGAGGGCGTGTCGCCGTCGGACGCGCGGGCGACGCTCGACGCGCACCTCGGCCGCTGCCCGCCGTGCCGCGATCGGGTCGCCGGCGAGCGCGTTGCGCGCGAACTGCTCGTCGCCCGCCGCGGCGGCATGCGTGCGTGCGCGTCCGAGGCGCTGCGCACACGATGCGCCGCACACCGGCTCCGGCGCTCGCCGCTCTCCGGGGCGCGCGGCCGCACGTGGGTGCCGCTGTCGCTCGCGGCCACGCTGGTGCTCGCCGCGGCCGGCGCCTTCGTCTTCGGTTTGAACGACAGCGTCGAAGCCGTGGCCGCGCAGCTCACGCTGGACCACGTCCGGTGCTTCCAGCTCGCGCCCGAGCGCCTCGCGCACGCCGACGCCGCGTCCGCGGGGCAGCTCTGGGCAGCGAAGCACGGGTGGACCCTGCAGGTGCCGCCGAGCTCTGGCCCGGCGGAACTCGAACTCCTTGGCGTCCGGCGCTGCGTCACCGCCAGCGGAAGCACCGCGCACATGCTCTACAGGTGGCGCGGCGAGCCCCTCTCGGTGTTCGTCCTGCCGCACATGCTGCGGCGCCATGCGGACGTGGATCAAATCGTCCGGACCTTCGGCCACGAGGCGGTGGTGTGGTCCGCGCGCGATCGGACATACGTGGTGCTGACGCACGGCGCGGCCGACGTGGCCCCCGTGGTCGGCTATTTGAAGACACAGGTGCGATAGGATCGCGAACAGATGGAACAGGCACAACCGCAACGACACATGACGAGTCGATGGATCGCGGCCGGGGCGGCCGCGTGCGCGGTGGCGCTGCTGACCGTGCCGTGGATGATCAGGGGAGGCAAGACGTCACAGGCGGCCGCGGCAGCCGCGCCCGCGGCGGCCGCGAGCAAGGTCGAGCACGCGAAACTCGACCTCACGGTGAAGGACATGAACGGCGCGTCCGTGCGTCTCGCCGACTACAAGGGCAAAGTCATCCTGTTGAATTTCTGGGCGACATGGTGCGGACCGTGCCAGGCCGAGATTCCGGAGCTCGTCGACACGTACGCCGAGTACAAGGATCGCGGCGTCGTCATTCTCGGGATCTCGATCGACGACACGGCCGAGACGCTCCGCGCCTACGCCGCGCAGAAACGGATGACCTATCCGGTCCTGCTGATGCAGGACGACATCGACCAGGCCTACGGCCCCATCTTCGGCGTGCCGGTGACGTACTTCATCGGGCGGGACGGCACGATCAGCAAGAAGCATTTCGGACCCGTGACGAAGGAGCAGGTCGACCAGGAGATCAAGGCGCTCCTGTAGTATGATCCCTCCAGATGATGAAAGGTTTCACCCACGCACGTCTCGCCTGCGGTTGCCGCGTAGGTTTCCGGGAGGGCGTGGAAGGCAGCCCGGTCACGGTGGTGGTGGATCAGAAAGGGCCCGGTTGCCCGCTGACGCTCCACGTGCGCGATCTGCCGCTCTTCGATCACCGCGAAGCGCTCCGTCCCTCGACCCGCCTGCTGCCGCCGGAAGAAAACGAATACGAAGAGTCCTGAGCCGCCGTCAGGTTTTTTTCTTCAGCTTCGCCGGCTCCCGGCTTTCCTCTTTCAGCGCCCGCCGCAACAGAAACTCGATCTGGCCGTTGAGGCTCCGCAGCTCGTCATCCGCCCAGCGCTGAACCGCCTCCAGCACGTCCCGATCCATCCGAAGCAGAAACGGCTTTCGTTCAGCCACGCCGTTTATTGATAGATCGTGCCGGCGTTGATGACGGGCTGCGTCGACCGGTCACCGCAGAGCACCACCAGCAGATTGCTCACCATCGCGGCCTTGCGCTCGTTGTCGAGCGTCACGATGTCGCGCCGGGACAGCATCTCGAGCGCCATTTCGACCATGCCCACGGCCCCTTCCACGATGCGCTGCCGCGCGGCGATAATCGCACCCGCCTGCTGACGCTGCAGCATCGCCTGCGCGATTTCCTGGGCGTAGGCGAGATGGCTGATCCGCGCTTCCATCGCCTCGACCCCCGCCCGGGTGAGACGATCCTGGATCTCCGTCTTCAGGTGCTCCGCGACGGCGGCCGTGTGGCCCCGCAGCGACATCTGTGCGTCGTCGTGCGTGTCGTAGGTGTAGCGCGTGGCGAGGTTGCGGAGCGCGGCTTCGGTCTGCACCTTGACGTAGTTGTTGTAGTCGTCCACCTCGAACACGGCTTCCGCCGTGTCCACGACCCGCCACACGACAACCGCGGCAATCTCGATCGGGTTCCCCTCGTTGTCGTTCACCTTGAGGTGCGCGCTCTCGAAGTTGCGGATGCGCTGAGAGATGCTCTTCTTCGTGTACAGCGGGTTGGCCCATCGCAGCCCGGGCTGCTTGATCGTGCCCGAGTACCGTCCGAAGAACTGCAGGACCCTGGCTTCGTTCGGATTCACCACGATGAGCCCGGTGAGCAGGAAGATGCCGAGCACCAAGGCGGCCGCGCCGCCGAGGATGGACGCCACGGACTGCGTGCCCGCTCCCGTCACGATCGCCAGCGCGCCGGCGACGATCAGCGTGAGCAGCCCGAGCGCGACGGGCAGCCCGGGCAGGGCGGCGTATTCGCGTTCATGAATCATGGTGTGCGACCTCCTCGCAACAGATGTCATAGTGATATCATTATGACATCACGGTGTCAAGACGGACGAGATCCGGGCTGCACAGGTTCCCGGGTGGACGATGGCCGGTGGGCGGGGGCTGGCTAGAACCGGATCCGCAGGTCGGCGACGAGCGGGAGATGATCTGACGCCATGAGCGACGTGCGCGACCGGGTCAGCTCCACGCCGCGGACGTCCACCCGCCCCTCGTAGTAGATGTGGTCGAGATGGAGGAACGGAAAAATCCCCGGATACGTGCGGCGGCGTTTGAGGTGCGCGTAGATGTCCACGCTCTCGAACAGCGAGCTGAGCGTCTTCGTCGCGAGCCCGCGCGTCCATTCGTTGAAGTCGCCGAGGATGATCTTCGGCCCCGTGATGCGGCGATCGTGGACGAACGCGGCCAGGCGGGTCGCCTGGTAGCGGCGCTCGAGCACGGCCGTGCCGAGGTGGACATTGTAGATGTGGAGACGCTGGCCTCCCCCGAGATCCAGGTCGGCGCGCTGGCACGCGCGTGGTTCGCACGTGCGCCAGGAGAGGTCGTACTGGCTGTGATGGACGATGGGGAAGCGGCTGAGGATCACGTTCCCGAACAGATGCTTGCGGAGCTGCCGCACGGACGTCATGACCCAGCCCATGCCGACGGCTGCGCCGATTTCCTCCGCCTGCCCGGCGCCGGCGGGACCCGCCCCGATCACTTCCTGCAGCGCGACGACGTCCGCGTTCAGTCCCCGAATCACTTCGGCGACCCGCGAGGGCATCGTCCGGCGATCCATGCCGCGGCTGCGATGGATGTTGTACGTGGCGATCCGCACGTCGACGTGGCGGCGCGTGGGCTTCTGGTCGGCCACGGATCGGACAATCACCGGCTCGACGCGCGCCGGACCCGGGGGGACTGCGTGAGGGGCAGATCCAGGATGCGCTGTTCGAGCGGTTTGAGGCTGAGCGGCGCCCCCGCCTCGCTCAACCGGTCCAGCACGGCGACGCGGAACGCGTCGGTCTCGTCCACGTCGACCGAGGCGACCGCGCGGTATTCGCCCTCCGGCAGACCCCGGATCCTGAAGTGTCCCTCCACGTCGGTTCGGAGCAGCCCGAAGCGCCGGCTGCTGCGCTGCCAGAACTGCTGCGCGAGTGGAATGACCAGCACCATCGCGTCCGCCACCGGTTTGCCGGCTTCGTCGCGGACCCGGCCGGACAGCTCCGTCGCCAGATCGGTGACGGCGATTCGAACGTTCTCGAAGCGCTGGCCCGCGTCAGCCTCGAGGCCGGCATCGGTCACGTCCTGCCCCCGAGACGTCACGCTCTTGACCACCCACGGGTACTGCAGCCCTTCCACCGTCAGCAGGTGGGTGCCCGGCATCACGCCGCGGATCGCGTAGGTGCCGTCCGGCATCACCTCGCCGGTGAGCGCGTCGGCGAAGCTGCGGCCATCGATGAGCGGCGCCCGGACGCGGAGGCCCGCATACGTCGGGTGTTTCGCCCGGGCCGGCTCGAACGTGAGCTGGCCGGACACACGCGCGCCCGGCAGCAGCTCCATCCCGATATCGGTGGCGTCCCGCCCGTCGAGCAGCACTCTGAAGCTGGCGAACAGCGCCGTGCCCCCGGGCGTCGTTTCTCCCCGCGCCCGGATCTCGTAACGTCCCGGAGGCACGTTGCGGAAGGTGAACGTGCCGTCTGGCAGAACGCTCGCCTGTTCTCCCGGCGCGCTCATGGCCAGGTCCGCGTGCGTCATGACGACCGCGGCGCTCCGCAGCTGCCGACGCTCCGGCGCGTTCAGCCGTCCGCTCACCTGCGCGGGGCGCACGATCTTCAGGCCGAAGCTGAGGGGGGGTGGTTCAACGCCCGGCACGACGGTGATCCGGGTGGCTTCATCGACAGACGCCACGCCAGGGTAGTACGTGGCGTTGTACCTGAGCGGCCCCGTCTCGTCGCCCACGTGCGCGAAGGCCGGGTCGAACGCACTGAGGTAGTACTGGCCCGCCGGCAGTCCGGCGAGCCGGAATTCACCCCGATCGTCACTCTCGGTGGTCGACAGGGCCGCCAGCGTCGGCTGTCCGGCCTCCGTGCGGGTGACGAGTGCGTCGAGGGTGGCGCCGGCGAATGGTTTGCCGTCCTCGTCGAGAATGCGGCCGACGATGACACCCGCGGGCGGCAGCACGACGTCCAGGCCTCCGAGCGCCTGGCCTTCCGCCAAAGTCACGGCCGTCGGTCGAGCCGATCGGTGCTCGGAGTATCCCCGGGCGGCATAGCCGCTCCGGGTCGCGGTGATCGTGTATGTTCCGGCAGGCAGGCGAGTGAACTCGTACTCGCCATCGGCGCGCGACAGCGCGACCCGGGGGTCTGGGAGGGCCGGCGACACGAGAGTGATCCGCGCACGGGCCAGCGGCGCCTCGTCCGTGCTGCTCAAGACCCGACCCTTGAGGGAGCCTGTGCCGACTGCGGAACGTCCCCCCTGTGCGCGGCTCGTGGAGGCCTGGGAGTCGCCGACCGCCTCCGCGAAGCTCTGTGGCGCAGCGGCGGCAAGCGCGATCGAGCACGACACCAGGAGAGCCGCGGTCCGGCTCGCAAGAAACATGGGGATATCATATGCCCAGATACGGTCACGGCCCGGCGCCACAGCCCGACGTGTGACGCCTGAGCCGTGACGTCGTGAAGGTGACAAGGATGAAGCTGGAATCCGAATTCGAAGCGACCTGCCCCTGTTGTCACGCGACGCTGGTGGTCGACGCCAATCTACGCCGCATCGTCCGGCACGAGGAACCCGTGCGCGGGGATCGCCCGGAGCTGAGCGATGCCCACCGGCTGGTTGCGGAGGAAGCGGCCCGACGGGAGTCGCTCTTCCAGAAGTCCGTCGCGGCGGAGCGGACGCGCGGCGATGCGCTGTCGAAGCGGTTCGAGGAGGCGCTGCGCCAGGCGAAGGACGAGCCGATCACGAAGCCGACGCGCGACTTCGATATCGACTGACCGCGGTGGACGAGGCGTCGCGCGGGGCGCCGCGCGGGCGGGCGCCGCACGCGGGCGACTGCCGCGTGGCATTCAGCCGCGCCCGGCCCGCCTGAACTCCGCGGGCAATTCGCTCCAGCGCTCTCGGCGTGCGTAGTAAAGGGGCTTTGTTCCGAATCGCTCCTTGTAGTCCACGTAGCGCCTCCGCAGTCTGGCGACGCGGCTCTCTGACGTGTGCAGGCGGCGATGCGGCAGATCGAGGAGCATGCGCTCGACCTTCCACACGTTCCCTTCGGCGAGCCGCCAGTCGTACCGTCCGATCGCCCGCAGATCGGCCACGGTGTACCCGGTGATTCTCCCCGTGTAATCGACGTAGGGATCGACGTAACTGAGAGCCAGTGCGCGCGGGGTGGCAAAGACCGGCCGCCGTCCATGCAGGCCCGGGTCGCGCGACCTCGCGATCGATCCCCATCGGCCTCGCTCCCGGTACACGAAAATCACGTGGTCGAGTTCGTCGACCGACTCGAATGACAGCACGAGCGGGGGCCATCCATGATGTTCGAGGATGACCGCCGCCGCGATCGCCGCCTCGAGGCAATGGGCGGTGTGGTGGCGGACGACGCCGCGAAAACTGCGCAGCGTGGCGCCTCCGGGGGCGGGCTCCGTGTTGTACGGCAGGCCGTTGAGGTATCGCTGCACCCCGGTTGGCGTCCGGACCCGCGCGAGCACGCGACGTTCAGCCCGTGTGAACGCGGAGAGCGGCGGCGGATCCCGCCGATCGATGGTGCCCGCGCCGTCCCTATTCACCCGCGCGTCTCACGGCGTCGAGGAGTGCGGCGGGCGTCCAGTCGTTGCCGTTGAGGATTGTCGCGAGCGTCCCGTCCGGCTTGATGACCGCCGTCCTGAGGTTGTGGGCGAGCGCACCCGGGCCCGTGCCTTCGCGGAAAACCGCTACTCCGAGCCGGCCCGCGAAGCGCGCGATCGCCTCCGGTTCTCCGGTCGCGAAACGCCAGATACGCGGGTCGGCGCCGGCATGCCGCGCGTGCTCGGCGAGCACCGGCGCCGTGTCGTGTTCCGGATCGAACGTGATCGAGAGCAGCGCCATCCGTTGGCGCAGACGCGGATCCGCCAGCGCCGCGTGCTGCACCGCGGCAAAGTCCTGATCCATCCGGAGGCAGAAGTCGGGCAGCGGACAGCGAGTGTATATGAACGTGACGGCCAGCACCCGACCGCGCCAGTCGGCCAGCGATCGAGACGCGCCGGAGTCGTCCGTCAGCTTCAGATCGGGCACCGCGGCTCCATCGTCAAGGACGTCCATCGGCCTGGCTGGCGGCGGTTCGGTCAGCGGGGCATGCCCCGTGGGGGTCACTGCCGACAGGTACGCCATGTCATCGCGCACGACGAGTGTCGCGGTGACCAGGTCGCCAGGCGTGCGGCCGGACAGGAGCGTCGCGCTTTTCACCTTGAACGGCATGGTCATCCCCGGCATGAAGCCGCGGATATCGCGGTGCTTGATCGTCAGCTCCTGGCGGTCGGCATCGACGGCCAGCACCTGGCCGCGCAACTCGTACTCACGGCCGCGAGCGCTCGCGCCGAGCAGGAGGAGAAGACCGATCACCAGCGCCGCAGAGGCACGCATGCCTGCCACTCTAA
>JANMCN010000186.1:0-5522 GCA_031361295.1 Acidobacteriota bacterium | reverse complement strand
CCGGACCGCCAATTCCGCGGCGCCGCCCAGGTGGAGCGCAACTGGTCCGCCCTGTTCGGCGCGCTGCCCGACTTCCGGGTAGAGGTCGTGCGCCGCGTCGTCGAGGGAGACGACCTGTGGGTGGAGTGGCGGTGGACGGGGACGCGCGCAGACGGGACCCGCCTGGACAGCCGCGGCGCCTGTATATTCGGTGTTCGGGCCGGCCACCTCGCCTGGGGGCGACTGTATATGGAGGATGTCGCGATGGGGCAGGGCATCCGCGCGGCCGTCGCCACGCTCGCCGCCGGGGATGCCCCGGCTCCGCCGGCCTGGTCGGACGACCGGGACCCGTCATCGCCTATCAGCTGACCCGTGCGGCCGGTGCCGAGTGCGTCGAAGCTGAACGCGAATGGCCTGGAGGGAGGGTTATGGACCGGGGCACCAACGACCGCATTCGCTTTGGCGCGCTGGCCCTGCTGGCCGTCCTTGTCGCGGCGCCGGGCGTTCACCTCTTCGAGCTGTGGCTGGCCCCCTCCGCCGCGTTCTATCTGAGCCACGGCCTGGCGCTGTGCCTGCTGGCCGCGGTGATCTGGCGCTGGCGCGCATCCCGCCCGAGCGGTTGACGCGCAGGCGTGCGGCGTCTGCCCCGGCGGCGTGTCGACAGCCTGCCTCGAGATGGGCCAGGCAGCGTCGTGCGTCTCAGGCAAAAAGGGGCGAGGGACGGATGTGCTCAGCCGAGGCAATGCAGGCTGGCGTTCGTCGCGCATTTCCTCGTGCGGCGGAGGCGCGCGCGGACACGTGAGATGAAGGCTCACGTGGGGATCCCGCAGAACCCATAAAATGGGCGTATGCGCTTTCTGTCCACCGCGGCCCTGATTGTCTGCCTGTCGGCCGGCACCGCCGCCCAGCCGGGCGAGAAGATCGATTTCCCCACGATTGCGAAGATCCGCGACGAAGGGATGCATCGCTCGCAGGTGATGGATCACCTCAGCTGGCTGACGGATGTCTATGGCCCGCGGCTGACCGGCAGCCCGTCGATTCTCCAGGCCAGCGACTGGGCGATGGGGAAGATGCAGGCGTGGGGGCTCGCGAACATCCATCGCGAGACGTTCGCGTTCGGCAAGGGCTGGGCGCTCGTCCGCTTTCATGCGCAGATGATCGAGCCCCAGGTCCAGCCGATCATCGGCTATCCCGCACCGTGGACCGGCAGCACGAAGGGCACGATCGTGGCGCCGGTGATGCGCATCGAGATCGCCGCCGAGTCGGACTTCGACAGGTATCGCGGCAAGCTCGCCGGCGCGATCGTGCTGCAGCAGCCCGAGCGTGCGGTGCCGCTGCTCGAGGGGCCCGTCGTGCATCATGCCGCGGCTGGCGACGCGCCTGCCAGCACCAACGCGGCACCGATTGCCGCACCGTCCCCGGAGTCCGTCGCCACGAGGGCGGCGCAGCGCGCGCTCGCGGTTGAGACCGCGCAGTTCTTCAAGGACGAGGGGGTGGTCGCGATCTTCAATCGCGGCGCGGATGCGGTGCGGGTTCCCGCCGGCGTCGGGCTGACGGTGGAGGTCCAGCGGACCGACGGCGGCACAATTTTCCCGACCTCCACCGGCGCCCGCGGCGCGGATGCCGGCACCACCGTCCCGATCGTCACGATTGCGGTCGAGCACTACAACCGCATGATCCGCGTGCTGGCGAAAGGCATCCCCGTAAAGGTGGAGCTGGCGCTGGAGACGAAGCTCTTCGACGAGACGTCGCCGAATGGCTTCAACACGATCGCCGAGATCCCCGGCACGGATCCCGCGCTCAAGGACGAGGTCGTCATCATCGGCGCGCACTTCGATTCCCTGCAGGCCGGGACCGGCGCCACCGACAATGCCGCCGGCTCGGCGGCGATGATGGAGGCCATGCGCATCCTCACGACGATCGGCGCCAGGCCGCGGCGGACGATCCGGCTGGCGCTGTGGGGGGGAGAAGAGCAGGGGCTGCTCGGGTCGAAGGCCTACGTCACGGATCACTTCGCCGATCCGGCCGACATGCAGCTCAAGCCGGACCACGCGCGGGTCGCCGCCTACTTCAATTCCGACAACGGCGCCGGGCGCGTCCGCGGCATCTGGACGCAGGGCAATGCGGCCGCCGCGGCGGTGTTCGAGCAGTGGATGAAGCCTCTTGCCGATCTCGGCGTCACCGCGCTCGGCGCGCGCTCGGTCGGCTCCACCGATCACGTGTCCTTCGACGCCGTCGGCCTGCCCGGCTTTCAGTTCATGGTCGATCGTCTCGAGTACAACTCACGCACACACCACTCGAACATGGACGTCTACGATCGCGTCCCAAAGGACGACCTGGTCCAGCAGGCCGTCGTGGCCGCGGTGTTCGCCTACGATGCCGCCATGCGCGACGGGCAGCTGCCGCGCACGCCGCTGCCGCCACCGTCCGCGACGCGCTGAATATCGCCTGCCTGCCCGACAACCGCCGTGCGGCTCCCGTGTCGACTCTGCAGTAAGATCTCTTCGAGATGAGCATACGAGTGGTCAGGTGGAGCATTGTGGCCGCGCTGGGCGTCCTCGTCGCGATGGCGATCGTCGCGGGGCTCGGGTCGCGCACGACCACGCTGCGGAACCTGGTTGTCGAGACGCTCGCTGACCGCCTGGACAGCGAGGTCGAGCTGGGCGCCTTCAGCGTCGATACGTTTCCGACGGTCCACATCACCGGCGCCGGGCTGGTCATCCGGCACAAGAACCGCCGCGACGTGCCCCCGCTCGTCTCGGTCGAGAGTTTCACGATGGACGGAGGCCTGTTCGGATTCCTGAGCCGGCCGCGCCGGTTTCGAACGGTCACGCTGACCGGGTTGCGCGTGAACATCCCGCCCGGCGGAATCAAGGGCGGCCGGGGGCCGTCGCAGGATGGCTCCTCGGCGCAGGTCCCGGCCTCATCCGCCGCGCCAGGCCCGGGCGACGGCGGCGGGACGGGGGCGGGCGCCATCGTGGTCGACAGGCTCGTGGCGAACGATGCGGCGCTCGTGCTGATTCCGCGCCGCGCCGACAAGGAGCCGAAAGTCTTCGACGTGCACCGCCTGACCATGGAGCCTCTGGGGAGAGGCAAGGTCATGGCGTACGAGGCCGTGCTCACGAATCCGCTTCCGAAAGGCCAGATCAAGGCGTCCGGCACCTTCGGCCCCTGGCAGCGCGAGGACCCCGGCGGCACCTCGCTCACGGGCCGCTACACGTTCGACAACGTGGACCTCTCGACGGTGAAGGGGATTGGCGGACACCTGACGTCCACCGGCACGTTCGGCGGGCAGCTCGGTCGAATCGCGGTCGCCGGCGAGACACGTACGCCTGACTTTTTCGTCAAGGTGGCGGGCAATCCGGTCCCGCTCGACACGAAATTCGACGCGGTCGTGGACGGCACCGATGGCGACACGTACTTGAACGCGGTGTCCGCCTCTTTCCTGCAGACCGCGCTGACGGCGCGCGGGGCGGTGGTCGGCGCGGAAGGCGTCAAGGGACGGACGGTGAAGGTGCACGTGAAGATCGACGACGGCCGGATCGAGGACGTGCTGCGGCTGGCCGTCCGTGGTGAGGAGCCGCTGCTCCGTGGCCGCCTGGCCCTCCACGCGGACCTGAACCTGCCCGCCGGCCCGGCCGACGTCATGGATCGGCTGTCCATCGCCGGCGACCTGGACGTCGTCGCGGCGCGGTTCTCCGACAACCGCGTGCAGCAGAAGGTCTCGGACATGAGCGAGCGCGCACGCGGGCTGGACCCCGACGCCCACGCGGGCGATGTGGCCTCGGACCTGCGGGCGAAGTTCGCGGTGGATCGGGGGGTCGTGACGCTCCGTGACGCGTCGTTCGGCATGCCTGGCGCGACCGTCCAGATGGCCGGCACCTACGGACTGTTCAGTGAGATGGTCCAGTTCGACGGCACGGTGCGGATGAAGGCCACCGTGTCACAGGCGGCCGGAGGCGGCTTCAAGGGGATCCTGTTGAAGGCCGTGGACCCCATCTTCAGGAAGGACGGCGCGGGCGCCGTGCTGCCCATCCGCGTCCGCGGCTCCCGCAAGGACCCCAAGGTCGGGCTCGACGTGAAGAAAGTGTTCAAGCCGAAGGGCTGACACCAGCGCGTTCAGCCTGCCTTGCTATCGTCCCCCGTTCGCCATGGACCCCAGGAACTCGGCATTGCTCTTGGTCTTGCCCATCTTCGAGAGGAGCAGCTCCATCGCTTCCACCGGCGACAGCGGCGTGAGGACCTTGCGAAGGACCCAGACGCGGTTGAGATCCTCTTTCGGGATGAGGAGCTCCTCCTTCCGCGTGCCGCTCTTCTGGATGTCGATCGCCGGGAACACGCGGCGGTCCGCCAGTTTCCGATCGAGGTGGATCTCGAGGTTGCCGGTGCCCTTGAATTCCTCGAAGATCACTTCGTCCATCCGCGAGCCCGTGTCGATGAGGGCTGTCGCGACGATCGTCAGCGAGCCTCCCTCCTCGATGTTCCGGGCGGCGCCGAAGAACCGCTTGGGGCGCTGCAGCGCGTTGCTGTCCACGCCTCCCGAGAGCACCTTGCCCGACGGCGGCACGATGGTGTTGTAGGCCCGTGCCAGGCGGGTCACCGAGTCGAGGAGGATCACGACGTCCTTCTTGTGTTCGACCAGCCGCTTGGCCTTCTCGATGACCATCTCGGCGACCTGGACGTGGCGGGTCGCCGGTTCGTCGAAGGTCGACGAGATGACTTCCCCCTTGACCGACCGCTGCATGTCGGTGACCTCCTCGGGCCGCTCGTCAATCAGCAGCACGATCAGGTACACCTCGGGATGATTCGCCGTGATGCTGTTCGCGATGTTCTGGAGCAGCATCGTCTTGCCGGTGCGCGGCGGCGCCACGATGAGGCCGCGCTGCCCCTTCCCGATCGGCACCATCAGGTCCATCACCCGGGCCGACAGGTTGTCGGAGACGGTTTCGAGATTGATGCGGTTCTGCGGGTACAGCGGCGTCAGGTTCTCGAAGAAGATCTTCTCGCGCGCCTTGTCGGGCGGCTCGAAGTTGACGGCCTCGACCTTGATGAGCGCGAAGTAGCGTTCCCCTTCCTTGGGCTGCCTGATCTGGCCGGACACGGTGTCGCCCGTGTGCAGGTCGAACTTGCGTATCTGGGATGGGGAGACGTAGATGTCGTCCGGGCCGGGCAGGTAGTTGTAGTCGGGAGCCCGCAGGAAGCCGAAGCCGTCCGGCAGCGTCTCGAGGACGCCTTCCGAAAACAGGAGGCCGCTCTTCTCGGCGCGCGTCTTCAGGATCTCGAAGATCAGTTCCTGCTTGCGCATGCCGGTCGCGCCAGCGACGTCGAGCTGCTTCGCGATCTTCGTGAGCTCCGTGACACTCATGTCCTTCAGCGTCGAGAGCTCCACGACCGCGGCGGGCTCCCCGGCCGCTGGCGCCGGGGCGGCCTTTTAAAAAGTAATCATCTGCTTTACCAGGGTGTCGCCAGTCTTGCTATAAGTCTCCACAGTTAATCCAAAACTTCGCCGCCCCTTGCCGACACCCGCAGGGGCGCAATTACGA
>JANMCN010000181.1:0-15909 GCA_031361295.1 Acidobacteriota bacterium | reverse complement strand
ACCTGCTCGGCCGCGATCTGGACTCGACGCGCGGAATGTTGCCGGACGGCGTCGCCGGGTTCGTTGACACCCCAGCCTTTTATCCGTACCTGTCGGGACGCCGGAACCTCGCGCTCCTCTCGCGGCTGGACAGCCAGGCTGCCTCGACCGGGCCCGGCCGCATTGACGACGCCCTCGAACAGGCGGGTCTTGGCGCACGCGCCGACGATGCGGTCGCCGGTTATTCCGCAGGGATGCGACAGCGCCTGGGGCTCGCCGCCGCGATGCTGCGCTCCCCCCGGTTGCTCCTGCTGGACGAGCCAACGAGCTCGCTGGACCCGGCCGGGGCGCGCACCGTGCGATCCCTCCTGCGGAAGCTCGCTCGAGAAGGAACGGCCGTCGTCCTCAGCAGCCATGACATGACGGAAGTCGAGGAGCTGTGCCCCGCAGTGACAATCATCCACAACGGACGTGTCGTTTTCTCGGGCCTCAGTGAGGAACTGCGAAGGCGTGCACCGGCGTCCATGCAGGCGCTCCAAACGAGCAACGATCGCGCCGCGCTCCAGCTTGCCTTGCAGCAGCCGGACGTGACGGCGACACCCGCCCGCGACGGCGCCGGCCTCGACGTCTCGGGCGACGCGGCCGCCCTCGACGCCTACGTGATCGCCCTCGGTCAGGCAGGCATTGCCGTTCGCGCACTCGAACGCCGAGCGAGCCCGCTCGAGTCGCTGTTCCTGCAGCTCACGCAGGACGGCGTTACCGGGGCAGAGCCTCCGGCGTCATCGCGCGAGGCATCGCGCGGTTCGCAGCGGTCCACGGAGGTCTCGTGAGCGCCCGCGGAATATTCGCCGTGGCGGCCTTCGAGTGCGCCAAGCTGCGCGCCCAGTTCAAGGCGCGCGCGGTGCTCGCAATGTCGGTGGCGGGGCCGTTCGCCTTCATCGGCGCCGTGCGGCTGCAGAGCGCGGTGCCGGAGGACACGCTCTTCGGCCGGCACCTCAAGGAGTCCGGCTTCGCGACCCCCCTGGTCGTGCTCGGGTTTGCCGCGTTGTGGGCCTTTCCCGTGCTGACGGCGGTCGTCGCAGGCGACCTGTTCTCGGCAGAGGACCGCTACGGAACCTGGACGACCGTCCTGACGCGCTCGCGCAGCCGCTCCGAGGTGTTCGCCGGAAAAGTGCTCACGGCGCTGGCCTTCTCGACGTTCGCGGTGGTCGCGCTGGGGGCCAGCAGCCTGCTCGCTGGCGTTCTCGTCGTCGGGCGCCAGCCGCTGGTCGACCTGTCCGGTGTCCTGCTGCCGCCGACGCAGGCCGCGGGCCGAATCGGGTTCGCCTGGGCCTCGGTCCTGCCCCCCGCGTTCGGGTTCACCGCCCTCGCCGTGCTGCTCTCCGTCGCAACGCGAAGCAGCGCCGCGGGGATTGGGCTGCCCGTCGTGACAGGGCTCGGCATGCAGCTGTGCGCGTACGTGGACGGTTCCGAGACAATCAGGCGACTGCTCCTCGGGTCGGCGTTCGCTGCATGGCACGGCCTGTTGAACGAGCACCCCTACTTCGGGCCGCTAATCGCCGGTACGATCGTGAGCGGCGCGTACTTCGGGGCGTGTCTCTTGGTCGCTTACCGCATCCTGCGGCAACGGGACATAGGGAGATAGCCGTGCACAGCCCGATGACGGCCGGACATCTTCGGACCGCGCTTCTCGCGGCGCTGGCCTTGGCGGTGTACGGGTGCGGTCCGAGTCCCATCACGTCTGCCCGGATTGAAAGGGCGGTGGCGCCCACGTTCGCCAATCTGGTGCACCTTCAATTGTCCCGAATCGGCCTGCCCGGACTGGCCGCCTCCGATATCAAGGTGGCAGCCAGCTGCCGGAAGCTCGTGCCGGAAACCGGTCCGGCCGGGGCCGGTGAATGGGTCTGCACGCTCGCGTGGCACGGTCCAAACGGGGAGACGCTGCGCGATACGTACGATCTCGCGGTGGCCACGGACGGCTGCTACACCGCTACCGTGGAAGGGGCCGAAGCGAACTTGGGCGGACCCACCATCACCGCTCCGGACGGCCACAGCATGAAGAACCTGCTGTACGCGTTCGACGGCTGCTTCGATACGACCTGAGGGCAAGAACCGTCCCAGAAGAGGGAGGGGGCTTGCGCCCCCGTCCCGTGATGCCGCCATCCAGCGGCTTACCGCCGGGCGATCAGAACAGGTATTTGATGCTGAACTGACCCTGCGTGCCCGGCTGCCAGAGATCCGGCTTGCCGTACCGGGGGTCGAGCGCCCTGGCGCCTGACGGCGACGCCAGGATCAGCGCGTGGTAGTCGTACCCCTTCGCGAGATCGACACCCGACAGATCGATCGCCGAGTCCGCCCTGGCCAGCCCCGCACCCTTGTTCAGCGAGTTGAAGATGTGCGTGGCCGTCTGCTGGTTGAACAGGTTGATGACGTTCAGCTCGAACCGGACGCGGCGCCCGCGCCCGCCGATTTCGTGGGACACGAGCAGGTCGGTGCGCGAGAGCACCGGCGTTCGGCCCAGGTCCCCGCGTCCGTTCACCAGCACCGGGATCGTGTTGGTCGTGTTGACGACGGTGCTCATCGGCGTGCCGCTGCCGGCGTAGACGAATCCGCCAACCTGGGTGCCGAAGGGCAGCCGGTACGAGCCGTAGAACTTCGCCACGACTGGCCGATCGGTCGCGAGACGGCCCCGCACGTCCAGATGCCCGTGCGCATCCCATTCGAGCTCGTCCAGGTCCCATGCGCGTCCCGCGGCCGTTCCAGGGCGGGCAATGCTTCCCGCCTGCTGCTGCGCGGTGGCGGAGGAGACGCCGGTCGTCGGCGTCGATATTTCGTCCGAGTTCGCCAGCCCGGCGTAATTGCCATACAGCCGGCTGATCGTCACGTTCGCGCTGCCGAACCAGTTGTTGGAGAACCGGCGGCTGATCGTCAGGTCCAGGGCGTCGTACTGGCGCAAGGGCTTCGGGGTGTTGAAGGGCTGCGTCAGCCCGGTGACGAACATCGTGGTCGCCACGCCTTCTCCAGGATTTGCCGCGAAGTACACTTCGTTGCCGGTCGCGTCGAGCGAACCCACATCTTCAATCGCGCGGGTGAGCTTGTTGTGCACGTAATTGACCGTCAGTGCCGTCGTCGAGCTCAGCTGATATTCGAGGCCAAGATTGGTCGCGTCCTGGAACATCGGCTTGAGGTCCGGATCGATCGTGTCGAAGTTCGGCACGCGCCGATCGCGCGCGCCGCCCCACAGGTCGCGCCCGGGCATGTTCGCCAGACTCAGGCTGTTGACATCGAGCGTGTCGAGCGATCGGTAGTTCACGAGCCAGGTATCGCCACCGAACGATCCGCGCGCGAGCTCGTACTTGACCCAGTCGTAGTACCGGCCCCAGCTCCCGAAGGCCTTCATCCGTCCGTCGCCCATCACGTCATACGTCGCGCCGAGGCGCGGGGCGATCTTCTTCCCGAATCCGAACTCGAATGCGGTGTCCTTGACGTCCTTCCTGAAGGAAGGAATCGTTTCCTTCTCGGTCCTGACGCCGAGATTGAGCGTCAGCCGGTTGCCGATCGTCCAGGCATCCTGGACATACAACGACGGCATGTTCGCGTTGACGGTGCCCCTCGTGCCACGGTCGTTCACTTCGTAGTACCCGTACGTTCCGGTACCCGTTTGACCGCTGTTGTTCACGAACGACTTGCCCCAGTCGAGAAGCACGTAGCCGCCAGGGTAGGTCGAGTTCACGCCGTTGGTCGTGTGACGAACGCCCAGGCCGCCCTTGAGCAGGTGCGAACCGGCCGCGTTGAACGCGTGGTTGTAGTCGGCCTGGAAGAAGCTCGTTTGTGTGTCGTCCTTCGAGGTGATGAGGACCCGCGGCGTGTTCTGCGCGCCTTTCGGCAGCTGCAGGCTCGCAGGGACGCCCGCAAGGCCGATCGACGGTGTATTCCAGATGACGGCGGTGGTCGTCGAGACACCGGTATCCGCGTACTTGTCCGAGAAGACTCCGCCCCGCACGCTCAGCGACGAGGCCCCGGTCAGGGTCAGGTTGACGTTGCCGCTGACATTCGTCTGATCCTGCTTGAACCCCCGTGGGATCTGGGCGGCATTGCCAGCCAGCGAGCTGCTGATGAACTGGGGGCCCGTACCGTCGTATGCCGGGAGGGTTCCCGTCGATCGCAGCGGCGTCGACAGCAGACTCACGTTGGCCTGCACGCGGCCCGACGACGCGGTGACCTTCCCGAAGCTCTGGGTCACCGTCTGCGACTGGGGAATCGACCCCGGCTCGGTGCCGTTCGAAAAGAGGTAGTTGTTGGTCCGCCGCACGAAGCGCGGAGAGATCGACCCGAAGAAGAACAGGTGGTCCTTCAGGATGGGGCCCCCGATCGACCCGCCCACCTCGTTGCGATTGTTCTTCTGCTTGGCGTCCCGCGCGCTCAGGACCGTGGTGTCGTCGAGCGGGCTGAGCTGCAGCCGTGGAACCGCGACCGCCGAAATCGCGTTTCCGGAATAGTAGTAGTGCCCTTCACCGGTGAACCGGTTGCCGCCGGACTTGGTGACCGCGCTGATCACGCCCCCGAGCGCCCCGCCGTACTCGGCTGCGATGCCTCCGGTCTTCACCTGCACTTCCTGCAGATATTCGAACTGCGTGTCCTGGCGGGAACTGCCGTACAGGAGGCTGTTGGTGTTGACGCCGTCGACCGTGAAGCTGTTCTCGGCGCCGCTCGCGCCGTTGACCTGGAACCCGCCTTCGACCTCGCCCTGGTTCACACCCGGAGACGTCAGCGCAATGCTCTGGAAGCTCCGCGCCTTCGGCATGCGGTCGAATTCCTCTGCGGTGACGTTGTGGGCGACGGTCGTGCTCCGCAAGTCGATCTGTTTTTCGTTGTCGCCGCTGACCGTGACGACTTCACTCACCCCGCCGACCTTCAGCGCGGCTCCGAAGTCCGCCGTCCGTCCCAGCAGGACCAGCACGTCGTCCGCCTGGACTTTCTGGAATCCGGTGAGCTCGACCGTCACCGCGTAGCGACCCGGCTCGAGGTCCGGAATGCGATACGCGCCGTCGTCGCCGCTCACGACGCTGCGAGCGGCTCCGGTCTGTTTGTTCGTGGCCGTGACCGTCGCCCCGGGAACGGGGGCCTGGCTCGAATCCGTGAGGACGCCGGAGAGGCCTCCGAACCGTTCCTGCGCGATGGCCGCATCCGTGGCAATGACTGCCAGCAGCGCCACCAGGGCGCTGACAGTAATACGAAATCGCATATCGACAACTCCTTGGAAGAACGGAACGCGTTCCAGTCCATCCTAGCGATCGATCCGTGCCCGCAAAGTGTTATGTGACGGGTGGTTGCGGATATGTGACGAGATGCCCGAGGACGGTGGCGAGTGGCGTGACGAAACGACCGATCGCGCCACGAGAAGCCCTCTCACTCACGCGATGGAGGACGGAGCCCGGTGGAACATCGAGACCGGAGCGCCGCGCCGTGTGCAGGCCGGACGGTCAGAACAGGACGAGCCTGTTGCCTTACGATAGGGACGAACTCGAACAGGTCGACTGCGGGGAGCGCGCAGGGTTTATGAGAACACTTCGATCGAGCATCGGTCCCTTCTTGATTGCCCTGATGTCTGTGCATCCGGCCTGGGCCCAGAACGCCGGCGCGCCCGTGACGACGACGCCGTCTGCGCAGCCCGCGGCGACCCCGCCGCGTCCGGTGCCGCCGACACGGGATCCGCACACCCCGGGGTACGTCACGGCCAGAGAGTTGCCGGACGGCGCGGTGCCCCCTCCGGACGTGGACGGCAACTTCATCATCGGACCGACGCACAACCCCGCCCCTGAAATGACGGTGCAGGACGCCGTACCGCACGGAACGGTGAGCACCTTGACGATGAGTGCCGCGGACAGCACCATCTATCCGGGTATCGCCCGGGACGGCGGCACGTTCGGAACGCCGGACCCTGCCGATCCCGCGAAGCTGATCGTCACGACCAGCCATCCCGCTCCTTATACCCGGCTCGTATCGGTTTACGTCCCGAAGCAGTACGTGCCAGGCACGCCGGCGCCGTTCATCGTCGGGGCGGACGGACCCGATCAGGCGCTCTTCACGGCGCTGGATAATCTGATTGCGCTGAAGCGCGTCCCGCCGATGATTGCCATCTCCATCGGGAACGGCAGCGGCGACGCGCAGGGCAGCCAGCGCGGGCTGGAATACGACACCATGTCCGGACGGTACGCGGACTTCGTCGAGACCGAGGTGCTGCCGCTCGTCGAAAAGCGGTGCAACGTGAAGCTGACCGCGGATCCCGACGGACGGGCCACGATGGGTGGCAGTTCCGGTGGCTCGGCGGCGTTGATCATGGCGTGGTATCACCCGGAGCGGTATCACCGGGTCCTGACCTACTCGGGAACCTACGTCAACCAGCAGTGGCCTCCGAGCGCCGACACGCCACACGGCGCCTGGGAATTTCACGAGCGGCTCATCCCGACTACCCCGGCAAAGCCGATTCGCATCTGGATGGAGGTGGGCGACCGGGACCTGCTCAATCCGAATGTCATGCGCGACACCATGCACGACTGGGTCGTCGCCAACGAGAACATGGCGGCGGTGCTCGCCGCAAAGGGGTATCACTACCAGTTCGTCTTCGCGCGCAACGCCGGGCACTCGGATCGGACCGTCAAGCAGCAGACGCTGCCGGAAGCGCTGGAATGGCTGTGGAAGGGTTATGGGGGCTAGAGGTTGAGCGGCGTGGGCGTGTCTTGAGTGCCTTCTGTGAATCGGCGGGCCGCGTGCTGTTGACATACATAGAATCTCAATGTATAACGCCTCTACGTATGGACATGAGCAAGGACCTGGTTGCTGCTTCCGCCACGCCGCTCGTGCTCGCGATCCTGTCCGAAGGCGACAGTTACGGCTACGCCATTCTCAAGCGAGTGGCCGAGTTGTCAGGCGGGCACCTGCAGTGGACCGACGGCATGCTCTATCCCGTGCTCCATCGGCTCGAGCGCCAGGGGCATGTCGCGGCGAAGTGGTCCGCGTCGGAGCATGGCCGCAAGCGCAAGTACTACCGGATCACCAGAGAGGGCCGGGCGCAGCTCACAGCCCAGCGGCAGCAGTGGCAGGTCGTGGACGGTACCCTGCGGGGCATCTGGATGAAGGTGTGCACGGCATGACGCCCTTTCCCGCCCGACCGATCGAGGAGCAAATCGCGCAGTGGCGGGGCTACGTACGCCGCCGGCAGGCGCTTCACGGAGCCGACGTCGACGAGCTCGAGGGACACCTGCGCGACCAGATGGGGACCCTCACCGAGGCCGGCCTGACCGGGGACGAAGCGTTCCTCGTCGCGGTCACGCGCATGGGCAGCCTCGATGCGCTGTCCCGCGAGTTCGCACTCGCGCACTCCGATCGGCTGTGGAAGCAGCTGGTCATGGCGCCCGATGCTGACGAACCGGCCAGCACCGGGCGCACCGAGATCCTCGTCGTCCTGGGCCTTGCCCTGGCCGCCGCGGTTGCCGTCAAGCTGCCGGCGCTGTTCGGTATTCGGCTCAGCCCTGACACCAACGTGCCGCTGTTCTACCCCCGGAACGCCAGCCTGTTCGTCTTGCCACTGCTCACCGCCTACTTCATGTGGAAGCGCGGGTCGGACGTTGCGCGCGGGCTCTGGCTGGCTCTGCCCTTCGCGGCCGGAGCCGTCTGTGCCAACGTCTTCCCGTTCCGCACGGGCAGCAACACCGAGGTGCTGACCATTCTGCACCTGCCCATCGCCCTGTGGATGGCCGTCGGCTTCGCGTATGTCCGGGGCCGCGGGTTCGACGATGGCGGGCGCATGCACTTCGTCCGGTTCTCGGGCGAACTCGCGATCTACTACGTGCTCATCGCGCTCGGCGGCATCGTCCTCACCAGCTTTACGTTCATGATGTTCAGGGCCATCGAGATGAACCCGGCGTGGTTCGTCGCCGGCTGGCTGATCCCGTGCGGGGCGGCTGGGGCGGTCATCATCGGATCCTGGCTCGTGGAGGCGAAGCAAAGCGTGATTGAGAACATGGCACCGGTGCTGACCAGGCTGTTCACGCCGCTGTTCACAGTTCTGCTGCTGGTGTTTCTGGGCACGATGGCGTGGACGGGCAGCCCCATCAACGTCAAGCGGGAGGTGCTGATCGGCTTCGACCTGCTGCTGGTGCTGGTCGTGGCGCTCGTGCTCTACGCCGCCTCCGCGCGCGACCCGCAGGCACCGCCCGACTTCTTCGACGGGCTGCAGCTGGTGCTCGTGGTCAGCGCGCTCGCAGTCGATGGGGTGGCGCTCGCGGCGATCGCAGCCCGCATCTCCGAATTTGGCTTCACTCCCAACCGCGTCGCGGCGCTTGGCGAGAATCTCATTCTGCTCGCCAACCTGGCGTGGTCGGCGTGGCTGTATGCGTCCTTCCTGCGTCACCGGGCCTCGTTTGCCGCCCTGGAGCGATGGCAGATCGCCTATCTGCCTGTGTACTCCGTCTGGGCGGCACTGGTGGTGGTCATGTTCCCGCCCGTGTTCGGCTACCGGTGATGCCCTCTGCGGGGGCTGCACCTGCTGATAGCTTTGATGGGCCGCCGACAGTCCAGAATGGTCTGTGGACACGTGCGACCCGGACCAGTCGGGCGACGACTTCAAGCCGTTCGTGCCGGTCTGGGGGGTGTGGACAGAACCGGAAGACTCGAGAACGACGCGCCGAAGGAGTAAAGATCCGAGGCTGACCCGAAGCGTCAGATCCGCCGCAGCAAATCGCGGGTGTAGCGCACACTCGTCTCGAGGTCGTCGATGCGCTGCTGTCCCGCGGTCTTTCCCTCCGCCAGCGGAGTCGCCGGCTTCGCCGTCCCCTTCTCCGCCACGGAAAGGAAACGGCTGAATTCCCACGCCGGCATCTGCCGCCAGTTGTCCCAGAATTTCTGGTCATACACGGCATGGACGCGCGGGCGGCCCGAGACCAGGTTTTCGAAGATGATCGGCAACCCGGGCCTGGCCTCGATGAACTTCCGGATCCAGCCGTCGATGTCCACGTTCCCATCGCCCATGTTGACCCACCGGACGGCGATACCCTCCGGGACCTTCCAGACGGCGCTGTCCCGCACGTGGCAGGTCAAGGCATAGGGCGCGAGCATCTCGAGCGTCATGTGCGGGTCTTCGAGCATCCACACCGGGTTGCCTGAATCGAGGCACACCCCCATCACATCGCGGCCGACTGCCTCCACCAGCATCTTCATCTCACGGGCCTGGAGGTCGCCGCCGTGATTCTCCACCGCCAGCTTCACACCCGAATCGACAATGCGTGACCGGAGACCCCGGACGGCCTTGATCATGTTGTCGATGTGCATGTCGATCTGCGGCCGCTCGGAATCACCGCCGAGGATGCATCGCATGCAGGTCGCGCCGAAGATCTGTGAGGCCCTGAGCGCGCGGCTGACTTGTGCCTCGAGCGTGCCGAGCTCCGGCTTGAACGACCGCGAGCTCGGGCAGACCGAGCCGTGGGCCAGCTGCAGCCGGATGCCCAGCCGGTCGGCGTGCTGGCGGATCTCCCTGATGGCCGCCTCGTCGTCGAGCACCGGGACCGGGAGAGACATCATCGCCCACGTCAGTTTGATCGACGCCAGGTAGTCGAGGAACTGCACCGGCGTGAACTGGTTACCGCCGACGCTGCCGTCGATCGAGCCGAGCTCGACGGCCGCGCCCTGCCATGCCGCCAGCCGCGACGCGTGCCACGCGGCCGCGGCGGTTCCCGCGATGAACAAGCGTCGATCCATGGCGATCCCCCTACTCCTTTGGTGCGACGTAATTCCTGCGGGCGCGGGGTTTCAATCCGCCCTGCGTCACGCGCACGCCGATGCCGTGCACCTTGCCGTCACGTCGGGGCGGTGCGTACCCGAGGAGGTATTGCGTATGCAGTTCGTCGGCGACCCCGGCAAAGGCGGCGCCGAGATTCTCCCCCAGGCGAATCTCGATGTAGCCCCCGCCGGTCTCCTCCGAGACCCGGGCGAGCCCGGGATCGGGCAGGTCCGCCAGCAGCATCGCGCGAAGTCCCCCAGGGCCGATGCCCGGTTGCATCGACCGCGAGCCCCGGCTGCGCATGCCGACGGCGTAGATCATCACATCCTCGCGGCGGGCGCGGTCGATGACATCCCCCTGGCTGGCGGGCCGCTGGCGAAAGCTGAGGGGCCCCGTGTCTTTTCCGTCGCTCAAGACCAGGATCACTTTCCGCCGGTCGTCACTCTTTTCAAACGCGCCGAGCGCCTCGTCGATCGCGCGCCAGAGCGGTGTCGGCGCATCGGGCGCGATCCCGGTCGGCAGCGCCGCGGCCAGCTCGCGGGCGTCGTGCGTGAACGAGGGGCTGATCGTGATCTCGTGGCCGAACGCGCCGACGCGCGCGACGTCGTCCTGCCGGAACCGTGCGAACAGCTGCGCGGCGGCTTCACGGAGCAACGACAGGTTGCCTTCCATGCTGCCGGATACGTCGAGCATCACGATCAGCCGGATGGGCTGCGGCGTATTGTCGAACTGGGTGATCGGTTGCGGCTCACCCTCGTCGCGCACCACGAAGTTGTCCTGTGCGAGGGTGGTGACGAGCCGTCCATCACGATCCGTCACGGTGACGAAGACACGGATGGTGTCGCCTCGCCCACGGAACACGGGCTGCTGGAGGCCCCCCGCATCGAGCTCACCGAGCAGGCAGGCGAGGAGCGTCACGCACGTCAGGAACCGCTTCATTCCCTCACCAGTCCTCGATCCGCAGGCGGCCGACATGCAGTCATACCATGTAAAGTGATCGTCGACCGCATGGCTGACGCACCTTCCGGCAAACCGGCCAGACGCCCGCGATATCGCGGCTCGCATCCACGCGCGTTCGAGGAGAAGTACAAAGAACTGAATCCCGATCGCTACATCGGCGAGGTCGCAAAGGTGCTCGCCTCCGGGAAGACGCCCGCCGGCATGCACCGGCCGATCATGGTGCAGGAAATCCTGGAGGTGCTGTCGCCCCGGCCGGGGGACTTCGCTGTCGACGCGACGCTCGGGTATGGCGGACACACGGTGGCGTTGCTCGATCGCGTCCTGCCGGGCGGCCGGGTGCTCGGCCTCGACGTCGACCCGATCGAGCTGCCGAAGACGGACGCGAGGTTGCGGTCGTCGGGGATCCCCAGAGACTCGCTGATCACGCGTCGCAGCAATTTCGCCGGGCTGGCCCGCGTGCTTGCTGCCGACGGGCTCCCACTGGCCGATGTCGTTCTTGCGGATCTGGGCCTCTCCTCGATGCAGCTCGACGATCCCTCGCGGGGCTTCACGTTCAAACGCGAGGGTCCCCTCGACCTCCGGATGAATCCGCACCGCGGGCAGCCCGCCTCGGGGCTGCTCGCGTCAGTCGATGCGCCACGGCTGGCGCGGGTGCTCGAAGCCAACGCGGACCTGGAGGACGCGGATGCGCTGGCGCGCGCGATTGTCGATCGGCAGGCCCGGGCAGCGATCACGACCACCGCGGCACTTGCCGGGACGGTGGCCGATGCGATGACGGCCGGCCGGCATGGCGCCGAGACAATCGACAGCACGGTCCGCCGGGTCTTCCAGGCACTTCGCATCGCCGTCAACGACGAGTATGGCGCGCTCGACGCCTTTCTGCGCCTGCTCCCCGACTGCCTGGCAGCGGGCGGGCGGGTCGCCATCCTGACCTTCCATTCGGGGGAGGACCGCCGCGTGAAACAGGCGTTCAAAGAGGGTAGGCGCTCGGGCTCGTTCGTCCGCATCGCGGAGGACGTCATGCGACCCACGGTCGATGAACGCCGGGTGAATCCTCGATCGTCCGCCGCGAAGCTCCGCTGGGCGGTCAGGGGATAGCAGCACGTCCAACGTCCAAGGTGCAACGTGCAACACGTCCAACGTGCAAGGTGCAACGTGCAACGTGCAACGTGCAACACGTGCGCCTCGAACGTCATTTCGCCGGAAGCGCAAAGGCCACGATGCCCGTCGGGCCGGCGACGGCCGGCACGGCATCGAGCCCGCCACGTCCGCCGACCGGGACCGCCGGCGCTGATGCCGTGACGAGCAGGTACTGGCGGCCGCCAAGTTCGTACATGGACGGCGAGCCACTGGTCGTCGCGCCCAGCTGAAGCTCCCAGACCTGCTTGCCTGTCGTGCTCTCGTAGACGTGGACCTTGCGGTCAGCGGCGGTCACGAACAGGAGGCCGGTCGCGGTCGGGATGATCCCGCCCTTGACGGTCGCCGCGGAGCCCGTGCCGGTCACACCCTGCCCGACGAGGCGGAGGTCATCCCCGAGTCCGATCTGCCACTTGAGCGTGCCGCTGTTGAGATCGTACGCGTTCAGAGTGGTATACGGCGGATTGACGATCGTCGGATACAGCCCGAAGCCCTCCGTCACATAGCGTCCCTCCTTCACGACTTCGGGCGGACCGCCGCGGGCGCCGGCGCGGATCTCGCCCGGCTTCAGAAGCCGGATGATCGTCGGGACGTTGAATCCGATCACATACACGCTGCCGTCGGTCGGGTTCCCGGCGGTGCTGCCCCAGTTCGATCCGCCCTGATTGCCCGGCATGTGGATCACGTCCTCGAACCCGATGGGCGTGAACGGACCGTCGTTGCGGGCCTTGAGAATGCGCTGGCGGAACTGCTCGCGCTCATCCGGCGTGAGGAGGTACGGGTTCACGTCGTCGGCCGTGAACCTCTGACGCGAAAACGGCGGCGGCGCGGTGGGAAAAGGCTGCGTGGGCGACACCGCTTCGCCCGGAACGGACGTGCCCTGCGGCACGGGCCGTTCCTCGATCGGCCAGATGGGCTCGCCGGTCACACGATCGAACACATAGAGGTAACCGGTTTTGCTCGCGACGGCCACGACGTCAATCGTGCGGCCGTTCCGCCGGATGGTCGTCAGCTGCGGCGCGGAGTTGTTGTCCAGATCCCAGATGTCGTGGTGCACCATCTGGAAATGCCAGAGGCGTCTGCCCGTCCGGGCGTCGAGCGCGATGATGCAGTCCCCGAACAGGTTGGCACCCTTCCGGTTGCCGCCGTAGAAATTGTACTTGGCGCTGCCGGTCGGGATGTACACGATGCCGCGTTTCTCGTCGATGGACTGCTCGCCCCAGTTGTTCGCTCCGCCGACAGTCTTCCAGGCATCGGGCGGCCAGGTGTCGTAGCCGAATTCGCCGGGTCGCGGCACGGTGTGAAACGTCCAGACGAGTGCGCCCGTGCGGACGTCGAATGCACGAATGTCACCCGGCGCCGAGGCGTACTCCTGGTTCGTCGCCGAGCCGAGGATGATCAGATTCTCGAAGACCCGCCCTGGTGTACGTGACTGCTGGTTGATCGTCGACGGGTCGCGGTCGAGCCCGACGCGGAGGTCCACGCGGCCATCCTTGCCGAAGGAGGACACGCCCTCGCCCGTGACGGCGTCGAGCTCCTGGAGGAAATTGGTCGAGCTGAAAATGAGCCGGCGCGTCTTCCGATCCTTGCTCTCCCAGTAATTGACGCCGCGCGCGTTGAAACCCTCGACGCCCGTGTGCACCCAGAGTGGCTTGCCCGTCGCGGCGTCGAGCGCGACGAACGATCCCTCGGGCCCGCGACCGTAGACGACGCCTCCGACGACGAGCGGATTGAAGTCGGTCAGGCCGGCCGGATACGTCCAGGCCACCTGCAGCTGCATCACATTCGAGCTGTTGATCCCGGTTGCCGCGACAAAGCGCGAGCTGTCGGGACCGCCAGCGTAGTCGCGCCATTCGCGCTGGCCTTGACCGAACACGGTCGATGCCGCCAGCGACAGCATTACGGCCGCGCGGAGGACGACCAGTCGTCGTGCCGTGGAAGAAGCCTCGTTCCCGCCCATCACTCGAACCTCCGTCTCTCTCGACTCACAACAGCCCGGAACCGACCGGCGCCACGCAACACTACACCAGCACCCTCTCGTTGGGGAGGACCGAAGCCCACGTCAGGCAGTCTACGTGATCGGCTGGACGCGGAGCCGTGCCGCGGCGTCACCGTCGGCAGCCTCCCGCCACGGCGCGGGTCGGGTGGCTGGCGTCTCTTCAAACCGTGCTGAAAGGCGCCGGCGTGCTGATGGTCTTCGTGTTGATTCGGCGCTGGATGCGCCGACGCGGGCTTCTCTGAGCAGGTGATGTTGCGTCCGGCGCTGCGATGCGAGCGCCGGACGCGGCCGGGCGTCAAAGGTCTAGTAGGGATACATGTCCGCGCGGAACGTGATCGTCCGCCCCGGCTGCACCATCACATCGAACGCGACCGATTCGAATCCGGGCGCCTGGATCTCGAGGCGGTGCGTCCCGGCCTCCAGATTGGCGTGCTGAAACACGCCATCGAAGTCGTCGACGATCCCGAGGTAATAGCCATCGGCGAACACCTGGGCCTCTCGGGGAGCGTCCGTGATCCGCAAGCCACCGTACAGCCGGCCCGGGATCGGATCGTAGTAGCCACGCGGCGTGTAGCCGTATGGGTACGAACCGTCGTCGCCGTAGTACCTCCCGAGCCCGAATCGCGGACGATACGCATACGGGCGGTACGGGACGATCGTGACGATGCTCGGCCGGATGAATCGGGGAACGATGACCGTACGCGGACCGTAGCCGCCCCGTGAGTAGTAGGGCCGCTGGATGACGCGAGGCTCGTACCTCCAGGCGTCGTACCGCCCCTGCCCTTCGTACTGCCGCTCTTCGTATCGCCGCTCTTCGTATCGCCGCCCTTCGTATCGCGGCCCTTCGTAACGCCGCCCTTCGTATCGCGGGCTCTCGTCACGCCAGCTTTCGTACGGCCGCTGCGGTTCGTATCGCGGGCCCACGTTCTGGCGCGGCACGGCATATTGGCGCGGCCCGTCACCGCGGCGCGCCGCGGGCGACCCCCGCCGGTCGTCCTGCCGCCGGCTGCCCTCGTCCTGATTCTGCGGCTCCCGCGCGCCGGGAGCCGCGGTTTGGCCCTGACGCGACTCGCCCCGAGGGGCTCGTTCAGCGCGTTGCTCAGGGCCGTCCGACCCGCCGCGATGCCGCTGGCCGTCGTCCGCGCTCGCCAGCGCGGGCCCGGCCGCCAGCGCCGCGATCAGCGCAATCCGTGTGACTCGTGTGTGTGCCATGGAGGTCTCCCGCCGGGGACAAACCAACTGTCGTGCCAATGCCAGAGCTTTGGAATTGCTCCACGTTTTGAGAAGAGTGTGCGCGGGACGACCGAAAGTCCATGCGAGAGGACACCGTGAAAGGACAGCCCTGTCGCGGTGCTGCAGTCGCTAGGCACTCGGCGAGATGACCTGCCCTGTTTCCTTCCCTTCGACGCTGCGGGCGTAGGCGCGGGCGACGACGGCCGCTGGCAGCCCTCCGTCGAGTGGCATGCCCATCGCCTTCAGCGTCTCCGTCACCCACGGCGGGCTCACCACGTTGACGCGGATACCCCGGGGCGCCTCGAGAGCCGCCGCGCGCCCGAACCCTTCGAGCGCGGAATTCACCAGGCTGATCGCGGCGGTGCCGGGCGCCGGGTGCTGCGCGAGCACGCCGCTCGTGATGGTGAACGACCCGCCGTCGGCGACCGACGCGATCCCGAAGCGAACCAGGTTCACCTGCCCCATCAGCTTGTGTCCGAGGCTGAACGCGAAATCCTCGTCGTTCAAGTCGCCCAGTGGCTTGAACGCAGCCCGCCCTGCCGCGCTCACGACCGCGTCCACGCGGCCAACCCTTGCGTAGAGGGCACGAATGGACGAAGGGTCCGAGATGTCCACTCGTTCATGCGCCTTCTGGCGGCTCGCAAGAACGACCTCATGTCGGCCGTCCAGCGCGGACGCGACGGCCTCGCCGATTGTGCCGGTGGCGCCGACGAGCAGGATGCGCATACGACAAATCTAACAGAGATCGAGCCAGGGGCCGTTCGCCTATATTGGTGCGATGGCGAGTCACGGCGCCTCTGAACTCGTGGTCGTCGGCGGACGG
>JANMCN010000180.1:0-2389 GCA_031361295.1 Acidobacteriota bacterium | reverse complement strand
CTCTGAGACGAGGAGACACCAGAATGAGAACGACTCGACGAATGCGCCCGGGGATTCTTGCGGCCGGTTTCGCGCTGCTCCTGGCTTCGTCTGTCGCGGTGACGGGCGCACGTCAGGCGGCTCCTGAGGTGATCCCCATCGATGCGGACGACCTTGGCGGCGTCGTCACGGGTCCGAACGGGCCGGAGGCCGGCGTGTGGGTCATCGCGGAAACGACGGACCTGCCGACGCGGCTGGTGAAGATCGTCGTTACCGACAGTCGCGGGCGGTACGTTGTGCCCGACCTGCCCAAGGCGAATTACACCGTGTGGGTCCGCGGCTACGGGCTCGTGGATTCGCCGAAGACGAAAGCGGCACCGGGCAAAATTCTGAACCTGACCGCCGTTGTCGCGCCGAATCCGCGCGCCGCGGCCGAAATCTACCCGGCCGGGTACTGGTTGTCTCTCCTCGCCGCTCCGCCCAAGAGCGAGTTTCCAGGCACGGGCCCGAGTGGCAACGGGATCGCGGCGACCATGACCAGCCAGGCCGAGTGGCTGCGCATGATCAAGTCGGGTGGCTGCACAGCCTGTCATCAGCTCGGCAGCAAAGGGACGCGCGAAATTCCAAAGGCGCTTGGACCGTTCGATTCATCGGTCGCCGCCTGGGATCGACGCATCCAGTCGGGCCAGGCGGGGGCCGACATGGTGCGTACGCTCAATGGGATTGGTCGCGACCGCGCTCTGAAGCAGTTCGCGGACTGGACCGATCGTATCGCCGCGGGCGAAGTGCCGCCGGAGCCGCCGCGGCCGCAGGGGCTCGAACAGAACGTCGTCATCACGCAATGGGACTGGGCGGACCCGAAGGCCTACCTGCACGACGAGGTTTCCACCGATCGCCGGAATCCCACGCTCAATGCCAACGGGCCGATCTACGGAGCGCTCGAGCTGAGCGCGGACTACCTGCCGGTTCTCGATCCGGTGGAGAACAGCATCGGGCAGGTGAAGCTCACGGTCAGGGATCCGAGCACGCCGCCGACCACACCTCTGATGATTCAGCCGTCGCCATACTGGGGCAATGAAGCCGTCTGGACGAGCAAGAACAATGTCCACAATCCCATGCTGGATGAGAAAGGACGGGTCTGGTTCACGTCCGCCGTACGGCCGCCCGATAACCCGGACTACTGCAAGGCGGGATCGGATCATCCGTCGGCGAAGTTGTATCCGATTGCACGCGCCGGCCGGCACCTCGCCATGTACGACCCGGGAAACGGCAAGATCACCCACATCAGCACCTGCTTCGGCACCCATCACCTGATGTTCGCGGAGGATGCGAACAACACGCTGTGGACGAGCGGCGGCGGCCAGGTCGTAGGCAGGCTGAACACGAAGATGTACGAGGAGACCGGCGACGAGGAGAAGTCGCAGGGCTGGACCGCGCTGATCATCGACACCAACGGCAACGGCAAGCGCGACGAGTATGTCGAGCCCGGCCAGCCGGCCGACCCGGCGAAGGATACGCGCTTCGGCGCGGCGTTCTACTCGGTCGCGCCGGCGCCCGACGGATCAATCTGGGGATCGGTGCTCGGCTACCCGGGCGCGGCGGTGCGGCTCGTGCCGGGCACGAATCCACCGGAGACGGCGCTGGCGGAAGTCTACGAGCCGCCGTTCAACGATCCGAAGAACCCGGGTTTCTCGCCACGCGGCATGGACATCGACCGCGACGGCGTCGTCTGGGCGGCGCTCGCCAGCGGCCACATGGCCAGCTTCGATCGCCGGAAGTGCAAGGGGCCGCTCAACGGACCGAAGGCGACCGGGCAGCATTGCCCCGAGGGCTGGACGCTCTACGCCGAGCCGCTGCCGCAGCTGAAGGGCGTCGCCGAAGGGGGCAGCGCCGAGGGCAGCTACTACACCTGGGTCGATCAGTTCGACACCTTCGGCCTTGGCAAGAACATCCCGATCAACACCGGCAACGAGTCCGAGGGACTGCTCGTCCTCAAGGACGGCAAGTGGGTCGTGCTGCGCGTGCCGTATCCGAACGGCTACTACACGAAATGGCTCGACGGCCGGATCGACGACGCCAAGGGGGGCTGGAAGGGACGTGGGCTGTGGACGACGGTGAGCACGCGGGCGCCGTTCCATATGGAGACCGGCAAGGGGACGACCAGCAAGGTCATCAAGTTCCAGATGCGCCCCGATCCGCTGGCGAAGTGAGCGCCTGAGGTGCGCTACGTCGCGTTCCTGCGGGCGATCAATGTCGGCGGCCACACCGTGCGCATGGAGCAGCTGCGCAAGCTGTTCGAAGGGCTCGGCCTCGGCAGCGTCGAGACGTTCATCGCCAGCGGCAACGTGATCTTCGAGTCCGCCGTGGGACGCGCGGCGCTCGAGAATCAGATCGAGGCGGCGCTCGAGGC
>JANMCN010000179.1:0-13655 GCA_031361295.1 Acidobacteriota bacterium | reverse complement strand
GCGAAAAGCAACGCCGAGCTTACGGATTTATGCGTCAACGATACGTCAACGAAAGTGCGAAAATTGGTCGGGATGACTGGATTCGAACCAGCGACCCCCTGACCCCCAGTCAGGTGCGCTACCAGGCTGCGCCACATCCCGAATCGTGTCCG
The DNA here is from genome assembly GCA_031361295.1 of Acidobacteriota bacterium. GTDB lineage: Bacteria > Acidobacteriota > Vicinamibacteria > Vicinamibacterales > 2-12-FULL-66-21 > JALZOC01. The sequence goes on along the minus strand of JANMCN010000179.1, from coordinate 13,503 downwards.
CGGAGCTGAAGCTCCGCGCTACTTCTTCTTCTTCGCCGCCCGCTTCGGCGCCTTCGGCTCGGACAGGTCGAACAGATTGTCCGCGACGGTCGATCCCTGCCGCGGATCCTTCGCCAGGATGGTCGCCAGCTCGCTCAGGCCGCGCTTCACCTGCAGGATCCGTTCGCGCGCATCGCTCCCGAGGAGGGTCGACAACTCGACGAGGCCGGCCGCATCGGCTGCGACAGCCTCCGCCGTCGGCGGCCGCTCCCCCACCAGCTTCCGGCGCGCCCCCGCCAGGGTGAGCCCTTCCACGAACAGCAGGTGCTTGATGCGAAGCACGAACTCGAGGTCCGCGCGCCGATACACCCGCGGCCCTCCCTCGGTCTTCGCGACGCCAAGGTCCGGGAACTCCGCCTCCCAGGAGCGGAGTACGTACGGCTGCACCTGGGCAATCTCACACACCTCAGGCTGCCGGAACAGCGATCGGTTCGGGATTTCTACGGTTGTCACACCGGGCATCAGGGGCGCGCCGCCAAGTATAACAGAGAGATCGGGTCGATTCGCCGCTCCGTCCAATCGTCCTCCCGCGTTGCCGCTGCCGTCGGCACACTCTACTTGAACCTTGACAGCTCAGCCACATCGGCGCGAGAGTGAGGCACCGTACGGCTTCGTCAGGAGGACATTATGCGCAAGAGTATCGTCTCGTTCACCGTCTGTCTCGCGATTGGAGGCCTCGGCCTCGGCGCCCAGGCGCCAGCCAAGCCCGACACACCCGCCCCGAAGGCCGGAGCGCACGACGCCATGGCGCCGGCTCCGAAACCAGGCGGACATGCCGCGATGGCGCCCGCCGGGAAGCCCGCGTTGTCGGACGCCGCAAAAATCAAGCTCGCAGTCAGCGCCGCGCCGGCCGACATCAGCCGGAACGCGGCCGTCATGGAAGCGGGCCCCGACGGCAAGATGAAAGAGCTTCGCGCCGGCACCAATGGGTGGATGTGCATGCCGGGGCCGGAAGTCATGTGTCTCGACAAGGAGTGGCAGGGCTGGGCCGACGCCTGGATGAACAAGAAGGACCCGCAAGTCAAGAGCATCGGTATCGCGTACATGCTGCGGGGCGACCAAGGCACCAGCAATACCGATCCCTTCGCGACGGCCCCCACGAAGGACAATCAATGGGTCGTCGCCCCTCCCCACATCATGGTCCTCATGCCCGACGCCAGCCAGCTGAACGCGCTGCCGACGGATTGGCACGCGGGCGGACCCTGGGTGATGTGGAAGGGCACGAAGTACGCGCACATCATGGTGCCGACCGCGCCCATGGCGAAGCCGGCGGCGAAGAGCATGGCGCCCGAGACGAAATAGCGTCGACTCCCGCGCGATCCGGCGGCGGAGCATCCGCTTCGCCGCCGGCAATCCCACCCGCCGCTATTTCTCCCTCCGCCTCACCTGCAACCTGATCGGCGTGCCGGCCAGATCGAACGTCTCCCGAAGCTGGTTCACGAGATACCGCTCGTAGGAAAAGTGAAACTCGGTCGCGACATTCGTGAAGAGCACGAACGTGGGCGGTGAGGTGCCTTTCTGGGTCGCATAGAGAATGCGCACCTGCCGCCGGCCCGGGCTCGCCGGCGGGTGCGTCGCCGTCACGCGCTGGATGAAGCGATTCAGCTCGCCGGTTGGAATCCGCTTCGACCGCGCCGCCGCCACCTTGTCGATGGTCTCGAGGACCTTCAGCGTCCGTTCGCCGCTCGTCGCCGAAATATGAAGGATGGGCGCGTACTCCAGGAACTTCATCTGCTGGCGCATCTTGTCGTCGAAGCCCTTCGAGAAGTCCGTGCCCCGCCCCTTCATCAGGTCCCACTTGTTGGCCGCCACGATGATGCCGCATCCCGCCTTCTCGGCCTCGCCTGCAATCGTCGCGTCCTGGTCCGTTGCGCCCTCGACCGAGTCGATGAGCAGGACCGCCACGTCAGCCTTCGCGATCGCCCGCCGGGCCAGGATCACGCTCAGCGATTCGAGCTGTCCGCTCCGCGCCACCCGCCCGGCCCGCCTGATCCCCGCTGTGTCCACGATACGGAACGTCCGGTGCCGCCACTTCAGCACCGCATCCACGGTATCCCTCGTCGTCCCCGGCATCTCGCTGACAATGGACCGCTCTTCCTTGAGTAACCGGTTGAGCAGCGACGACTTGCCCACGTTCGGACGGCCGACGATGGCCACCGCGATTTCCTCCGGCGCATCGACCTCTCCCTCGAGTTTCTCGGGGATCCGCTCGATGATCTCGTCGAGGAGGTCGCCGACGCCCTCACCATGCTCCGCCGCCAGCTCGACCACCGGTTCGAATCCCAATTGGTAGAACTCGACGGCTCGCCCTCGCGCCCGCTTGTCGTCCGTCTTGTTGACCGCCATCAGGACAGGAACTTTCACGCTCCGGAGGCGGGCCGCAATCTCGTGATCGCCGGGCACGAGCCCTTCGCGCCCGTCGACCACAAACACCACGATGTCCGCAGTTTCCAGCGCCCGCCGGCCCGCAATGACGACGAGCTCGTGGAGGGGATCTTCGTTGGCGCCGAACATCCCGCCGGTGTCGATGAGGGTGAAGGCCACGCCCTGCCACTCCGCCGGCTGCGCGATGACGTCCCTGGTCGTGCCCGCAATGGCCGTCACGATGGACCGGCGCGAATTGGTGATCCGGTTGAAGAGGGTCGATTTGCCGACGTTCGGCCGCCCGACCAGCACGACCTTGGGTCCGCGGGATGTGGTTTTCGGTGGCATGTACAAGTCTATTTAGGACGAACCTTGACAGCGTAAGTGTCTATATCTATAGTATTTACAAATCCCGAGGAGCGCCTAAGCATGATCAAAGTTGACATCGTCAACGAGGTGTCCAAAATCGCCGATATCACCAAGGTCAAGGCCGAGGTGGCGGTGGATGCCGTGTTCGACGCGATGCGCCTCTCGATGCAGCGTGGAGAACGCATCGAGCTCCGCGGGTTCGGGGTGTTTCAGGTGAAGCCGCGCAAGCGCGGGATCGGCCGCAACCCGCGCACCGGCAAAGAAGTGCGGATTCCGCCCGGCCGGACCATTCGCTTCAAGCCCGGCAAAGACCTCCAGAACATCGGAGGGTAGGTGGCGTACCCTTCCGACGAGGCCGGCTACCCGGCCGCCGCATTTCCGCTCGAGCCCTTCGAGGCTTCGTTCGTGCTGCCCCAGAGGCCCCGCAAGTTTCAGAGTCGTCTGTGGTTGCACATTCTGCTGCTGGTGTTGACCATCGCCAGCACCACCGTGGCCGGGGCGATCCACTACGCGTCGTTCATCTCCGAGTTCTCGATGCGTCCCGTCATCCTCTCCTGGGGGCTCCTGTTCCAGGGCTTCTGGTACAGCGGCACGCTCCTGGGCATCCTCGGCGCGCACGAAATGGGGCACTACCTGCTCTGTCGACGATACAACGTGGATGCGACCCTCCCCTACTTCATTCCGACGCCCCCGGTCCTGTTCCTCACGGGGACGCTCGGGGCGGTCATCAGGATTCGCGAGGCCTTCCCCACGCGGCGCGTGCTGTTCGACATCGGGGTCGCAGGGCCGATTGCCGGCTTCGCGCTGCTGGTCCCCGCCCTGTTCCTGGGGATGACCCTGTCGAACGTGGTGCCGGCGCCGACTCACGGCAGCGTCCTCTTCCTTGGTGAGCCGCTCCTCTTCAAGCTCGCGACCCGCGTCGTCTTCGGATCGATCCCGGACAGTGCCACCGTCAACATCCATCCGATGGTGTTTGCCGCCTGGTTCGGGATGCTGGCGACAGCGCTGAACCTGCTCCCGTTCGGTCAGCTCGACGGCGGGCACATCACGTATGCGACGCTCGGCCGCTGGTCCACCCCGATTTCGTTCGCGACGGTCACGATTGCCGTGGGCATGACCTTCGTGTCCATGAGCTGGCTGGTCATGACGGTGATGATGCTGACGATGCTGGCGATGTTCGGCCCTCGACACCCGCGTGTGATCGACGAGTACGAACCGCTCGGCGCCCCGCGCGTCGCTGTCGCGGTCTTCGCGCTCGTGATGTTCATCCTGTGCTTCACACCGGTGCCGATTCAGTTGCAGGATCTCGTGGGCGCGCGGTGAGCCCGAACCGTCGAGCCTCACAGCACCGACGCCGGATCGACGTCCACGATCGTCCGTCGTCGAATCTCCGGGCGCGTCGCGAGGACAGTCAGCAACGCCTGCCGCATCGTGGGACGGTGAGTGCCCTTGATGAAGAACTGGGCGCGATGTTCTCCCTTCAGGCGATTGAGCGGCGCCGGGGCAGGCCCGAGTACCCGGTAAGGTTCACCGCCCGGCTTCAATGCCTTCACGAGCTCCCCGGCGTCGTCCATGGCCGCTTCACGCGTGCGCGCCTTCACGACGGCGTTGATCATCGCGACGGCCGGCGGGTACCGCATGGCGCGGCGGAACGCGATCTCTTCCGTGTAGAACCCTGCGTAGTCCTGGCGGCATGCGTGGCGGATGCTGTAGTGATTCGGATAAAGCGTCTGCACGATGGCCTCTCCCAGGATGGCTCCGCGGCCGGCGCGACCCGCGACCTGCGTGAGCAGCTGGAACGTCCGTTCGGCGGCGCGGAAATCCGCGAGCCCGAGCCCGACATCGGCCGAGATGACGCCGACCAGCGTCACGCGTGGAAAATCGTGCCCCTTGGCAATCATCTGCGTGCCGACGAGGACGTCGATCTCTCCGGCTCCGAACCGCTGGAGGAGCGCGGCAATCGCTCCGCGCTTGCGAATCGTATCCCGGTCCACGCGGGCAACTCTCGCCCCAGGGAAGCGGGTCACGAGCTCCGATTCGACCCGCTCGGTTCCGAAGCCGATCTGCTCGAGGTATGGGCCCGCACAGTTGACGCACACCTTCGGGATCGGCATCGCGTGGTTGCAGTAATGGCACCGGGCCCGGCCTGCCGCACGATGGACAGTGAGCGAGACGCTGCAGTTGGGACATTCGAGAGTGGAGGCGCACTGGCGGCAGAACACCGAGGTCGCGAATCCCCGCCTGTTCAGCAGCACGATCGCCTGCTCCCTCCTGGCAAGCCTGTCGGTCAGCGCCTCGCAGAGCGCCCCGCTGAGGATGACGCCCGGGCCCGACTCGGCGTACTCCGCGCGCATGTCCACGATGCGAACGGTCGCCATGGGACGATCGAGCACGCGACGTTCGAGCGTGATGAGCGAGTAGCGCCCGAGCTCCGCGTTGTGGAAGCTCTCGAGCGAAGGGGTCGCGGATCCAAGCACGACGAGCGCGCCGGCGTGGCTGCCGCGGACGACCGCCACGTCGCGGCCGTGATACCTCGGGCTCTCTTCCTGCTTGTACGACCCGTCGTGCTCCTCGTCCACGATGATGAGTCCGAGCGAGCGCAGCGGAGCGAAGACGGCGGAGCGGGTTCCGACGACGACGTCCACGTCGCCGCGGCGGATCCGCTGCCACTGATCGTGTCGTTCGCCGTCCGACAGGCCGCTGTGCTGGATGGCGACGCGATCGCCGAATGTCGCGCGGAACACGGCCGCGACGGCGGGTGTCAGCGCGATCTCCGGCACGAGCATCAGCACCGCGCGCCCGCTCCGGTGGACGGCATCCGCGAGTCGCAGGTACAGCTCGGTCTTGCCGCTGCCTGTGACGCCGTGCAGCACGACCGTCGCGAACGTGCCGGCATCCGCGAGTGCGTGCAGGCGCGCGAAGGCGGCCGCCTGTTCCTCGGTGAAGACGTGAGGCTCCCGCGCGACGGGAGACGACAGCACACCGTGGTCCACGGGGTCCCGCTCCACCCGCCTGCGCGAGATCGCGACGAGACCGAGCTCCGTCAGCCGCTTGATCGTCCCTGCGCCGATGCCGCGGTCGTCGAGCGCGGCTGTCTCGATCCCGTCCGGCGCGGCCTTCAGCAGAGCAAGCGCCTCACGTTGCCGCGCGCCGAGCTTCAGAGGCGCCGACGCGTCCGGCGCAGCCCGGCCGGAGACGCTCGACGCGGGAGCGACGGCACCCGTCGCCTCATGCCCCTGCGCCGTCAGGCTGGCGACCCGTATCGTGCGATACGCGTCCGCCGACCCTTTCAGCGGGTGCGTGACCCGGATAAGCCCGTCACGCTCGAGACCGAGCAGCACCGCGTGCGAGCCGCGTGGAGGGTTGCCGGCAGGTTCCGCAACCGCGACGACGGCGCCGGTCCGGCTGGCGCCCGCCGCAGTCGCAGGCGTCCTAGACGGCGCGAGCGTACCTCGGCCGATGAGCCGTTCCATGCGCACCGGCGTCGCACCGCTGAGCGCCTCCAGCACGCGCCGACGCGGACCCCGCTCCGTGAGCAGCCGTGCCTCCCCGAGGTCCGTGATCTGGGCGTAGCGCTCGCTTTCGACCCACGCGCGGGGGGGCATGGCCGTCGCCATGGCCTCCCCCGCTCCCGACGCGTAATAGCTCGCGACCCACGACGCCAGCTTCACGACGTCCGCCGGCAGGAACGCGGTGTCGTCGAGGATATCGAGAATGGGCCTGGTCCCGGGTTCCTGGTCCGAGGTCTCGGTTTCGAACGCCACCGACGCGACCTCCGCGGCATCTGCAGCGGGCTCAGGTATGTCGACCACGATGCCGGTGAGCGTCCGGTTGCCGAGCGGGACGAGGACTCGTGCGCCGATGACGGGCATCGGCAGGGTCTCGGGCACGCTGTACGTGAGTGCGTCGAGGGTGGGGACCGGAACGGCGACGGCAATGAGGCGCATGGCCCCTACTCGCCTGGGGCGGACGACGGCGGAGCGGGAACCTGCCGGCCGAGCAGCACAAGTGCGGTCTTCAGATCGTCCCACGCTTCCCGCTTGTTTCCGGGGCTCCGCAGCAGGTACGACGGGTGGAAGGTCGGGATCAGCTTGGCGCCGCGGTAATCGAACACGCGGCCGCGCAATTTCGAGATGGGCTCCTCGGTCCGGAGCAGGGTACGCGCGGCGAAGGCACCCAGTGCGATGACGACCTTCGGCTGAATCGACGCGATCTGGCGAAAGAGGAAGGGCTCGCAGGTCTGGATCTCATCCGGCTCCGGGTTCCGGTTGCCAGGGGGGCGGCACTTCAGCACGTTCGCAATATAGACATCGTCGCGCCGCAGCCCCATCGCGCCGATCATCTTCGTGAGCAGCTGTCCCGCACGCCCGACGAACGGCACGCCCTGCTCGTCTTCGTCCGCGCCGGGCGCCTCTCCCACGAACATGATCTCCGCGGTCAGGCTCCCGGTGCCGAAGACGATCTGGCGGCGCCCGAGCGCGTGCAGCTTGCATCGGGTGCACTCGCCGATATCATCGCGTATGGCCGACAGCGCCTCTGCCTCGGACCGCGCGAGCGCCATGGGCACGGCGACCGCCCCAGGCGCCCCGGCGGGCTCGGCCTCGGCGGCGACCGTCTCCGGCGCGTCGTCCCGTCCGGCCGACGTCATCGTCGCCCGACGGCGCCACCGCGCGTCGCGGCTCACACCCGTCACGCCGAGTTCCTGGTAGAAACGAAAATGTTCTGCGAGTTGGTTCATCGGTTCAGGCGAGCAGTTCTCAGCGTTCCGACCTCACTTCGCCGCTCGTGCGAGCAGTCGCTCCGCCCGGTCGAGAATCGTCGCGGCGATCCGTGACTTCGGCGCCAGCGGCACGGCTTCTTCCCCGTCGCTGCTGATGATCGTGACCGCATTGTTGTCGGACTCGAATCCGGCCGCGTCCGTCGAGATATCGTTGGCGACGATCACATCGACCTTCTTGCGTCGGAGCTTCTCGCGTCCGCGTGCGACAGGATCGCCGTTTTCGGCAGCGAAGCCGACGAGCACCGGCCGATCCGCGGCGCCACGGGCCGCGCCGAGCTCGGCGAGGATGTCCACAGTCCGAACGAGCCGGAGGTCCATCGGCCCCTCGCGCTTTTCAATCTTCCCGGCCGCACGTCCTCGATCGGGCGTGTAGTCTGCAACGGCTGCCGCCATGACGACGATGTCGGCATGCGCGGCGTGGGGAACAATCGCGCGGTGCATGTCGTCGGCGCTGCGCACGTGGACCATCTCGGCGCCCGCTGGCGCCTGCAGGTGCGAAGGCCCCGACACGAGCACCACCCTGGCGCCGCGCTGCGCCGCTTCCGCGGCAATCGCGTAGCCCATCTTGCCGCTCGACCGGTTACCCACGTAACGGACGGCGTCAAGGTCTTCATACGTCGGACCCGCGGACACGAGCACGAATCGTCCCAGCAGCGAGCCGGACGGACGCAGGAGCAGGTCAGCGGCGGTGACAATCTCGTCGGGCTCGGCGAGCCGGCCCTTGCCGATCCATCCGCACGCCAGGAAACCCTGCCCGGGGTCGACGAACCGGACCCCGCGCGTCGCCAGCGTCTCGAGATTTCGCCTGACCGCGTCATGCTCGAGCATCAGCGTGTTCATCGCGGGCGCCATCAGGACCGGGGCCCGGGTGGCGAGGTACAGGGAGCTCAGGAAGTCGTCGGCAATCCCGTGCGCAAACCTGCCGATGACGTTCGCCGTGGCGGGGGCGACGAGAAGCAGCCCGATGTCGGACGCCAGGGCGATGTGCTCGATGCTGGCGTTGGACCCTCGGGCGTATTGATCGGTGATGACGGGCCGTCGCGTGATCGCCTCGAACGTGACCTCGCCGATGAAGCGCCGGGCCGATCGCGTCATGATGGCCGCGACCTCGTGCCCGCGTTTCTGCAGCCCCCGCGCGACCTCGACAGCCTTGTACGCGCCGATGCCGCCGGTTACGCCGAGCGCGATCAGGGCCATGGGGTGTCCTTGTTCAATCCAGCTTTCAGACTTCAGCCTTCACACTTCAGCTCACAGACCGGAGATCTGCGCTCCCGGACCGGCCTGCGGGCGTCGGAGGCTTCACGCCTGCTCGTCGAACGTCGCGACGATCCGCTCGGCGGAGGCGCGGGCCGAGCGGAGCCGCGCGCGTTCGGCGAGAACAATCGCCCGCATGCGGTCCACACACCCGTCGAGCTCGTCGTTGACGACCACGTAGTCGTACTCGGCGAACGCCGCCACTTCGTCACGGGCCGTCTGGAGCCGCCGCTGCATGGCCCCTTCGGTATCGGCGCTGCGGCCTCGCAGCCGCTGCTCGAGCACGGCGTAGGACGGCGGGAGCACGAAGATGCCCACCGCTCCCGCCCGCCGCCGCCTGACCTGCCGCGCCCCCTGCACGTCGATGACGAGCACCAGGTCGCGCCCCGCGTTCAGATCCCGCTCCGCATCGTCCGCGCTCGTGCCGTACAGGTTCCCGAAGACGTCCGCCCACTCGAGAAAGGCGTCCGCCGCGATCATCGCCTCGAACCGCGCGCGGGTGATGAAATTATAGTCGACCCCGGGGGCTTCGCCGGCCCGCGCGGCCCGGGACGTATACGACCGCGACATCGACAAATCGGGCACGCAGTGGACCAGCCGCTCGACGACCGTCGTCTTGCCGGTGCCCGACGGCGCCGACACGACGAACAGGAGGCCCCGCGGCTCCGCCGAACCAGAATCCCCCGAGCCCCGCGCCTCGAGTTCGGGCCCCCGATGTGGTGCGTGTTCACTCAACGTTCTGCACCTGCTCGCGCATTTTCTCGAGTTCCGCCTTCAGCGACACGACGACCTCGGACACAGCCGGACCCTCGGCCTTCGAACCAAGCGTGTTGACCTCACGGTTCATCTCCTGGATCAGGAAGTCCAGCTTGCGGCCGCACGGCTCGGGTGAGTCCGAGAGCGCCCGCCAGTGTTCGAGATGGCCCCGGAAGCGCACCACTTCCTCGGTGATGTCAGAGCGTCCCACGAACTTGGCAATTTCCTGCGCGATGAGCGCCTCGTCCGCCAGTGCGTCCGCGCGCAGCTCACGGACCCGCTGTTCCAGCCGCGCCTGCAGCCCCGACAGACCTCCCTCCGCCGCCAGCGCGGCCCGCTCGAACAACTCCCCGAGCAGCGCGCGGCGTGTATCGAGATCCTGACGGAGATAACCACCTTCCCTCACGCGCATCTCGTCGAGGCCGGAGAGCGCCTCCCCGAGCGCCTGCTCCACCCGCGTGGCGATGAGGTCGGCCGCTCCCGAGGGCTCCTCCGCCGTCTCGCGGATCGACAGCGCCTGGGGGAACCGGAGCAAATCGCCTGGCGTCATCACGCCGGCGATGTAGCCGCGTTCGCGCGCCTGGTCGAGCGCGCCGCCGAGCGCGGCCAGGAATGCTTCGTTCAGCTCCACCTCGAGCGCGGGAACCCGTCGCTGCTGGACGTTGACCGAGACCTCCACGCGCCCGCGCCCGACGTGGCGCTGCACGAGCGCGCGCAGGCGGGACTCGACAGGCGCGAGGGACGGCGGGATCCGAAGCTGCAGATCCAGGAACTTGTGGTTCACCGATCGCACGGTGACGACCACCGTTCCGGCCTCGTCGTCTCTCGTCAGCGACGCGAATCCCGTCATGCTCTTGATCATGAGACCGATGGCTGCTGATCCGACACTGGCGACAGGAGCCCACGACGCTCCTCGAAGATTTGCAGCGAATACAGCTTCGCGTACACCCCGTCCGGACTCGCGAGCAGCTCGTCGTGCCGCCCGGTTTCCACGACCCGGCCGCGGTCGAGCACGATGATGAGGTCGGCGCGCCGGACGGTAGACAGGCGGTGCGCGATGACGAACGAGGTTCGGTTGAGCATGAGATTCTGCAGGGCGTCCTGGACGAGCAGCTCCGACTCCGCGTCGAGTGACGATGTCGCTTCGTCCAGAATGAGAATCGGCGAGTTCTTCAGGAGCGCGCGGGCAATGGCGAGCCTCTGTCGCTGCCCGCCGGACAGCCTCTGGCCGCGCTCCCCTATCGACGTATCGTAGCCGGACTGCAGCGTGACGATGAACTCGTGGGCGTGCGCCGCGCGCGCCGCCGCCTCGATGGCTTCGGCGCTCGCGCCGGCCGTCCCATACGCGATGTTGCTCGCGATCGTCTCGTCGAAGAGCACCGTCTCCTGGGTCACGATGCCCACCTGCTCGCGCAGCGACGTCAGGGTGACGTCGCGCAGATCGACGCCGTCGATCAGAATCGCCCCGCTCGTCACGTCGAAAAACCGAGGCACCAGATTGACGAGCGTCGTCTTGCCGGCGCCGCTCAATCCGACGATCGCGACGACCTGCCCGAGCCCCACCTCGAAGGACACGTCTTCAAGGATGGGCTTGCCCGGACGATCGTCGTAGCAGAAATGCACGCCGCGGAACTCGATGCCGCGCGTCAGCTGAGGGAGGGGCCGCGCCCCCGGCCGCTCCCTGACCTCGGAGTGCGTGTCGAGCAGCTCGAAGATGCGCTCCGACGCCGCCATCGCCTGCTGGATCGTGGCGTTCACCCGGCTCAGCTTCTTGATTGGCCCGTACATCATGAACGCGGCTGCGACGAACGACGCGAAGTCCCCCTCCGAGAGAGACCCCTCCCGAATCTGTGTGCTGCCGTACCAGATGAGCCCCACGACCGCGACGCCGCCGAGCAGTTCCATGAGGGGTGGAAGAATCGCCAGCGCGCGGGTGACTCTGAGGTTCGTCCGGTACAAGCGGTACGACGCCCGCCGGAACCGCTGCTCTTCGTGCCCTTCGGCGCCGAACGCCTTGACGATGCGGTGGCCGGCGAACGCTTCGGCGGTGACGTGCGAGAGATGCTCGAGCTCTTCCTGACTCTTGCGCGTCGTGCTCCGAATCCGGTTGCCGAACCTGACGAGCGGGTACACCACGAGGGGCGCGCCCGTGACGGCGACGAGGGCGAGCCGCGCGTCCTTGTAGAACAGATAGGCCGCGAACCCGACGACCGACAGTCCTTCGCGCAGCAGGTCGCCAATCGTCTCCGAGACCGCCTGCTGCACCTGATTGACATCGTTGGTGATCCGGGACATCAGCTGCCCGGTCGTCCGCCGGCTGAAGAAACTTGCGGACTGATCGAGGATGTGCCTGAACAGCTGGTCCCGCAGATCGCGCACGACCCGCTGCCCGATATCCGTCATCAGGTAGGTCGACGCATACGCGCCGGCACCCTTGACGACGTAGATGGCGAGGAGCCACGTGCACCACGAGGAGAGGCCGGTCCCCTTCGGGAGGACGTTGTCGATGAGCGGACGGATCAGGGCGGCGACGGCCGCCGTCGCGGCGGCATACAGCACCATCGCCACGGTGGCCGCGAGGAAGCGTCCGCGATACGGACGGGCGTAGCCCAGGAGGCGCGGGAGCGGATTCACTCGGTGAACCGGTATTTGAACAGCACCCAGAGCGCGACGAACCCGTCGCGCCAGGTAATCTTCTTCCCTTCATCGTAGTTGCGGCCATCGTAGGTAATCGGCACTTCGTAGACCCGATACTGCCGCTTGAAGATCTTCGCCGTCAGCTCCGGCTCGATCCCGAATCCGTCCGACTCGAGCGTCATGGATCGAAGCACTTCGGTCCGCATCACCTTGTAACAGGTCTCCATGTCCGAGAGCATCGTGTTGTAGAGCACGTTGGTCACGAGCGTCAGGAACCGGTTGCCGGCGTAGTGCGTGAACAGGAACACCCGGTGCCGGCCCAGAAACCTCGAGCCATACACCACGTCGGCGCGCCCCTCGCAGATGAGCGAGATCAGCGCCGGAAACTCCTCGGGCGAGTATTCGAGATCCGCGTCCTGAATGACGACCAGGTCGCCGGTCACCTCCTGGAAGCCGCGGCGCAGAGCAGACCCCTTGCCCGCGTTGGCCTGCTGGAACACGAGCTTGAACTTCAGCTCCCCTGCCAGCCGCGTCAGAATGTCCCGTGTCCCGTCTTTCGACCCGTCGTCCACGACGATGAGCTCGGTGCGGATCGGGACCGTGAGCACGCGGCGGATGATTTCCTCGATCGTCTCGCTCTCGTTGTACGCGGGCATCACGACTGAAAGCAAAGGATCGGCGAGCTGACCCTTCAGCTTGGACATCAGGCGGTCGCCTTCTGATAGCCCGCCGGATGCGCGTGCCGCCACCGGTAGGCCGTGTCGACGATGACGTCGATGTCTTCGTAGCGCGGCGACCAGCCAAGTTCGGCCCGTATCCTCGCGCTCGAGGCGAAGAGCACGCCGGGGTCGCCGGCGCGGCGCGGCGCCACCGAGTACGGCAGCTTCCGTCCCGTCACGCGCTCAACCGCATCGATCACCGACTTCACCGACGTCGGGCGGCCGTTGCCGAGGTTGTACCGCGTCGAGCCCGCGCCGCCTCTGAGTGCCTCCACGGCGAGCAGGTGCGCCGACGCCAGATCGGTGACGTGAACGTAATCGCGGAGGCAGGTCCCATCAGGCGTGTCGTAGTCGTCGCCGAACACCTGGAACTTATCGCGGCCGAGCGCCGCGTCGATGGCACGGGGAATCAGGTGAAGTTCCGGGTGATGATCTTCGCCGAGCTCGCCGTCCGGGTCGGCGCCCGCGGCATTGAAATACCGGAGCGTGATCGACTTCAGCCCGTACGCCCCCTCGTAGTGCAGGAGGGCCCGCTCAATCGCGAGCTTCGTCTCGCCATAGGCGTTGATCGGGCTGGTCGGCGTG
>JANMCN010000153.1:0-7008 GCA_031361295.1 Acidobacteriota bacterium | reverse complement strand
CCGTCCGTCGGGCTCGCGCAGCAGCGCGGTCACCTGGCGCGCAGCCGCGCGCGCGAGCAGCGTGGCCCTTGCGGGATCACCGCTGACGCGGAAGATCTTTCCCTCGGTTCCCGTGCCGACGAGCAGGCTGCCGGACGGCTCGATGACGATGTCGTACGGCGCATCCTCTCCCGAATCCCACATCGTGTCCCACAGCCCGTCGGGCCGGATGCGGTAGATCGCGCCGCGCCCGGTCTTGCGCGCCTTGTTGGGCGTGGAACCGGCGGCGGAGCCGGCGACCGAGCTGTCGATGACCGTGACGGAGGTGATCTCCGTCGAGACCGAGGTCACCGGCGGTCGCGCGGGTTCGGCCGCCGACGGCGGATCGGTCGCGCGGCTCTCGCCTCCCTGCGTGCCGTTGACCGCGACCGCGTAGATCGTCCCGTCGCCCGCCAGGCGCACGGCGTGAATCTCCCGGAAGGGGGAGTCGAGCAGGACGAAGGCCTTGCCGGCCGGGTCGATCCTGAACACGCGTCCGGGCGACTCGGTCCCGGCGATCAGGTCGCCGGCACCGGTCAGGGCGAGCGTGACCACGTTTCCCGCGTTGGTCTTGTAGAAAGGCGTCCCGTGTCCGTCAGGGGTGATCTTGTAGATGACCCCCTTGTCGCCGGTGGCCGCGAAGACGTTCCCCGACTTGTCCACCACCAGTGACCAGATGTATTTGTCGCCGGGATCGAAGAACACGCGGGACTTGCCGTCCGCGCTGACTTCGTAGATCTTGCCGTCCGGAGACGTGCCGACGTAGAGCCCGCCGCCTGGTGCGGGGGCGAGCGCGTGCACCTCGAGTTCGGCCGCGTCGAAAAACGTCGTGAGCTTCCCGTCCTTCGTGACCTTCAGCACATGGCCTTCGTTCCCGCTGCCGGCCCACATCGTCCCGTCCGCGCTCTCGATCACGGTCCAGAGGAACGGTGCCGACGTCTCGGCCACGACGGACGGAGATGGACCCAGGAACAACCGGCCGTCGCTGTCGATCGACACGTCTACGGCGTCGCCTTTGAGGAAGTCGGCCTGCGTCGACACGGTCCAGAACGTGGCGGACGCCGCGCTGAGCCCCGCTCCCGCGAGCGCGATCACCGCGGCGCCGATGGCCACGAGTGTGGTCGGCGGCCACCCGCGCGACCGGGTGGGAACGGCAGATCCTGGGCTCCGGCGCAGAGGCCGGGCACGACCGCGGAACATCAGCATGGGTGAAACGGTACCAGAAAGGACTGGGGAAACAACAACAGGCTTAGCGGCTGGGGGCCCCGCGGGACTCGACATCGATGGCCAGCAGCCGCGACCCCGTGACCGCCGAGTCCATCGGGAGCTCCCATTCCCCCACCGCCGCGCTGCGGATGGGCGTGTAGCTCCCGCCGTTGCTGTCGCCTTCGAGCACGGACAGGACGGACGGCGGCAGGGCGGTCAGCGCTTCGCCATTGACGACGGCGCCGGGCCGGCCGTTCAAAAGGCGGATGTAGATGCGGTTGTTGCGTCGGGTGTCGTTGAGCACGCGAATCATCTGGGCGACGCTCTGGGGCTGCAGCGATCGGCGAAGATCGCGCTGCTCAATCGCATTCAATTGCCGCCCGTCCGTGACGAGGATCGAGAGCGGGCCCGACACGTGGGCGGGAATTTCGACCGGCACCGTGGAAATCTTCTCCTCGCCGCGGTAGCTCCGGGTGAGGACCTTGAGGGGGACGGCGCGCCCCGCGCGCGGATGGACCTCGTCGAGCCACACGCGTTCGATCGTGACCGTCCGCGCCGCTTCGGCTGATTCGAGCGTGATGTCGAGACCGCTGACCGTCACCGGCTCGAGGTCGTTGGCGAGGAGCATCGACACCGGACCCGCCACCGCGGTCGCGGCGCCGAGCGTCGCGTTGTCCCCGGTGAAGACGTCTTCGAGCGTGAGGTCGTCGTGCCCCTTGATGTGCGTGCGGCTCTTGATGGCGAACGTTGCGGGGCCGAATTGCCGCTCGTAGGCGCCGATCGTGTTCGCCAGCGCCACATATACCAGCAGGGGCGTGAAGGCCTGGTCCTGCGCGACGCGGTAATTGAACGTCCGCCTCGACCTCGTCCCATCCTCTCGCGTCGACTGCAGGCTCACCGACATCGGCACGACAGCCGGTCCGCTGCCGAGCGTGCCCGCGATGGCCGTCGCCCGGTCCTGCTGCATCGTGCCGATGACCTCGCCCATCGAGGAGATCTTGAACGACGACATGAGGCTGGGCAGCATCGCGTACACGTACGCGCGCGTCAGCGGGAACTGGGCAGGACCGAGTCCGAAGAAGGGATGGCCGAACGCGTAAACCTTGTTGCCGTCGATGTGGGTGATCGTGCCGGTCGCGCCCATTTCGAGATCGCCGCCGACGAGCGAGACGCCGACCGCGTCGCCTTCGCGGAGCGCCCCCGTCATCTGGCGTTCCGGCGCATCCGTCGGCGCCGACGGACCGCCCCCGACGGCGCCCCCGACGACAGGCGTGAACCCTGCGGCGCCGAATGCGCCGGCAAGGAGGTCGACCGACGCGGGCTCGAATCCGCTGAGAATGAGCGGCGTTGAAATGGGGCGCAGCATCGCGCCGAGCTGCGCGCCCGAGGCCGCCGGCATCCCGAACACCTGGACATCGCCGGGGGCATGGGCAAACGGCTCCAGCCGTCCAAATGCCGATCTCAATGCGGCCGACAGACTTTCGCGGGTGACCGGCAGCTCGAGGCGCGCCTGCTGCGATGGAACGCGCCGGGTGAGCTGGGTCGCGTCGGTCATTTCCTCGATCGGTGTGATCCCGGCGATGGCTTCGGTGGGGAAGGACCCGATCGAGTAGGAGACGGCGCCGATCAGCCGCCCGTCGATATAGACCGGGCTTCCGCTCATCCCCGCGGCCACGCCGGTCTTCGCAAGCGGGCCGCCCTCCAGGCGGGCGAGAATCAGGTTCCGGTTCGGCCCCTGGATATTGCGGAGCACGCCGACGATGGCGGCCTTGAACTCCTGCAGGTTCGTGCCTTCGAAGACCGTGCGTCCGATCCCGGTCATGCCCGGCTTGATTTCGTCGAGCGGCATCAAGGCGGACGTCGCCGGCGCGGGGATCCAGCAGAACAGCGTGAGGGCGAGAGCCGCGGCGGCTGTGCGGATGTTCATATGGACCGGATCACGGAACCTGGCGGAGGCGAGCTCCAGTTATAAGCGCTAACTGCTTGCGGGTCAAGGAGACAGCCCTCTGCAGCGGCTGCCGGAGAGGGCCAAAATTGACAGCCCTCGTCGCGGTCTGTTATTGTCACCAATGTTTTGACGTTTCCGCTTCTCAGCCGGCCGTATCGGTTCCGCCAGGGGACGCCCGCGTCCTATTGGTGGGGGTACGCGTGCGCTGAGGGGGCGGTCCGTTAACCTGCACGCGGCAGGATAAGGATTCCACGAAGCCTCCTCAGCCCCGGCTGAGGGGGCTTTTTCTTTTGGTGCCCATGCGCGAGCCTCTGGTGTGCGTGACCGTGACCGGACGAACGATGGACGAGCTGCGCCGCGCGCGCGACGGCGCGGCCCACGCCGATCTGGTCGAGGTTCGTCTCGATGCCGTCGACACGCCCGATGCGGCGGGCGCGGTCGAGGGTCGCCGCCGCCCCGTCATCGTGACGTGCCGGGCCTCCTGGGAGGGCGGCGGGTTCCGCGGGTCCGAAGAGGAGCGCGAGCGGCTGCTGACCGAGGCCCAGGCTGCCGGCGCGGAGTACATCGATGTCGAGGCGCGGGCCGAGTTCGTCCCCGCGATGGTGCGCCGCCGCCGGGGTCGGGGGATCGTGCTGTCGATGCATGCCTTCGACAGGATCCCGGCGGATCTGGCGGAGCGCGCACACGCGATGCGGTCCACCGGCGCGGAAGTGATCAAGATTGCGGTGGCGGCGGAGCGGCTGACCGACGCCTGCACGCTGATGGATCTGGCGCAGCACCCGGCGTTCGCCGACGCCGACGAAATGGACGGACACGTCCTGCTGGCCATGGGGCAGGCCGGTGTGCCGTCGCGCATTCTGGCGGCGCGGCTGCGGAACCGGTGGACGTATGCGGGCGACGGCGTCGCGCCCGGGCAGATGCCGGCGGCGCGGCTGCTGACCGAGTTCCGTTTTCGCAGGATCCGGCCGGACGCGGCCCTCTACGGGGTCGTTGGCAATCCCATCGCCCACTCGTTGTCGCCCGTGATGCACAACGCCGGCTTCGCGGCGCTCGGGCTGAACGCCGTCTACGTTCCGCTGCACGCCGCGGACGTGGACGATTTCGTCGCGTTCGCGCGGTCCACCCACATGCGCGGCGCGAGCATCACGGCGCCGTTCAAGGTGGACATGCTGCACAAGGTCACCGAAACCGATGCGGTCGCCACCCGGGTCGGCGCGGTCAACACGCTCATCGTCCGGGACGGCCGCTGGATAGGGGCCAACTCCGATGTGGAAGGGTTCCTCGCGCCGCTCGCGGGGCGGATTGCCCTCAAGGGGACGCGCGCGTCCATTCTCGGGTCCGGCGGCGCGGCGCGCGCGGTCGCTGTCGCGCTCGTATCTCAGGGGGCCTCGGTGACCGTGTGCGCCAGGCGCGCCGAGGCGGCCGAGGAAGTCGCGCGGCTCTCGGACGCGGCGGCCGGTACGTGGCCGCCCCGCCCGGGCAGCTGGGACGTCCTCGTCAATACCACCTCGTGCGGGCGGGCCGGAGACGACGACGATCCCATGGCGGGCGTGGCCCTCGACGGGGAGATCGTGTTCGACCTCGTGTATGTGCCTGCGGAGACGCCCCTCCTCCGCCATGCGCGGGCCGAGGGCTGCCTCACGATCGGCGGGATCGAGATGCTCATCGCCCAGGCCGAGCGCCAGTTCGAATTGTGGACCGGGCAGCGGCCGCCCGCCGGGCTCTTCGCGGCGGCGGCGGCATCGGCGAGTGGCGAGGGGCGCCCCGCCGCGACGACAGAGGACACCATCCAGTGAAACAGACGACCTTCGAAGAATTCGTCGAGCTCGCCCGCCGGGGCACGTTCGTGCCCGTGGTCAAGGAGATCATCGCGGACCTGCTGACGCCCGTGTCGGCCTTCCTGAAGATCGCCGAGCACTCGGACTATGCGTTCCTCTTCGAGAGCGTCGAAGGGGGCGAGCGCGTCGCCCGCTATTCCTTCCTCGGCAAGGATCCGTTTCTCGTGCTCAGGCAGCGCGCCGGCCGCACGATCATCGATCGGTCGGGAGTGACGACGGAAAGCGCCGAACCGTTCGTCACGGCGCTGAGGCGGCTGATGGCGGAGTTCCAGTCGCCATTCGTGCCGGGCCTGCCGAGGTTCACCGGGGGCGCCGTCGGATTCATCGGATACGACGCGTCGCCGGTGTTCGAGCCGGCCCTGCTCGAGGCCTGGGCGTCGGCCTCGTGGAGCCGCGGGCAGACATCCGGCGACGACCCCGAGGACGAAGCCGGGTTCATGCTGTTCGACACCGTGCTCGCCTTCGACCACGTCAAGCACCGGATCCTCATCATCGCCAACGCGCGGGTGACGGGGAACGAGGATCTGCGCGCCCTCTACCAGTTCGCCAGCGCCAAGATCCAGTTCCTCGAACGGGAGCTCGAACGAGGGTTGTCGCAGCCGGAGCCCCGGACGGAGGCGCCGCCCGCCGTCCGCTCGAACATGACCCAGGAGACCTACGAGGCCGGTGTGCGCACGATCAAGGAACACATCGCGGCCGGCGACATCTACCAGGCCGTCATGTCTCAGCGGTTCGAGGCCGACGTGACGGCGGATCCGTTCACCGTGTACCGCGCGCTGCGCTACGTCAATCCGTCGCCGTACATGTACTTCACGCGCATGGGCGGGCTGTCGATCGTGGGATCGTCACCCGAGATGCTCGTACGGGTCGAGGGCCGGCACGTCGAGACCCATCCGATCGCGGGAACCCGCCCCCGGGGGGGCAACGAGGAGGACGATCTCCGCCTCGGGGAAGAATTGAAGCGGAACGAAAAGGAACGGGCCGAGCACGTGATGCTCGTGGATCTCGGCCGGAACGACCTCGGCCGCGTCTGTGAATTCGGTTCCGTGCGCGTGCCGCAGTACATGGCTATCGAACGGTACTCGCACGTGATGCACCTCGTCTCGACGGTGGACGGGCGGCTGGCTTCCGACTGCGATCACCTGGATGCGCTCGTCGCCTGCTTCCCGGCCGGCACCGTCTCAGGCGCCCCGAAAATCCGCGCGATGCAGATCCTGGCCGGGCTCGAGCCCACCCGGCGCGACATTTACGCCGGCGCCGTCGGCTATATCGATTTCGCCGGCAACCTCGATTTCTGCATCGCGATCCGCACCATCACCATCCGGAACGGACGCGCCCGGATCCAGGCCGGCGCCGGCATCGTCGCCGACTCGAATCCCGCCGCGGAGTTCGAGGAAACGCGCGACAAGGCGAGGGCGGTGCTCACGGCGCTGGCCATGGCCGAGGCCGGGCTCTGATGCTCCTGCTCATCGACAATTACGATTCGTTCACCTACAACCTCGCACAGCGATTGGGCGAGCTCGGCGCGACGCTGCTCGTCAAGCGCAACGACCAGATCTCGCTCGACGAGATCGAGGCACTCGAACCTGAACGCATCGTGATCTCGCCCGGGCCCGGGCGGCCGGAGGAGGCGGGCATCTCGATCGAGGTGATCCGACGCTTCGGGTCGCGGATCCCCCTCCTCGGTGTGTGCCTCGGGCACCAGAGCATCGGCATCGCGTTCGGAGGCCGCGTGGTCCGCGCGACGGAGCTGATGCACGGTAAGGTCTCATCGGTCGAACACGACGGTCGGGGCGTGTTCCGCGGCGTGTCCCATCCGTTCACCGCGGGCCGGTACCATTCCCTCGTCGTGTCCGAGCCGCTCCCGGACGTGCTCGAAGCCGCCGCGCGAACCGTGGACGGCACGATCATGGGCGTCCGCCACCGCACCTTCCCCGTGCACGGCGTGCAGTTCCATCCCGAATCGGTGCTGACCGACGAGGGGCAGCAGGTGCTGCG
>JANMCN010000140.1:0-5210 GCA_031361295.1 Acidobacteriota bacterium | reverse complement strand
CCGGACGTCGCCGACGGAGATGACGCTGTTCTCCGGCTTGAACGTACGGCTGGCGAGCTTATAGGGCTCGGTGATGCGGACGACTTCCTGCACGCCGTCGAGCACCTCGAGAAGTCTCGGATCCCGCTGGTGCCCGCCACCCACTGCGCCGATGACCGTCCGCAGCGCCCCGCTCGACCGATGCACGTCGAATCCCATCTCCACGAGCTGCGCGATGACCC
Organism: Acidobacteriota bacterium; assembly: GCA_031361295.1. Lineage (GTDB taxonomy): Bacteria > Acidobacteriota > Vicinamibacteria > Vicinamibacterales > 2-12-FULL-66-21 > JALZOC01. Next base: position 4,989 of record JANMCN010000140.1, on the reverse strand, counting down.
GCTGCACCTGCTCGTCCGTCGCGCGCTCCTGCATGACCACAACCATAAATACCTTCGATCTCTGTCCGAATTGCCAGTTGCGTTATTCAGCTCTCAGCTCTCAGCTGTCAGCTCCCCAATAACCCATCTTCACTCCGCCTTTGTCGCGTCTGCGAGCCGCTCCAGGCGGCGCGCTTCGTCGATGATCCGCTCGAACAGCCGCTTGATGGCGCCGTCGTCCAGCGGCCCCAGGTTCACGTGCTGCACGTGGCGGAGCACTTCGGCCTCCCGGCTCGGCTGATACACCTCGAGCCCCGCCGCCTTCTTCTCGTGCCCGACAGCGAGCGCGCACTCGGCGCGCGCGCTCAGGAGCGCGACGAGCTGTTCGTCGATCTCGTCGATCCGGCGCCGCAGCTCGTCGAGCCGGTTTACAGGGCGCTCTTCAGCCATCGCACGTATTCGCCTGCCCGATGCGCCACGTCCGGGGCGCCTCCGTGTTCCGCGATGACCTGCACGAGCGCGCTCCCCACGACCGCGGCGTCGGCCGTTCGGCAGGCCTGCGCCACATGCTCCGGCGACGAGATGCCGAAGCCCAGCGCGACCGGCAGTGTCGTCTGCGCGCGCACGCGCGCGATCAGGCCGCCGACCTGGCCATCGAACGTGTCCCGCACGCCGGTCACGCCCATCCTCGAGATGACGTACAGGAACCCGCGCCCGAGCGCCCCCGATTGTCGAATCCGTTCGTCCGTCGTCGTCGGCCCGATGAGAAAAATGGGGTCGATTCCGGCGTCCATCAGGGGCGCGCGCAGCGGCTCGGACTCCTCGACCGGGTAATCGAGAATCAGGACGCCGTCCACCCCCGCGTCGCGCGCGGCCCGGGCAAAGAGCGTCGGATCCATGCGCAGGACCGGATTCGCATACGTGAAGAGGACGATCGGCGTTTCCACGGCGGCGCGAACACTCCGGACGATGTCGAGGGCGCCGCGCAGCGTCGTTCCCCCGGCCAGCGCCCGCTCGCTCGCGCGCTGGATGACGGGACCGTCGGCCAGCGGGTCGGAGAAGGGCACCCCGACCTCCAGCACGTCCGCGCCGCCGCGCGCGAGTGCGATGAGGATCTCGACCGAGGCCGTCCGGTTCGGGTCCCCGGCGGTGGCGTAGGTGACGAGTCCGCCCCGCCCGCTGCCGTGCATCTGCGCGAAGGCCGAGTCGATGCGCGACATCAGGCGGTGTCTCCGGCGCCGGCGGCATCGAGCGCCTTCTGGATCGTGAGCACGTCCTTGTCGCCCCGCCCGGAGAGGTTGACGATGAGTACTTCGTCGGCGCGCATCGTGGGCGCGAGCCTGAGCGCGTGCGCGACGGCGTGCGACGACTCGAGCGCCGCGAGAATCCCTTCTTCCCGCGCCAGGCGCTGGAACGCGCGCAGGGCATCGTCGTCGCCGATCCACGTGTACTCCGCGCGGGCGGAGTCGTGAAGCCAGGCGTGCTCGGGCCCGACCGAGGCGTAGTCCAGCCCCGCGGAGATCGAATGCGTCAGCTCGATGTTGCCGGCCTCGTCCTGGAGGACGTAGCTGCGGGTGCCCTGCAGCACCCCTGAGCTCCCGCCCGCGAAGCGCGCCGCGTGTTCCCCCGATCGAATGCCGCGCCCGCCCGCCTCGACGCCGATCAGCCGCACGGAGGGATCGGCGATGAACGCGTCGAAAATGCCGATGGCATTGCTCCCGCCCCCGACGCAGGCCACGATCGCGTCGGGCAGCCGGCCGACGGCCTCGAGACACTGCGCGCGGGCTTCCTGGCCGATGACGGACTGGAATTCCCGGACCATCAGTGGGTACGGGTGCGGACCCAGGACGGATCCGAGCAGGTAATAACTGTGGTGGACGGTCGTCACCCAGTCGCGCATCGCCTCGTTGATGGCATCCTTGAGCGTCCGCGCGCCTGCGTCCACGCGGCGGACCGTGGCGCCGAGGAGGCGCATGCGGAAGACATTGAGCGACTGGCGCTCCATGTCCTCGGCGCCCATGTACACGTCGCATTCGAGCCCGAGCAGCGCACACACCGTCGCGGTGGCGACGCCGTGCTGCCCCGCCCCCGTCTCCGCGATCACACGACGCTTCCCCATCCGCTGCGCCAGCAGCGCCTGGCCGAGCGCGTTGTTGATCTTGTGCGCGCCGGTGTGCGCGAGGTCCTCGCGTTTGAAGAAGACGCGGGCGCCCCCGAGCGTCTCCGACAGCCGGCGCGCCTCGTACAGCGGCGTCGCGCGGCCGACGTAGTCCCGGGACAATCGCGCGAGCGTGGCCCGGAACTTCTCGTCGGACCGCGCCTCGAAATAGGCCTGGCGGAGCTCCTCGATGGGGGCCATCAGCGTTTCCGGAACGAACCGGCCGCCGTAGTCGCCGTAATACCCGCGGGCGTCGGGATCGCGCTGCCCGAAAGATGGATGCATGGTCATCGTCGTCCTGAGCCGCGGGGCATCGGCCCGGCGGGCGCAATCGCCTCGAAAAAAGCGCGCATCTTCTCGGGATCCTTGATCCCGGGCGCTGACTCGACACCGGAGGAGACGTCAATCATGTAAGGGCGCACTCTCTCTACCGCCTCGCCGACGTTCTCCGGGTTCAATCCGCCCGAGAGGATTGTGGGCCGCCGCGCCGCCATGGCGGCCGCCACGGTCCAGTCAATCGTGCGCCCGGTGCCGCCGCGCCGTTCGGGATCGTGGGCATCGAGCAGAACCGTCACGTCCTCGGGCACCGCATCGATCACGGAGCCGTCGAACGGATCCGACACCGGGATCGCCTTGATGAGGCGAACCCCGAGATGCGCGTACTCGCCGATCGACTCCGAGCCGTGCAGCTGCACCGCGTCCAGGGGCACGATGCCCACCACCTGCTCCACGAAGGCCGGCGCCTGGTCCACGAACACCCCGACGCGCAGCACACCGGAGGGCAAACCGGCCGCGACCAGCCGCGCGGTCGAGGGGTCGATGAACCGCGGGCTCCCCGGCCAGAAGATGAACCCCACGGCGGCTGCACCCAGCTCCGCCGCGAGTGTGGCGTCCTCCACCCGACGCAATCCGCACACCTTCACCCGGAGGGCTGATGCACCCATCATTCGCCCAGCAGCTCCCGCAGCGCGGCCCCGGGATCGGGCTCGGCAATGAGCCGCTCTCCAACGAGAAAGGCATCGTACCCGGCCGCCGTGAGGCGGGATAGATCCTCCGGCGTCCGGATGCCGCTTTCAGCCACTGCCGTGACATGGTCCGGGATCCGCCGGCCGACGACGTCCAGGACCTGAAGATCGACGGACAGCGTGCGGAGATTGCGGCTGTTCACCCCGATCACGCGGGCTCCCGCGTCCACCGCCCGTTCCATCTCGTCGAGGTCGTGCACCTCCACGAGCGCCGCGAGGCCAAGCCTCTCTGCCGCGCCGAGCAGGCGCGTCAACTCAGTCTGGGTCATGGCGCCGACGATCAGCAAGGCGGCGTCCGCGCCGAGCACTGCCGCCTCGATCAACTGATACTCCGAAATGATGAAGTCCTTCCGGAGCAGCGGCACGTCGACCGCGGTCCGGACGTCCCGAAGGTGGTCCGGATGGCCATCGAAGAAGGTCGGCTCCGTCAGGACCGAGATCGCGACCGCGCCGGCCTGCGCATACGCGCGCGCGTGGCGCGCCGGCGCGTACTGCTCCCGCAGGATGCCTTTCGACGGAGAGCGGCGCTTGCATTCGGCGATGACTCGCGCGCGCGCCGGCCGATCGGTCGGCGGCGCAGTCGTCGCGGCGAGCGCCGCTTCGAACGCGCGGCCGCGCGGCTGGCGCGTCTGGTCGCGCGCGAGCACCGCAGCGGGCCGCGCGGCTTCCCGCACCTCCACGACCCGGCGGGTCGCCGCGACGATGGTCGCCAGGAGGTCCGGCATGACGGCGCCGGTGCTCATCGAACCGCCGCCTCGCCGGCGTTCGAGAGCGCCACGAGCGTTGCCAATGTCGCGCGCGCGCGGCCGCTGTCGATCGCCTCGGATGCGCGCGTAATGCCGTCCGCGATGGTCGGCGACTGCCCGGCGATCAGGAGCGCGGCCGCCGTATTCAGCAGCACGATGTCGCGGGCCGCACCGGGCCGTCCATCGAGAATGGCCTTCGCGATCGCGGCGTTGTCCGAGGCGTCCCCGCCGCGCAGATCGCTCGGGACCGCCTTCGGCACGCCGAAGTCACCCGGGTGGATATAGAACGTGTTGACCGCTCCCCCGCGGCACTCGGAGACTTTCGTGTATCCCGTGGTGGAAATCTCGTCCAGGCCGTCTGCGCCGTGCACGACCCACGCGCGCTCCGAACCGAGCAATGCCAGCGACCGCGCCACCAGCTCCGTCAGTTCCGGCCGCGGAACCCCGACGAGCTGACGCATGGCTCCCGCCGGGTTCGTCAGCGGGCCAAGCAGGTTGAACGCGGTCCGGACGCCCAGATCCCCGCGAGCCTGGGCCGCGTGCTTCATCGACGGATGAAACGTCGGCGCGAAGAAGAACGCGATCCCCGCCCGGTCGAGGCAGTCCTCGACGACCGGCAGGGGCGCGTCGACCCGCACGCCGAGGGCCTCGAACAGGTCCGCGCTGCCGCACCGGCTCGACACCGAACGATTGCCATGCTTCGCGACCCGCACGCCGCACGCGGCCAGCACGAGGGCGGCCACGGTCGACACGTTGAAGGTGTTCGCGCGGTCGCCACCGGTCCCGCACGTATCGAACACCGGCGCATGCCCGCGCGACAACCGTGCGGCCCGGCCCCGCATCGTCCGGGCCAGGCCGACGATTTCGGAGGGGCGCTCGCCTTTCATCGTCAGCGCAACGAGGAGCCCGGCAATCTGGGCGGGCCGCGCGCGGCCGTCCATGATTTCGCCCATGGCGGCCGAGGCTTCGTCGGTCGTCAGGTCTTCGCGGCGCTGGAGCTTTTCGATGAGCGGGGCGAACATCACAACTCCAGGAAATTGCGCAGCACCTGCTGCCCCTCGTCGGTCAGGACCGATTCGGG
>JANMCN010000111.1:0-3474 GCA_031361295.1 Acidobacteriota bacterium | reverse complement strand
TCCACGTCGAACCAGACCGCCCCCGCCTGGACGACCGCCTGCGCCAGCCCGGCCTCGCTGTCAATCTCTGCCAGGTGACGGACGAAGCGCAGCGTGCCGAGGAGCCGTCGAGACTGCTGTTTTTCATCACTGAGCGCATCTGACGCAGCGAAATCGGCCTCGACGATGCCGCGAGCCAGTTCCGGCCAGGCCGTGTCTTCGTCCACCGCTGCAGCGCCACGGACGGTATGACGCACGGCCACCAGCGCCGATGCCCGGCGAACCCTCGCCGCGCTCCGAAGTGGAAATACTTGATACTGGACGCCCGCATCGTCGACCCGCTCCGGACGACCGCCCGCGAGCGCCCCCAGCAGCGACTGCCTGACGTCGGGAGAACCTTCAATCATTCTCGCGAGCGCGGTTGCGCCGTCCGGGTAGACGTGCTGCAGCGTCGCGTCGATGACCTCCACCTCGAGGCCAAAACGCGTTCGTGCACGCTCGAGCAACTGCGAGAGCGACGGTGAAAGCATTCGATTTTACGGTTCTGTAATCGGCCCGCGTGGTGCCGCGTCCCGACTGATGCGCCTGAGGTGCAAACCTACCGCCACCAATGGTAGATTTTTGTCTGCCTCTAACCCTAATAATAAGTGCCACTTAGCGGTCGGTAAGTGGGCTGACGCTCGAATCGCAATTGAGTCGGGTTGTAAGTCCACCCACCGGAAGACTAAATGGTCTCAAAACGGCAGACTTTTGTTTGCCATCCCTCCCGTTCGGGAGGGCGGGGTCACGGTCACCTCGACTGTTTTCTCCATCGCGATCGCGACGCCGTCCTTTCGTGCCGGCTCGTACACCCAGCCTCGGGCCGCGCGGAGCAGCATCTGGTCGTAGGCGGGATGAACGGACTTCACCATCTCGGCAGCGACGACCTTGCCCTCCGCGGAAATCTGCACCCGCACCGCCCCTCGAAACTCCGTGGCGCGGCTCATGGGGTCCGGAATCCAGGCTGGGAGTCGTTGCTGCACGACGACCGGCGGAACAATGATGTTCGCGCGCACTGGCGGCGGAGGCGCCCCGACCGCCGGTTCGGCCGCGGGTTTGATTTTGGCCGGCATCGCCCGGCTCAATTCGAGAAACCCTGCGCCGAGCTCCTTGAGCTCGGACACGCTGCCGTCAGTGCGGATGTCGGGGTCGTCCGCGAGGCGCAGCATGGTCTCGAACTGGGCGATGGCCTGTTCGCGATCCTTCTGCTCCATGGCCGCTCGGGCTTCCTGGTATTTGCGCTTCACGAGAGCCGGGCCGATTCGCCCCCGCACCTGGGCAAACAGCGCCTGAATCCGGGGAGACGCCTGCGCCGGGTCCGGCCGGTACTCCGGACGCGCGGTCAACAGACTCTCGACGACCTTATCGGCCTCATCGACACGTCCGAGCGCGACTAAGCAGAACACGCGATATTGCTCCGCGTCGGCGTTCAGAGTCGTAGGATCCAGCTTCCCGACTGCGGAGAGCGCATCTTCATACGCGGCCGACGCATATAAATCTTTTACGGGCTGGAGCAGATCCTGCGCCGCAGGACAGGGCGCGCTGACGGACAGGAACACCAGGACGCCGAGACAGGAGTGCCGCAGTTGCATGGCTTACTTCTTCCGGAGATCGACGCCGATACGCGCCGGCTTCCCGACCGCAATCACAACGCTCTCCCGGCGCTCGCCCAGGTCCGGGTGCCTGAAGACGACCTCGTGCGGTCCGATACGCCGCGACAGATTTCCAATAGGGGTCTCGCCGATCCGTTCGCCGTCCACGAACACCTCGGCCCACGGCTGCGCATTGATGCTCAGCACGCCATTCGGCAGGTCGATTTTCGTCGCGGCCGTCTTGCCGGCTGCCACGTGCACGGTTTTTCGAACCGCGAAGCCGAGCGCCTCGTTCCCGAACTCGATGTCGTGGTCGCCAGCCGGGAGCATGAGCCGATCGGACTCGCTCGTGCCGATGAGCTTACCGCCCTCGCGGAGCTGCAACGACAGAGGCGAGGACACGCTGATCCATCCGGCCGCGACGGCCGACGGATCCGCGAGAGGCGCGGCGGACGAGACGATCAGCGACAGCGTTTCGCGGGGAACGATGGACACCGCGCGTTTGACGAATCCTCCGGTTGTCCGCACCGCAATCTGGTGCTCGCCCGGCTCGAGGTTGTCGATGGCGACTGGCGAAAGGCCATGGGGTTCCCCATCGATCAGCACGGGAAGGTGTGCGGGTTCCGTCTGCACCCGGAGCCCTCCCGTCGTCTGACGGGCCGCCAGAGCCGGGTCCGCGAATTCCACGCGCTGAACGATCGAACTGCCCGCGGCGACCGTGATCTTGATGGTGCGCACGTTTGGAAGTGAACCGACCCGCAGCTCATACGATCCGGGCGTCAGGGCCGTCGTCAACGGGGTCTTTCCGAGAGTCTTGCCCCCCAATACCACGTCGAGCCCGACGGGGCTGGTTTCGACGGTGACCGAGCCCGTGCTGGCCGATCGCGAAGACCGATGCTGATAGACGAAGACACCTGCGACGGCCAATCCCCCGCTCAGGAGGACCACCGACAGCCACTTCGCCGCCGCAACCGTTTGCGGCGTCACGCCATAATCGTGCGAGACGACCGGCGCCTCTGTCTTCGGCTCGGATGCCTCCTCGGTCTCGGAGCCGAACGCGTCCAGCCCCTCAGCGGGAGCCGCGCCGATCCCCCGGTGAGCGGCGCTCGCAAGGCTCCGGCCCGACTGCGCGGCGGACCAAAATCGCGGAATTTTCAAAATAGCCACGGGACGGTTTCTCCTGACGGGTCTGGACTCAACGAGCTCGAGGCGCCTCGTCCCCGGCCTCCCTGCTGGAGCGGGGTCGAGAGTCTCACGCAGAGCCGCATCTGTTCCGCGTCTCATTGCCGGACACTCCAATCGCTGGGGTCAGACTCAGTCTGTAGGCGAACCTCGTACCACTGCGGAAGGGAGACTTTCGGTATGATCAGACGCGGGATTCAAATCAGAGCGCTTTTAGTCGCCTTAAAAACAGACATTTATCGCCTTGAGAGATTCCTTTAGAAACAGCCTCTTGAAGGCGCTGGCCCCGATACGCGGTCTGCCACCGCCAAGTCGTGACTTAATGCTTGGTCAGGGGTGCGGTCTGTCCTGCTGCAAACGCCGTCGCGGCCCAGGTTCGCCGCAAGATGATGTCGGTTGGGGGGTTTGAAAGGATCTTTACGTGGGATGCGATTCAGTACTCCACCCAGGTCCGAATCACCGATTCGAGCGACTTGGGATCGTTCAGCACGCCGCTGATGGTCCACTTGATCTCCCCTCGTTCGACGCCAATGACCACAGGAGCGCCTTTCAGGTCGAGTGCCTGCGAGGCCCCGCTGTCCGGGTCCGCATACCACGAGACTCCGGCAGCGTCGGCGGGCAGCCGCTCCGCCATATAAGCTGCCGCAGCCGCGGCCGGTCCCCGCACGATGACGATGGTACG
>JANMCN010000088.1:0-46546 GCA_031361295.1 Acidobacteriota bacterium | reverse complement strand
GGTGGGGGGCGCGACCGCCAGGGGCGACCGCCTGCGTCGCGGGGGCCAACACCTCGGTGGGGGGGGGCTACCCCCCCCCGCGTCCGACGTCAGGGTGATGCCGATGCGGGTGCGATTCCGGACGACGGGGGGTGTCGCGGCCTTTCCGGGGCTGGCTGCACCTCGAACGCTGGACGTGAGCGCGCTCGAGGCGGGTGTTCGCCGCGCGCTCGAACGCCAGATCGAGGACGCGCACTTCTTCGATCTGCCGGCGCGTCTGCCCCCTCCCCACGGCTCCGCCGACCACCACTCGTATGAAATCAGCGTCGACGACGGCTCCCGGCAGCACACCGTCTTCGCCTCGGATCCGGTGACAGACCCCGCGCTGGGGGCGCTGATCGCGCGACTGCGTGAACTGACCCGCGGACGTGAGGGCTAGGACTCAGCGGCGGGCACCGGACCGACGAGCACGGCGTCCGGTCCGCCGTGTCGCGCCAGGACATCCCGCGCTCTGGCGAGATCGAGGGCGCCGTCCCACTTCGCAATCGCGACCGTGGCCACGGCATTGCCGATCAGGTTCGTGACGGCCCGCACTTCGGACATGAACCGATCGACGCCGACCAGCAGGGCGAGCCCGGCGGATGGAATGGCAGGAACCGCGGAGAGTGTCGCCGCGAGCGTGATGAATCCGCTGCCCGTCACGCCGGCCGCTCCCTTCGACGTGAGCATCAGGACCGCCAGGACCGAAATCTGTTCCCGCGCTGACAGGTGGACCCCGCTCGCCTGGGCAACGAACACCGCCGCCATCGTCATGTAGATGGCAGTGCCATCGAGGTTGAACGAATAGCCGGCCGGAACGACCAGCCCCACCACCGGCTTCGAGCAGCCCAGGTGCTCCATCTTCGCCATGAGGCGCGGGAGGGCGGACTCCGATGACGACGTGCCGATCACGATCAGAATCTCGTCGGCGAGATAACGTACGAACCTCACGAGGCCGAGGCCGACGATGCGGAGGACGGCGCCGAGCACGACGACGACGAACAGAAAGCATGTCAGGTAGACGGCGGCCATCAGCTTGCCGAGGGAGAGCAGCGTCCCGACGCCGTACCTCCCGACCGTGAAGGCCATCGCGCCGAAGGCGCCGAGGGGCGCGGCGCGCATGATGATGCCCACGACCACGAACAGCGCCTGGCCGGCCTGATCGATGATCGTGACGAGGGACGCCGTGCGGTCGCCGAGGAGCAGGAGCGCCACGCCGACGAGGGTCGAGATCAGCAGGACCTGCAGGATGTCTCCGCGAGCGAAGGCGTCGACCACCGTGGTCGGGATCACGTTCAGCAGGAACGCGGCCGTGCCGCCCGCCTGGCTTGCGGTGGTGCCGTACCCGGCGACGGCTTGAACGTCCGCGGGGCTGGCCGTCACGTGAAGGCCCGCTCCGGGGCGGACGACGTTGACGACCACGAGGCCGATCATCAGCGCGGCGGTGGAGAGCACTTCGAAGTACAGAAACGCGCGCAGGCCTATCCGTCCGACCTGTTTCAACTCCCCCATTCGCGCGATGCCCACGACGATGGTCGCAAAGATGATGGGCGCGATGAGCATCCGCACGAGCTTGATGAAGCCGTCGCCGAAAGGCCGCATCGCGACGGCAGCCGCGGGCCGGAAGACGCCGAGCAGCACGCCCGCCAGAATGCCGGCGAGCACCTGGACGTAGAGGCTCTTGTAGAGCGGCCGACGATCGACGCGCACGGACCCGGGCGGCACAGAGCGAAGGATATACGCAATCGCGCGTACAATCGCTGTCGCGGATGACGATCGATCCGACGTGGGTGTTCCTGTCGTTGATCCCCGGCGGAGCGGGGTTCATCCTGCTCGTGTACGGAAAAAAAGAACAGCGATGGCCCTATATCGTTGCGGGCCTCGCCTACATGATCTATCCGTACTTCACGCCGGGCGTCCCCGCCCTGCTCATCGTCGGCGTCTTGATCGCTGCCGCCTTGTGGTACGCGGTGCGGGAGGGGTGGTAGGTCAGCTTTCACCCCTCCAGACTTCAGCGTTTCATTTCGGTATTCGCTTCTCGTACGCCGGCCGCCCGGGGGCCTTGGGCCCTCTTGCGACCGCGTCGCTGACTTCCTTGATGGCGCGCTGGAGCTGCGGGTCGATGCCCTTCGCGAGCTGCGCGGGGTCGTCGTCCACCACGATGTCGGGTTCGACGCCGTGCCCCTCGGCAAACCACTGCCCCTTGGGATCGAACATGCGGAAGGTCGGAACCGTCACGCCGCCGCCGTCGGTGAGTGTGGGCGTGCCGCTGATGCCGATCAACCCGCCCCACGTGCGCGTGCCGATCAGGGGGCCAAGCCCAGCCTGCCTGAAGTAGGTCGGAAAGGCGTCACCGCCCGAGCCGCTCCATCCGTTGATGAGCATCACCTGAGGGCCCCTGTGTGCGACAGGCGGCCACTGCTGCGTCGCACCGTCGCGCACGGCCCAGTAGGCCACGATCGGCCGGTTCAGGAGCTCCACGAATCGATCCGGAATCTGGCCGCCGCTGTTCCAGCGCTCGTCGACAATCAACCCGTCTTTCTTCCACTGGGCCATGAACTGCCGCATCAGGTCGTTCTGCGCGTCGACGCCCGTGCTCTGCACGTAGATGTACCCGATCGTTCCGCCGGTGGCCTTGTCGACCGCCTGGCGCCGCGCCTCGATCCACGCGCGAAAACGCAGCTCGGTTTCGCTCGACAGGCACTTCACGACGACCTGACGCGCACCCGCGAGCGATGGGGACGAGTTGACCGAGAGCAGGACGGTCTTGCCGCCCAGCCCCTGGAAGCTCGCCCACGGATCGGCCTTCGCGTCGACGCCAATGCCATTGACGGCGAGCACGTACTCCCCGGTCCTCACGTTGACGCCCGGCTCGTCGAGCGGGGATCGCACCGCCGAGTCCCACGGGCCGCCCCTCACGATGTCCCTGATCCGATACGCACCGTTCGCGAGCTCCCAGTCGACACCCAGGAGTCCGACCGACCGCGCGGGGACCTCTTCCATGTCGCCACCGCCGTGATACGTATGGGACGCGTTCAGCTCCCCGATGAACTCCCCGAGCACGAAGTCCACGTCCCAGCGCGTGACGGCATCCTTCATCAGCTCGCCGTACCGGGCGCGCAGCGCCGCCCAGTCCACGCCGTGCATGTTCGGATCGTAGAAATAATCGCGTTCGAACCTGAACACGTCGTTGAAAATCTGGCGCCACTCGGCGCGCGGGTTGACCGGCGCCTCCATGTCGCCGGTCGCCATCGGCTTCTCGAACTTCTGGTTCGCCTTGATGTCGAGAATCGCGAACTTGTCCTTGCTCGTCACCAGCATTTTCTTGCCGTCGAACGTCGCCTCGAACGCGCTCGCGTCTTCGAGGATCGTCTTCTCTTCCCGTTCGGACAGATCGAAGAAGACGATCGGATTCTTGTCGTCGCTCGATCCCGATCGCGGCAGCCGGCGGTACAGCAGCCTGCCCTTGAGGGACTGCAGGTCGGCGTAGTTGCCGGCCTTCGGCGGCAGGACGATGGCCCTGGCCTCGAACCCGTCCAGGTCGATGTTGACGTTCGCGGGCGCGGGCGGACGCTCCTCCGACTTCTTGTCGTCGTCCTTCTTGTCGCCGTCCTTCTTGACGTCAGTGTGCGTGTCGTCCGGCTTCCGGTCCGCACGCTTCCTGTCGTCCTTCCTGTCACCCGGCTTTGTGGCGTCGGGGCTCTTGTCCGCGTCGTCGGGCTTCTTCGAGTCGTTCCTGCTGTCGTTCGTGTCCAGGAGCGGATTCTCGGAGTCGTTCCGGGCCGCGAGCGGGGACTTGACGTCCTTCCTCAGGGGCACTGCGACGATCCTCGTCGGGTTCGGGTACGTCCAGCTGTTGTCGAAGCTGCCGTAGACGGGTTCGAATTCACGATCGGATGCGTAGAACAGGTACTTGCCCTCTGGATCGAACGTGGGCTGCGCGTCCGTCAGGTACCCGGACGTCGCCTGGGTCAGCGTCGCGGCCTTCGTGTCGTACAGGAACACGGCGCTGTTGGCTGGCGCGGTCGGACGCGCGTATGTCAGCCAGCGCGAGTCGGGTGACCACTGGAGCCGGAAGCTCTCGAGACCCCCGTGCGAAATCCACTCGGAGCTCCGATCAATCTCGGTCGTCCTGCTGGCGCCGAGGTCATGGATCCGGATCCGCATCGCCTGGTCGACGAACGCGAGCTTCTTGCTGTCCGGGGACCACTGCGGGGCGTAGCGGAACCCGGCGCCGATCGAGGTCACGGTCTTCTCCGGACCGGATCCGTCCGCCGAACGCAGCGTCAGCTCGTACTCGCCGCCGCGGTCGCTCCAGTACGCCACCGTCTTGCCGTCGGGCGACCACCGCGGGTACCGCTCGGCGACGCCGGACGATCGCGTGACGTTGACCACCGCACCGAACTCTGCCGGGACCGTGAATACGTCGCCGCGGGCCTCGAACACGGCGCGCTTCCCTGTCGGTGACACGGCCCCGTTCACGATGAGCGCGTCCACCTTGGCGGCGCGCTCCCGCAATGTCGTTTCATCGCTCACGACGCGCACCGGCACTTCGGCCCATTTGTCGGTGGCGAGATCCAGCAAGTACAGGCGCCCGCCGGCCTGGAACACGATCCCGTCCGGGCCGAGCGAAGGAAACGTGATGTCGAAGTCGTTGAATTGCGTGATCTGGCGGACCGCGCCGCCCGTCACGTCGTAGGCCCAGATATTGTTCCGCTCGTTCGCCCCCCGATCCGACACGAAGTAGATCGTGTGGCCATGCCACATCGGCTGCGCGTCGTTCGCCGGATTCGATGTGATGTTCTTCGTCGCAAACGTCGTCAGGTCGAACAGCATCAGGTCCGGAGCCCACCCGCCCCGGTACCGCTTCCAGTTCCGGAAGTCCTGGGACATCGGCATGTAGACGAACTGCTTCGCGTCGGGTGAGTACGTGCCGAATTCTCCGTAGGGCACGGGCAGCTTCTCCGGCAGCCCGCCGTCGAGGCCGACTGTATAGAACTGGTTGAACCGCTGCCGGCCGCTCTCCCGGCTGGACGCGAACAGCACACGCTTGCCGTCGGGGGTCCAGCCGATGACCCGGTCCGGCATCGGATGATGCGTCAGACGGACGGGCTCTCCGCCCGCGGCCGATACGACGAACACGTCGACGTTGCCGTCGTACGACGCGCTATAGGCGATCTGCTGACCGTCCGGCGAAAACCGGGGAAACGATTCTTCGCCCGGCGACGACGTCAGGCGCACGGCACTCCCGCCCGCCTTCGGCGCCACCCAGATGTCCCCCGCGTACACGAACGCCAGCTGCGTACTCGACACCGTCGGGTACCGGAACATGCGCGCATCGATTTGGGCTGACAGAGACGACGACGCGAGCGACGCGGCGCCGAGGCACACGACAATACGGACGGTCTTCATATTCATGAGGAAAGGCTCCAGACGCGAGGCACGTGAATGGTCCCATTCTATGCGTGTACTCCCGCGCCGACGCCGGCTCCGCGTGGTATCGTCAGAGGGCCTGCCGTCTTTCGAGGATCACCAGATGACGACCCTTCTCCTGTTCGCGATGATCGGTTTGTGGCCCGCGCAGGACACACCGCGGGACCGGCCGAAGGTCCCGAAGGATTCCATCGAGCTCTCGATCACCGGCTGCCTCACGGGCAAGGTGCTCGCGGTGTCCGACGTCCGCCGCCCCGACACCGAGAGCGGCCCTCCGGTTCGCGCCAGGTCGTTCCGCCTCGCCGCCAAGGGGGACGTGATGGACGACGTGAAGCGGGAGAATCATCATCTCGTCGAGGTCACCGGCCTCGTCCGGAAGTCGGCTTTGCTGGAGCCCGGGGTCAAGATCGGGCGGCGCGTCACGGTGGGGGGCGGCAATCCGGTGGCCGGATCCACCGGCGCACGCACGGCTCCGCCCGAAATGATTCCGGTGATGGACGTCTGGTCCGTCCGGCTCCGTTCCAGCTCCTGCAGCGGATAAGGGGGCGCCCATGGTGCCACGGTGCACACGTTGCACGTCGAACGTGAGGCCGGATCGAGAGGGCCGTGAAGATCACTGACGTGCGCGCGACGACGGTCACGGTGCCACTCGAGGCGCCGCTGCGGCATGCGAACGGGTGCCACTGGGGACGGTTCGTCCGCACGGTCGTCGAGATCGAAACCGACAACGGGCTCGTCGGCCTGGGCGAGATGGGGGGCGGCGGCGAATCGGCGATCGCCACCGTCCTGGCACTGAAGCGCTCGCTCCTCGGACGCGACCCCGCGCGGCTCGAAGACATGCGGTTCCTCCTCGCGAACCCCACGGCCTCCCTCTACAACAACCGCACGCAGGTGGTGGCGGCGCTCGAGTTCGCATGCCTCGATCTGCTCGGCCAGTCCTGGGGGGTCCCCGTCTGCGACATCCTGGGCGGGCGCGTCAGGGATCGCGTCCCGTTCGCGTCCTACTTGTTCTACCGGTATGCCGCCGCCGACGGGCGCGGCGCGATTCGCACGGCCGACCAGCTCGTCGCGCACGCACGCGAGCTCAAGACCAGGTACGGCTTTCGATCGCACAAGCTCAAGGGCGGTGTCTTCCCGCCCGAGCACGACCTCGCGTGCTACCGCGCGGTGGCGGAGTCCCTGCCCGGCGACCGCTTCCGGTTCGATCCCAACGCGGTGTGGACGACCGAGCAGGCGGTCCGGTTCGGCCGCGCCATCGAGGACCTCGACAACGATTACCTCGAAGATCCGGTCTTTGGCCTCACGGGGATGCGTCACGCACGCGAGAAGCTGCGCCTGCCGCTCGCCACGAACACCGTGGTCGTCAATTTCGAGCAGCTCGCCGCGAACGTCCTCAACCGCGCGGTGGATGTCATCCTGCTCGACACCACGTTCTGGGGCGGCATACGGCCGTGCGTCAAGGCGGCGGGGGTCTGCGAGACGTTTCAGCTCGGCGTGGCGGTCCACTCATCGGGGGAGCTCGGCATCCAGCTCGCCACCATGCTGCACCTGGGCGCGGTCGTGCCGAACCTCTCCTTCGCCGCCGACGCGCACTATCACCACCTGGTCGACGACATCATCGAGGGCGGGAAGCTGGCATATGAGGGAGGCGCGATCCGCGTTCCCGATGCACCGGGCCTCGGCGTGCGGTTGGACCGCGGAAAACTCGCGAAATACGCGGCGATGTACAACGAGCTCGGAAATTATCCCTACGACCAGGACCCGGCCAGGCCGGGCTGGGCGCCGCTCGTCCCGAACGACCGGTGGGCCGACCCCGCCGACCCGCGCGAGCCGTTCGTCACACGATAACGTGCGACGGGCGGCGTGTCAGAGCGTGCTGAACACGAGGGCGATAAACGCGTCGGCCGACATCATGCCCTTGCCCCACGCAGCATCGAACTCGGCGGACGGCTTCGCGGCCTGCACGTCGGCCAGCGTTTTTCCACCGTGTTTCTGCGCACGCACGCGGTCCCGGACGGTAGCCAGCATGTTCCGATAATTCTGGAGCGCGGCACGATCGCCCAGCGGGCCGTGCCCGGGCACGATTTTCGTGGTGGCATCCGACATCGCGAGCGCGCGATCCGCGCCGTCGATCATGCCGTTGATGTTCCCGCCCGTACCCGCGTCGATGAAGGGGTAAAAGCCGTTGAAGAACAAATCGCCCATGTGGAGGACGTTGCTCGTGGCGAAGTGCACGAAGATGTCGGTGTCGGTGTGCGCCGAATCGACTTTCAGCAGATGGATCTCCTGCCCATTCGTGCGGATGTCCCGCGTGGCGCCAAAGGTCTCGGTCGGCAATGCGGCCGGCGCAGACGGCTCGAAGTGCATGCCGAGCAGATCGTGCGGTTGGCTCAGGCGCGTCTTCGTATTCTCGTGGGCCACGATCCCGGCGCCGGCGGCGCGGAAGCTGGCGTTGTTGTCGGTGTGATCGAAGTGCCAGTGGGTATCGATGAGAGTCCTGACTGGCGCGTCGTCCAGTCCGTCGAGCAGGGCCTTCAGACGCGGCCACGCGGGCTGCACGAACGAGTCGACGACGATTTTCCCGTCGGGACCATGGAGCACCACGACGTTGCCCCCCGGACCGGACAGCATCACGAGCCGGTTCGCGAGCGCTGTGGACTCGATCGGTGTCGCGCCCATCTGCGCGCGCATCGCGGCGACGGGATCGGGCTGCGCTCCGGCCTGCCTGGCCGTCGCGTTGAGGACGGCTTCGGCAGTCCCGGCCGGCGCATAGCGTGCGAGCAGCGCCCCACCCGCCAACGCCCCTGCCGAGCGGAAAAACGTGCGCCGTGACGACGAAAAACCTGTACGCAACTCTGTTGCCCTCATCTCCGAAGCATACCCGATCACGGCTGCCAGCCGCCGCCGAGGGCGCGATAGAGCTCCACGAAGTCGGCCAACTCCGAGAGCCGCGCGTCCGCGAGCGAGAGCTCTGCGTTGAAAAGGCGCGTGTCCGCATCGAGCACTTCCAGGTAGCTCGTCGCCCCGCCGCGGTACCGGATGTCGGCGAGCCGCCGTCCATCGTGCGCGGCCGCGACGAGCAGCTCCTGCTGCGCCCGGAACTCCTGCGACTTGCGGTAGCCGACCAGCGCGTCCGACACCTCGAGGAACGCCTGCTTCACTGTCCGTTCGTACTCGAGCACCGCTTCGGTTCGCGCGGCTTCGGCGAGCGCCACCTGCGATCTGGTCCGACCGGCCGTGAAGAGCGGCTGCGCCAGGCCCGCGGCCGCCGTCCATGCGACCGCGCCTCCGCTGAACAGCGCGCCGAGGGCGGTGCTCTGGAGGCCTCCGGTCCCGGTCAACGCGATCGATGGAAAATATGCCGTGCGTGCCACGCCGATCTCCGCAGTGGCCGCGACGACCCCCTGTTCGGCGGCCTGGATGTCGGGCCGGCGCTCGAGAAGCGACGACGGCAGGCCCGCCGGGACGTCGGGAGCATGCGGCTGGGCAATCAGCTCGCGTCCTCTCGCGATCGGCCCTGGAAACCCGCCGATCAGGACCGCGAGGACGTTCTCCTGCTGCTCGACGCGCCGCTCGAAGTCGGCGATGGCGCCCGCCGCCGCGTAGACGAGCTGCTCGGCCTGCCGGACGTCGATGAGCGACGTGGCGCCTCCCTGTTCGCGAATGCGCGCGAGGTCCAGCGACTCCTTCCGCGACGCAAGCGTGCGCCGCGCGACGTCGAGCTCCAGGTCGAGCGCCCGCAGGGTGAAATAGCCGTCCGCCACGCGGCTGACGAGCGTCGACACGACGGCGCGCTGCCCCCACTCGGTGGCCAGGAGCCTGGCCCGGGCGGCCTCTGTCGCGCGGCGATAACGCCCCCAGAAATCCAGCTCCCACGCGGCACGCCCTCGCACGACCCCGGCCGCCCCCGTGCGGGCCTCGGTCGCGCCGGCCGCCGGCGTCCGCTGTGCGCCCGCCTGCACATCGGCCCCGACGGTCGGATACTGGGTGGACCGGACGATGCCGACCCGCGCCTCCGCCTGCGCGATGCGCGCAGCCGTGATGCGCACGTCATAGTTATCCGTGGTGGCCTTGCGCAGGAGCGCCTGCAGCTGCTCGTCGGCGAACACGTCCCACCACTTCGCCTCGGCGAGCGCCGCGGGACCGGCTGCGGGGGCGCCGCGGAAGGCGTCAGGGACCGGCAGGACGGGCTTCGCGTGAGTCGATCCCGCCAGGCAGGCCGCACTCACGAGGCACACCGGTACGAGCGACAGTCGCGGCCACAGTCGGGTGCGCGTCATGACGCCGAGGGGTCCGGCTCCGGAGCGACCGCCGCCTTGCCGCGCGCCGGCCTGCGTTCGCCCAGGCGCTCGATGACGACGAACAACAACGGGATGAGGAAGATGGCCACGAACGTCGCCGTCAGCATGCCGCTGATGACGACCGTGCCGAGAATCCGCCGCGACGCCGCGCCCGCGCCCGTCGCAATCCAGAGCGGAAGACAGCCGAAGATGAACGCGAAGGAGGTCATGAGGATGGGCCGCAGCCGGATGCGCGCGCCCTCGAGCGCGGCCTCGACGAGGCTCGCCCCGTGCTCCCGGCGGGACTTCGCGAACTCGACGATGAGGATGGCGTTCTTCGCCGCGAGCCCGATGAGCATCACGACGCCGATTTGCGCGTACACATCGAAGTCGAACCGGCGCAGGAGCAGCCCCGCGAACGCGCCCACGACCGCCACCGGCACCGACAGCAGCACCGAGAACGGCAGCGTCCAGCTCTCATAGAGGGCAGCCAGAATCAGGAACACGAACACGATCGAGAGGCCGAACAGCGTGCCGGCGTTGCCCGACGCCTTCCTCTCCTGATACGACAGGTCCGACCAGTCGTAGCTGATCTCCGGCGGCAGCGTCGTCCGGGCCACGTCTTCGAGGGCATCCAGCGCCTGGCCCGAACTGTAACCCGGCGCCGCCGCACCGGTGACCTGCCCCGCCCGGAACACGTTGAAGCGGTTGGTGTACTGCGGACCGAAAATGCGGCGGCTCGTCTCGAGCGACGACATCGGCACCATGTGCCCGTCGTTGTTGCGGACGTAGAACTCGCCGATGCTGTCGGGCGTCGCCCGCTCCTGGCCCTCGGCCTGGAGGAACACGCGCCACTGCCGCCCGAACCGGTTGAACTGGTTCACATACAGGCCCCCGAGATACGCCTGCATCGTCTGGTAGACGTCGCCGAGCGCGATCCCCTGTTTGAGCACCTTGTCGCGATCGACGTCCACGAACAGTTGTGGAATCGAGGCGCTGAAGGAGGAGGCGACGTTGGCGAGCTCGGGGCGCTTCTGCGCCTCGGCGAGGAACTTCTGCACGTTCGTGTCGAGGAACTCGATGGAGCCGCCGCTCCGATCCTGCAGCCAGAACGAGAAGCCACCCTGGGATCCGAGCCCGGGAATCGAAGGCGGCATGGTCGCGGCGACCGTCGCTTCCGGGATCTCCTTCCTGAATCGCGCGTTCAGGCCATTGACGATCGACCGCGCGTCGAGGCTGGCGGTCCCACGCGCGCCCCACGGCTTCAGCCCGACGAAATAGAACCCGTAGTTGGGCGCCGTGACGCGCGTCAGCAGGCTGAACCCGACGATCGAGTTGTACGCGTTGATGCCGGGCGTCTTCGAGAGGATCGCGTCCACCCTGCGACAGACGTCATCGGTCCGCTGGAGCGACGCGGCGGCGGGGAGCTGCACGTTGAGCAGGAAATAGCCGTAGTCTTCTTCCGGGACGAAACTCGACGGCAAGGCGCGGCCGAGCCCTGCGGCGAGCGCGGCGAAGCCGGCGAGGAGCGCGACGCCGACGACGGCCTTGCGGATGAGCGTGTGACTCACCCGCACGTACCCGCGTGATGCGCGATCGAACGTCCGGTTGAAGGCGCCGAAGAACCGTCCGGCCCAGCGCGTGTGGGTCCTGGGCCGCAGCCACATGGCTGCGAGCGCGGGGGACAGGGTGAGCGCGTTGAAGGCGGAGATCAGCACGGAGATGGCGATCGTCAACGCGAACTGTTTGTTGAGGCGCCCCTGGATGCCGGTCATGAACGCGACCGGCAGAAAGACGGTCGCGAGGATGAGCGCGATGCTGACGACCGGCCCCGACACTTCCTCCATCGCCTTCAGCGTCGCCTCGCGCGGGGGCATCCCCTCTTCGATATGGTGCTCGACCGCTTCCACGACGACGATCGCATCGTCCACGACCAGGCCGATGGCGAGGACGAGGCCGAACAGCGAGAGCGTATTCACGGAGAAGCCGAGGGCGGGAAACACCGCGAAGGTGCCGATGAGCGAGACGGGCACGGCCACGGTCGGGATGAGCGTCGCGCGCCAGTTCTGCAGGAAGAGATAGACGACGAACACGACGAGCAGCATCGCCTCGGCGAGCGTGAAGAGGATCTCGCGAATCCCCTCGGAGACCGCCCGGGTCGTGTCGAGCGTGTAGCCGTACTCCAGATCGGACGGGAACCGCCCGTGCAGCTCCGCCATGATCTTCTGCACGCCGGCGGCGACATCGAGCGCGTTCGAACCCGGCGCCTGGAACACGGCGATCGCGCAGCCCGGCTGGCCGTTCGCCCGGCCGATCTGCTGGTAATTCAGCGCGCCGAGCTGGATGCGGGCGACGTCCTTCAGCCGGATGACCGACCCGTCGGGATTGGATCGCACCGTAATCGCCCCGAACTCCTGCTCGCTCTGGAGCCGTCCCTGCGCCCGGACCGTGTACGTCATCTCCTGTCCGGCGGGCACCGGCATCTGGCCGACCTGCCCCGCGGGATTGACCGTACTCTGCTGCCGCACCGCGGCCGCGATCTCGGGGACGGTGAGCGAGAGCCGCGCCAGCGCGTCCGGCTTCACCCAGATGCGCATCGCATAGTCGCCCGCGCCGAAGATGCGTGCCTCGCCGACGCCCGGGACACGGTAGAGCGCATCGAGAATGTTGATGTTCGCGTAGTTGGCGAGGAAGAGGGCGTCGTATGAGTGCTTCGGCGACGACAGCGAGATGATCATCATCGGCAAGCCGGTCTGCTTGCGCATCGTCAAGCCGAACTGGCTCACCTCCGGAGGCAGGTTCGGCTGCGCCTGCGCCATCCGGTTCTGGACGTTGACCTGGTCGATGTTGGGCACCGTGTCGACATCGAAGGTGACGGTCAGCGTCATCGTGCCGTCGTTGGCGTTGCTCGACTGCATGTACAGCATGTCGTCGACGCCGTTGATCTGCTGCTCGAGCGGCGTCGCGACGGATTGCTCGATCGTCAGCGAATCCGCGCCCGGATAATTCGAAATGACGCTGATCTGCGGGGGGACGATCTGCGGGAACTGGGAGATGGGCAGGCCCGAGAGCGCCACCAGCCCGCCGAGGACCGTCACGATCGCGATGACGATCGCGACGATGGGCCGTCCGATGAAGAAGCGGGACACGGCCTACCGCGCCCCTTCGGAGGCGGTATACGCGTGTGGGGCGACGATCGCGCCGTCCTTGACCGCCGGGCCATCCACGATGACCTGGTCGCCCGGCTTCAACCCCGACTCGACCACCCACCGGCTCCCGACCCGCGCGCCGAGACTGACCGCGCGCATCGCCACCTGGTCGCCCTTCGCGAGCACCCGGAGCTGGTAGCCGTTCTGCAACTCCGACACGGCCCGCTGCGGCACCAGCAGCGCGTCCATCCGCACCGATGTCTTGGCCCTGATTCGGGCTCCCTGCCCGGGACGCAGCACATTGCCCGGGTTGGGAAAGAGCGCGCTCACGCGTATCGTCCCCATCTTCGGGTCCACCTCGCGGTCGATGGCGAGGATGGCGCCTTTCTGCGGATATGTGGACCCGTCCGCGAGGACGAGGGACAGCCCGCCCTGCGCCTGCCACAGTGCCGAAGGACCGCCCGGACCCTGCAGCTCATTGGCGATACCGAGGTACTCCTGCTCGCTCAGGGGGAAGTACGCTTTGACGGGATCGAGCTGGGACACCGTCGTCAGGAGTGTCTGCGGGCCCACGAGATCGCCAATCTGAGCCGACGCAATTGCCGCCACGCCATCGATGAGCGACGTGACGTTGGTGAAGCCGACGTTGAGTTGGGCCGCGTCGACGGCAGCCTGCGATGATTCGACGGCCGCCTGCGCGGCATCGTGCGCGCTCATGTCGTTGTCGAGCTGGCTCTGCGCGATCGCACGCTGCTCGGCCAGCGGGCGATCTCGGGCGAGATCGCGCTCCGCCTTCGCGAGCTGTGCGCGGCTCTCTGCCAGGTGGGCGCGAGCCTGCGACAGCGCGCTCTCGAACGGACGCCTGTCGATTTCGAAGAGGACCTCCCCTCGCCTGACCGCCGCACCCTCGCGGTAGTTGCGCTTGATGAGATAGCCGGACACCTGCGGGCGGATCTGCGCGTTGACGTTGCCGTCGAGCGTGGCGAGCCACTCGCCCCAGAACTCGACGCGCTCGGGCGCGACAGCCACGACTCCGACGGACGGCGGGGCGGACGCCGCCGAGGCGGTCGGGCGGCTGGCCTTGCAGCCGGCCGAAGCCGCGAGCGCGGCAACAGCGATCACGGCATATGGAAGTCGTCGCATGTTCATCCAACAGGATATCCCGACCGCCGCGACACCGGACGGGGGTGGCGGGTTCGACCGTAGGGCCTCGAGGCTGAAGCCCACCCGTCGTGCGCCACGAACGTTATACTGAAGGCGCGATGGCACTGAATCACCCGGCGTGATGCTGGGATCCCGCCAATACAGCGGACCGGAACGCCGGAAGGCCGCCCGCTGGCGCTCGCGCCCGCTGCGGCTGCTGCTCGCGCTGCTGATTTTCGTCGCGGTCGGCTACACGGCCGCTGTCATCTGGCTCATGACGCAGGAGACGCGGCTGGTCTTCCAGGCCGGGGCCACGCTCGGCCCCGCGCGTCCGCCGTTTCCGTTCGAACAGATCGACCTCACGCGCGGCGACGGACGCCGGCAATTCGTCTGGCGCATGCCGCTCGACATCCCCGACAGCTCGCCCTGGGTGCTCTTCCTGCACGGGAACGCGGCGACCATCGCCTCGAACGTGAACATCTCCCACTACCGGTTGCTGAAGGCCGTGGGCGTGAACATCCTGGCCCCGGAATATCGGGGATTTTCGGGCCTCGACGGCACCCCCACGGAAGACGCCCTCGCCGCCGATGCCCGCGCCGCCTACGACTACCTGCGGGGAACCGTTCGCGTGCCGTCGTCGCGAATCGTGGTGTACGGCTGGTCGCTGGGCTCCGCCGTCGCGGTGCGGCTCGCCTCGGAGGTGGACGAAGCGGCAGTCATCCTGGAGGGGGCCCCGGCATCCATCGCCGACATCGGGCAGCAGCAGTATCCGTTCTTCCCGATCAGGCTGGTGATGCGGAGCAAGTTCGATTCGTTCCGACGAATCGAACGCGTCCGCGCGCCACTCCTGTTCCTGCACAGCCCGGAAGATGCCGTCATCCCCATTGCGGAGGGCCGCCGCCTGTACGACGCCGCGCCGGCGGACAAGACGTTCGTGGAAGTGCGCGGCGGGCATGTCTACGCGAGCTCGGCGGACCAGGCGCATTTCGTCGCTGCGATTTCCGCCTTTCTCGAACACCACGGGCTGGGTCTGGCGGCTTCGACACGGCCGTGAGGGAGCCCCTCAGGCAAGGCGCACGTACCTGATGACCTCCGTGGGCGCGGCGGTCAGCCCGTTCAGGCGGGCCCGGCCGGCCGCGATGTGCGCCGACTTACTATGGGTGTCGAGCGCCGCGGCGTCAGCCCATTCCTCGACAAACGTGAAATGTGCAGGGTCCCCGCAATCCTGGAACAGGTCGTAGACGAAACAGCCGGCCTCGGCGCGGGTAGGCACCACGTATCCCGTCAACACCTCGCGGACGGTGGCGACATGTTCCGGCCTGGCGCGGATGTGGGCGATCACGTGAAGTCGTGGAGTCGGCACGTTGGAATTATATTCAAGAGCCACCCTGAATCGAGGGCATGGCCGGCATCTTGCTTCGACAGAGCTCTGCGGAGATGTCCGCTGCGTAACGCTGAGGAATGCATCCTCCCGGAAAAATTGACGACGAAATCATGACTCCATCCCAAGCATCCAACTCCACGCCGCTCGTGTCGCCAGGACGGACCGCGCCAGCCTTCGAGCTCCGCGCGACGCCCGACCAGACGGTTGCGCTGTCCGACTTCCTGGGCAGACCTGTCGTGCTCGTGTTCTACCCGGCCGACTGGAGCCCGGTCTGCGGCGATCAGATTGGCATCTACAACGAAATGGCCGCGGAGTTCGCCGAGTACCACGCGCAGGCGCTTGGTATCTCGGTCGACGGGGCGTGGTGCCACTCCGCCTTCCGAGAGACTCGCCGAATCCATTTCCCGCTGCTCGCCGACTTCGAACCGAAAGGCGACGTCTCTCGTCGCTACGGAGCCTATCGCGAGAAGGACGGCTTCTCGGAGCGCGCGCTAGTCGTCATCGACGCGGCCGGCGTCGTCCGGTGGAGTTATCTCTCGCCTGTCGGCGTCAACCCCGGCGCCGACGGTATTTTTGCGGCGCTCGACGCGCTGACGCCCGAGCAGCGGGGCCAGCGCACGGACACCGCCGCAGGCGCCGCACGCCATGAGTAAGGGCGCGCTCACCCCGCCGGTTGGCGCCCAGGATCACGTGCAGGGACCGGCAGACGCCCCTGTGACGCTTGTCGAGTACGGCGATTTCGAGTGCCCGCACTGTGGACGCGCGCACGCGGTCGTGCAGGAGCTCCAGCGTCAACTTGGAAACGAGCTCCGGTTCGTTTTCAGGAGTTTTCCGTTGAAGGAGGCGCACCCGCACGCGGAACACGCCGCGGAAGCGGCGGAGTCCGTGGCGACGCACGGCGGCGATGGTGCGTTCTGGGAGATGCACGACCTCCTGTACGAGAACCAGGAGTCGCTCGACGACGAAGCCCTGCGGGCCTATGCCGCCTCAATCGGCGTGGACGAGGGGGTGGTGGCCAGCGACCTGGCGTCAGGGGCGATGGCGACGCGTGTCCACCAGGATTTCCGCAGCGGCATACGCAGCGGCGTCAACGGCACGCCGACATTCTTCGTGAACGGCCAGCGCTACGACGGCGACTGGAACGACGTGCAGACATTCGCGGCCCATTTGCACGCGCGCGCGCGATCAGCCTGCCGTTGAACAGGACGCCGTGTCTCGCGGCGTCAGGTCCGGCGAAATCACAGGAATCAACCGGCGCTGATCGGGCCGGCACCGCCGCCGGTGGCTCGGCGTGAGCCGGTGTGTCAGGGCGCTTCGTAATATTTCTTGTACATCCCTCGCCTGAAGAGCCACCCGCCCAGGGGTCCGAGCCATCCCAGCACGTAATACATGTGGCCGAGATCCATCAGCTCGATCAGGTTGCCGTCGAAGTCCCTGCAAAAGAAGAACGCGTGGCCGCGCGGCGAACGCTCCGGCAGACCGAGGCACTCGACGCCCTTCCGGGTGAGGTACGCGTGCCACTTCTGCAGGTTCGTCACATTGAAGGAGATGTGCGTGAGCCCGACCTGGTTCCACGTGACGGGCACGGGCGGCTGCTGCGGCTGGAACTCGAAAATCTCGAGGACGCCTCCGCCGGGGACGCGCACCCATCCGATCTTGCACGACGGCTGTGGGGCGTCCACGCCGAAGAACGCGCGGACGCGCTCCGGCGGCGTGTCGGCGACCCCGACGAGCGGACAGCCGAAGATCTCCCAGTAGAACCTGACCGCCCTGTTGAAGCTCGACACCGTGATGCCGGCATGGCTGAGGGATCGGGCTTTCACGTGTCGCGCTCCATGGACCGGAGTTCGGTCTCTTTGATGTGGTCGGCGACCCTGATGGCCTGGGCCGCAATCGTCAGCCCCGGATTCACCGCTGCCGACGACGGGAAGAACGACGCATCGACGACGAAGAGGTTCTCGATGTCGTGGGTCCGGCAGTACGTGTCGAGCACGGACCCTCGAGGATCCGTGCCGAAGCAGAGCGTGCCGCACTGGTGAGTCGTGTTCGTGCTCCCGTGTGAGTGGGTCATCACCACCCAGAACCCGAGGCGGCGGAGAATCCGCCTGGTTTCGTTGACGAGCATCCTGTGCGGTCCCAGGTTGTTGGGTCGGTACTGCAGACGGATGCGTCCGTCCGGTTCCACCGAGACGCGATTGTCGAGCCTCGGCAAATCCTCGGACATCGCGAGCCAGTCGACGCCGCGCGCCACCCATTGCTCGTACGGCCACAACGGGATCCACGGGTACGCGGTCTGCGCCATCACGCCGTGGGTGCGACCCTGCGACTGGATCTGCCCCAGCGGATAGGGGGTGCGGGGGCCGCGCAGGTAGAAATCGTTGATCGCGACCGTTTTCTGGAACACCGTCGAGTTCCTGCGGAACGGATGAAACCCCTGCATCATTGTCGCGAGGTGCGCCATGTATCGCCGGCCCACGAGCCCCGACGAGTTTGCGAGCCCATGCGGATGCTTGTCCGTCTTCGAACGCAGCAGCAGGGCGGCGGAATTCACGGCCCCGCACGCGACCACCACCAGAGAGGCGGTCACTCGCACGGTGCCGTCTGCGCGAACCACCTCCACCCCTTCTATTCTGCGGCCGGACGGATCCGTGAGAAGCCGCTCCGCACGCGCCCCGGTCCAGAGCGTGACATTCGGCCGCTCGAGTGCGGGGCGCACGCAGCAGACGTCGGCTTCGCTTTTCGCGTGGAGTTTGCACGCAAACGAATTACACGTGTTGCACAGGATGCAGCCATCCTCCTCGCCCGGGCGCAGCAGCCCGAGTGGGAGCGGCGAAGGATGAAGTCCCTGCGCTCGCAGCTGCTCCACGATCGCCGCCATCTCCGGCGAGTGGGGCACGGGGGCATACGGGTACGGCCCCCTGGGCGGCTCGGTCGGGTCGAAGCCGTCCTGGCCGCGAACGTGGTACAGCTGCTCCGCCCGATCATAAAACGGCGCGAGGGTCTCGTAGTTGATCGGCCAGGCGGGCGAGATCCCGTCCGCGTGCTCAGTCGCCTCGAAGTCTTCGCGACGGAGTCTGTACAGGACGCTGCCCCAGAACTTCGTGTTCCCGCCGACGCCGTAATGGGTATACGGCGTCCACTCCCTGCCGCGTTCGTCGAGCCAGCGTTCCTTCGCCCGGTAGCGAAGCTTCTTCCAGACGGCCTCGGGATCCCAGTTCTCCTGTTCCTGGGGCACGAAATCACCGCGCTCCAGGATCAGAATGCGCGCCTCGCTCGACGACAGCGCCTGCGCAATCGTCCCACCGCCGGCGCCGGTGCCAATGATGATGATGTCGAAGTGTGCGTTCACGACCCGGGAGTTCCGAGGGTTGAGTAGACCTGATCCATGAGGCGCTGATCCTCGATCGCCCGCTCGAGGCTCATCTCCGGAGCGCCGCCGCTCCCCACCGCGCGGAGCAGATCCTGGTACATCGCCCGGTACCCGCGTATGTCGCGGAAGCCCGGAAACAGCAGCCGCGGCGCGCCGGCCCCGCGCACGAAGACGAAGGAGCCGTTCGACTCGAACGTGATCACGCCTTTCCGGCCGAAGAGCTTCGACACCCTGAGACCGCGGAAGAGCGACGGGATCTCCCGTGAATAGTACAGGGAGCCGACGGCGCCGTTGTCGTATCGAAAGGCCACCATCATGCTCTTCACGCGCGTGTCGGGTCCCTGCCGCGACGCCGCGGGCCGGTACCCGTCGATGCGCGTGATCCGCGGCCCCAGGCTGCCCGCCATGTGCAGCCAGTGAATCCCTTCCTCGAAGAAGGCATCGCCGCCCGCCAGCGCCTCGTCGTTGCGCCAGTCGCCCGCGGCTTTGAGACGCTTGGCGATCGTCGTGAACTGGGCAAACACCATCTCACCGATGACGCCGTCGGCGAGCAGCCGCCGAAGCGTGACGGCGAGCGGCTTGTAGTGGTCATTCTCCCCGACCAGCACCACGCGGCCGGCGCGGTCCCGTGCGGCGAGCGCGCGCTCGTAGTCCGCCATGCAGAGGAAGCCGGGCTTCTCGACCAGCACGTGCTTGCCCGCGGCCAGCGCCTGCAGCGTCAAGTCGAGGTGGAAGCGTGGCGGCACCGCGATGACGACCGCTTCCACCGCGGGATCCTCAATGGCCTGGGCGTAATCGCGATGCGTCCCGACGCCCTGGTATTTCCGGCGATACGCCTCGGCCTTCGCGCCGTCCCGGCTCGCGTAGCTCAACGCGATCCGGCCGGCGAGCGACATCAGGTGCCGGCTGTGGACCCCGGTGATGAAGCCGCATCCGAGAAATGCGACACGCAGCGGTCCGGGGCTCGAGGGCATGTTGAAAGGGACGGCGAACCAGTCGGCCAGCGCGCATTCCCGATTTCATCATACCGGCAGCGGGCCGTGAAGGGGCGCGTTACCGATCCGTCAGGCGACGCCGGCCGCCAGCCGCCCGCCCGGCCAACGGCTTGACCGCACCGCTCGTCAGCGGCTTGCCACCTTCTGCAGCGTCGAGTCCCACGCGTACCCGGCGAGCAGGGCGGTGTAGGGGCTCGAAAACTGGCCGTCGTTGAGCGCGAGGATGAGGACGGCGGTCAGCAGCGAGACCGCCCCGACCGCGAGATAGGGTCCGGACGGAGCCGCCGGAATGAGCGGGGGCGGCGCAGGAACCAGCGCCCGCAGGACAGGCAGGACGATGCTGATCGCGATGCCTGACGACACGAGGAGGTAGGCGGACCAGAACGGCAACGGGGCACTCGTCATCGCGTGTCTCCTGTCCAGTGCGGTGAGGGGGATGGATCGTCGGATCGAGGCTTGCAAAAACCCCGCGCACGCACGCTGGTTCGCCGGCACGGTCATTGCTCCCGACATCGGCGCCGGCGGAGGACTCTCCGAACTCATGGTTCGTGGCCTGGCGTTCAGCGCGGGCTTCGCCGTTCTCGCCATCAGGACGCCCGCCGGGTGGGAAACGATGGGGACCCCGCCCGTCAATACCGTGGGCCCGTTTCGAACGGCCGCGGCATACGGAGAGTTCGCCGGTATCAGTTCCCACTTCAAGTAGCCGCCTGTTGAAAGGACTCTCGCCGATGTGCTCGCCTTCCACGCGGTCGCCGCTGTCCTGCATCATGCCGCCGCATATTCTGCGGGCCATCGCGCAGCGGGGGAACGCCGCCCAGCGCATCGCCGCGACCAATACGCTCGCGCTCGATGCCACCTTTCGAGCGCTCCGTGCCTCTCCGCGCGGTGTCGCCGCCCCGCCGAATGCGGCCCCGGTCACGGTGCCGCCAGCGAAGCGCCGGACTCTCTACACCGCCGGGCATCAGCAGGAACTGCCCGGCGACGTCGTCGCGACGGAGCAGAAGCCACCCAGCCGGACGGCTGATGTGGCGGCCTACGAGGCCTTCCATGGGCTCGGGGCCACCTGGGATTTCTACTTCGACGTGTACGGCCGCCAGTCGATCGACGACGAAGGGATGCCGCTCATCGCCACGGTCCACTACGGACAGGACTACAACAATGCTTTCTGGAACGGGCAGCAGATGGTCTTCGGTGATGGAGACGGCGAGCTCTTCAACCGCTTCACCGTCGCCCTCGACGTAATCGGACACGAGCTCACGCACGGCGTGACCGAGGACGAGGCGGGCCTGGTCTATATGTTCCAGCCAGGGGCGCTGAACGAATCCATCTCCGACGTGTTCGGATCACTCATCAAGCAGCGGAAGGCCGGACAGACGCCTGCGGAGGCCGACTGGCTCATCGGAGAGGGTCTGTTCACGAGCGCGGTCAGCGGCCATGCGCTGCGATCGATGAAAGCCCCCGGAACTGCCTACGACGACGCGGTGCTCGGCAAGGATCCGCAGCCAGACCACATGGACCGGTATGACAACACGTACCTCGACAACGGAGGGGTGCACATCAATTCGGGCATCCCCAACAAAGCCTTCTACCAGGCGGCCGTGGACATGGGAGGTTACGCGTGGGAGAAGGCGGGGCGGATCTGGTATGAAACGCTTCGCGATTCGGCGCTCCGGAACAACACCGGCTTCAAGCGGTTCGCGAACCTCACCGTCGCGACCGCGACGCGGCTGTACGGGCCGGACAGCGTCGAGCACACCGTGATCGTCAACGCCTGGGCGACAGTCGGCATCGCGACCACGTCGCCTGTGCTGGCCGTCCCCAGGAAATCAACCCGGTAGCTGACCGCATCACCCTCACACGCCCAGTGCCTGCCTGATGGCGCGGCCGCGAAACGAGAAGATTCGCCGCACCTGGAGCGCCACGACCGGCGCGGCCAGCTCGCTCAACGGATAGAGCGGCAACTCGTAGGTGACTTCGTCGTCCACCCGCGTGCCGGCGGGCACCTCGAGGAAGCGGTGCCGATGGATCCATGTCTTGTAAGGACCCGCCAGCTGCTCATCGACGAACCCGTCTGGTGGATTCCATTCCGTGATCCGCGTCACCCACTCGAAGGGCACGCCCATCAGCCGGAGGCGGTACCGGATGAGCGCACCCGGGTGCATCGCGATCGGCAGCGGCGTCAGGATGCGAAAGCGCAGCTCCGGCGGGGTGATCACTTCGAGATTCGCCGCATCGGAGAAGAACCGGAAGACTCGATCGCGGGGGAGAGCGATCGTCTCGGTGGCGGCGAACTGGTGGGTACGCACGAGGTATATGACGTCCTATCGGCCGTGCGGGATCCGCGCAGCGGCATGCTAGATTGAAGACCGGCCCGGCCAGTGATGGAACGAGCCGGCGGTGAACAGTATGCTCCAGGTGACACTCGAAACGCCGGGGCGCTTCGCGCGTGCGGATGCCCGTGTGCCCGCGCCAATCGAAGGCGGCGCGCTCGTCCGGGTCCATCGCATCGGCGTCTGCGGAACCGACCTGCACGCCTTCCGCGGACGCCAGCCGTTCTTCAGCTATCCGCGCGTGCTCGGGCACGAACTGGGCGTGGAGATCGTTCAACCGGGCGCCGCGGCCGGCACGCTGCGTCCTGGTGATCGCTGCGCGGTCGAGCCCTACTTGAACTGCGGAACGTGTATCGCATGCCGCCATGGGCGGCCGAACTGCTGCGGCAGCCTCTCGGTTCTCGGCGTGCACCAGGACGGAGGCATGCGCGAACTGATGGCGGTGCCGCCAGAGAAGCTCCACCCCTCCAGCAGGCTCTCGTACGAACAGCTCGCGCTCGTCGAGACGCTTGCGATCGGCGCCCACGCCGTCGAGCGCGCCGATCTCCAGGCTGGTGAATTCGCCCTGGTCATCGGCGCGGGGCCGATCGGCGTCTCCGTCGTCCAGTTCGCGCGTGCCGCGGGGGCGCGCGTGGCGGTCGTGGATACGAGCGCCGCCCGCCTGGAGTTGTGCCGCCGCCTGTGGAACGTGGACTGCACGATAGACGGCCGGAGCGCGACCGCGGAAGCCCAGGTCCGCGAGGCTGGTGGCGGCGACCTCCCGTCCGTCGTCTTCGACGCCACCGGCAATGCGCAGTCGATGGGCGCGGCGTTCCGCTGGCCGTGTGCGGGAGGCCGCCTGGTCTTCGTCGGGCTCGTACAAGGCGACATCACGTTCAACGATCCGGATTTTCATCGGCGGGAGCTGACGCTTCTGGCCACCAGGAATGCGAAGCCGGAGTCCTTTCGGGCCATCATCGAGGCCGTCGAATCCGGCCGCATCGACACCGCGCCGTGGATCACGCACCGACTGGGGCTGGGTGACGTGCCGGCGGAGTTCGCGGCGATGGCCGAAGCGCCCGACCTGTTCAAGGGCATGATCGCCGTCTAGCGGCGACCACGTCAGGCCTGCAGGCGTCCAAGCGCGGCGCGCGCCTCCCGGACCGTCATGACCTTGTTGTAGAACGGCGCATCCGGCTGCTGACGCCGCCCGCCTTCGGCGAGGGAGCCCGTGTCCACCGCGCCAAATCCGATGTCGTCGATGAGATTGACGACAACCCGCTTGGCGGCCTCATCGTCACCCGCGACGAAAATCGCGTGCCGGGCATCGACCCGGAGGTCAGGCCTGGCACGTTCCGCGAGGTGTGTGAACCAGATGGTGTTGAACGCCTTGACCAGCCGCGCGCCGGGCAGCCGCGCCGCTGTTTCCTCCGAGGAAGACGACGGACCGAGATCGGTGACCTTGCCGTCCGCGCCGTAGGGATTCATCGCGTCGATTACTATCTTCCCCGCCACCAGCCCGGCTGGCGGTAGCGCGGCCGGCATGCGCCACGGGACCGCGAGCATCACGACTTCCCCCCACCGGGCGGCGTCAGCGACGGTCATGGCGCGAGCCCGGGGTCCGAGCTCCGCGACGAGCGACGCAAGGGATTCCGGGCCGCGGGAATTGCTGACGACGACCTCGTGGTCGGCCCGCGTGAACAGACGGGCGGCGGTCGCGCCGATCAACCCCGCCCCGATGACAGCGATTTTCATGGCAAGAGTCTCCGACGCAAGTATCGCGAATGGTTCCGCGGCCCGACGCGCCGCGGCAACACTCCTCACAGAGTATCAGGGCCCGCCCCCCCCCATCCGGGTGGTCCGCGGCGTGACATGAACCGTCAGAATCACGCCATGGCTGATCTCACACTGGCAACGCTTTCGGATGAACTCGGAAATCTGGCGGAAACGCGCGCCGCCTCCGTGCTGCAGGTTCTCGGTGCGCGGCGGCCGGCCAGCGGGGTCGTGCATGGGCCGGACACCATCGTCACCACGGCGCGGGCAATCGGGCGCGAGGACGGATTGCGCGTACGCCGGCCCGACGGCGAGACAATCGAGACGACTCTCGTGGGCTGGGATCCGAGGAGCGGGATCGCGGTGCTGCGCGCAGCCGCCCCGCTGGCGATCGGTCCGCCCGCTCTCGCGACAGCGGAGCCGCGCGCCGGCGAGATAGTGATGGCGATGGCCCGATCGTGGAGCAACGCCCCCACGGCAACCGTCGGAACGGTCGCCGTCGTGGGCGGACCATTGCGAACCGGACGTAGGCGCGAGCTGGCCCGCGTCATCCGCGTGACGGCTCCGATGCACGACGGATTTGCAGGCGGCGGCGTGTTCGACGCGCGGGGAGCACTGACCGGAATCGCCACCGCCACCGCGATCCGCGGCTTTGGGGTTGTCGTTCCGGCGTCGATCGCGTGGGCTTCGGCGGCACAGCTGCTCGCGGGTGGCACGCCGAGGCGCGGATTCATCGGCCTCGCGGTGCAGCCCGTGCATTTACCGGCCTCGCAGCGGGAGGGTGGCCGGGATCGGGCGCTCCTGGTGGTGGCGATCACGGACGGCGGTCCTGCCGAGGCCGGGGGGATCATCGTCGGAGACGTGCTCCTGGAATTCGACGGTCGCCGGACCGAATCAGCGGACGATTTGCTCGAGGCGCTCTCCGGCTCGGGCGCAGGTCAGACCCTCACGGCGCGCACGCTGAGAGGGGGGGCCGCGCGGGACGTGCACCTCACCGTGGCCCAGCGGGTCTGAGTCGGGCGCGGGACTTCGATGGGGCCCCCGGCGTCTTTACAGTCAGATGCAGGTGATCCTGGTAGGGCCGTACGCGCGGCGGCAGCGGCTGCGGGCGCAGGTGCCCGAGGGCGTCGAGGTCATCGGCGACGCGCCCACGCTGAGCGAGGCGCACGCTCGGCGTACGGGCCGACGCGTTCCTGGTGGCGGACCTCGCACCCGACGACCCGCTCGTCGAGTCCCTGACGCCGCGCGAGCTTCAGGTGCTGCAGCTCGTCGCCGACGGACTGCCGAACAAGGCTGTCGCGCTTCGACTCGGCGTCAGTGACGAGACCGTCAAGTTCCATTTGGGATCGGTCCTCGGCAAGCTGGGCGCCTCCAACCGGACCGATGCCGTGCGGCGGGCGATCAGGCGCGGCCTGATCGCCCTCTAGCACGGAGCGCGTGATGGACCTGTGGCGTTCTGCATCCGCCCGGGTGCCGATCGGCCGGTGCTCATGACGACGAGTGTCCGCGAGGGCCTCTCGGCGCAGGCGCGATGACCCGTTCGATGCGTCGATCGGGGATCAGCCACATGGCGGACACGACGACATAAATGCCGAGCGCGATCCACCGATCGAAAAATGCGAGAGGAATCGCGATGGCATAGAGCACGACCGACGCCCAGCCTTTCAGGTCGCCTCCGAGCGCCCGCGCCAGGGTGGACTGCGGTCCGTGCAGGTGCACGAGCATGCGGGTAAGCACGTTGAACGCCACCCCGCTCATGAGCATGACGACGCCGTACGACGCGACAGGCAGGGGCGCGAAGTGGTTCTCCCCCATCCAGGCCGTCACGAAGGGCACGAGCGACAGCCAGAACAACAGGTGCACGTTCGCCCAGAGGATTCCTCCGTTGACCCGCTCCGACGCGTGCAGCATGTGATGATGGTTGTTCCAGTAAATGGCGATGAAGGCGAAACTGAGCACATAGCTGCCGAACACCGGCGCCAGCGCCACGAGCGCGCCCGTCCCGGCCGACCCCGGCTCTCCGTGCGGCACTCTCAGCTCGAGCACCATGATCGTGATGATGATGGCGAGCACTCCGTCGCTGAACGCCTCAAGGCGGGCCTTCCCCATCAACCTTGCCTCCCTGCGCGCATCTGGCCGGTTCCGCCGTCACCCTGTGAGGCCACCCGCCACGTCCACCCGATGAGCACCGCCTGCAGCGGAAGCCGCAGCCACAGCAGCAGCTCCGTCCACCTCGGCACGCCCTGCGCTTTGTAGAGACGCAGCATCTCGACGTTTGCAGGGAAGACCGCGACCAGAAGAACGATCAGACCCACCCCTGCCGCGCGGCGCGTACGACGCGGCAGCAGGCCAACAGCCCCCAGGATCTCCGCGATCCCGCTGATCAGAATGAGCACTCCGGGTGCGGGTAGCCCGGCCGGCATGATCGGGCGGTAGAGCGCGGGCTTCACCAGGTGCATCGCCCCGCCGAACAGAAAGAGGGCGGCGAGTGAAGCTCGGCTGATGCCCCTCACGCCAGGCGCCCGGCACGGTCAGCGTGCACTGGTCACCGCGATCATGTCGAACGTGCTGGCTTTGCCGTCGCGGCCCGTGCCCCGCACCAGGAGCTTGGACGCCGCCGGCGGATGGTCCGGATCATAAATCGTCGGGCGAATCGCGTTGATGCGATCGTCGGCTGCCTTGTCCGACACGTAGTAGGTGGCTTTGACCAGGTGGCGGACGTCGCTGCCCGCGTCCTGCAGCACGCGCTGCAAGGCCGCGAACATGTCGTCCACCTGCGCAACCGAATCGGGGGATCCTCCGTACAGGCCGGAGACGAAGATCGGTCGCCCGCCGTTCACGCGCGCCACGCGGCTGTATCGCCCCAGAATCGGCTGCAGGTGCTCGACATCCGTTCGACTGTCCGGACCCGGGGGCGCGGTCGCCACGAGCTCGATTTCGGCCGGGTCGCCCGCCATGCGGGATTCCATGACGACTTGCGGAGGCGCGGTGGCGCCGACGAAGGCTTCCGAGACGACCTCCTCCACGCGCTGTGCCCGGCCGATGTCTCCCACGAAGCTCTTGATCTGCACAACCTGGTCGAAGCTCACGCCGACCCGTTCGAGATCCCCACGCAGCTGGGCGAGCGTACCGCGAATGGCGTCGTCGAAGTCGCCAGGCGCCGCCCGGCCAGACACGACGACAAAGGGTCCTGCACGCTGGATCGCGGCATGCGCGGCTCGCGGGGTCCGCTGTCGAAGCAGCGGCGACACGACGCGCGCGGCAGTCCCAGGTTCGGGTGTCCAGGCCGTTGCCGCAACCGCGTCCATCGCGACCAGCATGCCGGCTCGGGGCATAGCCGTCTCGACGAAGGTCACGGCGGGCTTCGTGTCCGCGCGGCCGAACCGCTCGGCGAGCAGCCTGTCGATGGCCGGCGTCACGGCTGCGCCAGTCACGTACACGTGCAGGCGAACGAGACTGTCCAGCGTGGTGCGCGCGGCGCGCAGCGCGTGTTCGATATTCGCGAGCGCGCGAGCGCCCTGCGCACGCGCATCATCCTGGACCTGCGGGGGATCCACCGCATCGTCCGGAAACACGAGGGCGGTGTGTACCAGCGATCCCTGATCGACAATCACCGCCCTCGCCACTCCGGTT
The DNA here is from genome assembly GCA_031361295.1 of Acidobacteriota bacterium. GTDB lineage: Bacteria > Acidobacteriota > Vicinamibacteria > Vicinamibacterales > 2-12-FULL-66-21 > JALZOC01. Next base: position 19,059 of record JANMCN010000088.1, on the reverse strand, counting down.
GCGGGGTCCGGGTTGATCGATCGAAGCCGCACGCCTGCCGCAGCTTGAGGCGGTGCCGGAGTCGGTGCCGCAAGCAGGCCGGACGCGAGCAGGAGACACGAGCCGGACAGTGCGTTCATAGCGCCAGTCTAGCCGTTCGCGCGACCAGGCGACAAAGCACCAGGACCGAAGCGCCACGCTTTTCAGAAGGAGACTGGCAGGATAGGCTCTGCACATGCCGAGACTCATAGACGCGCCGTCCATCATCGTGGCGGCCGGCAACAAGCCAAAGCGAATCGAGGAGTACGCCGGCCGCGTGAATTCAGGACACTCGGCGCTGAGCGTCGCCCGGATGACGTCGCCGGGGGGCTGGCAGGAGCCAGGTCAGCGGCCAGAGTTCGAGGAAGTCACCGTCGTCCTGCGGGGGATGGTACGCGTGGAGAGCGCGGACGGCGCGCTCGACGTCCGCGCGGGTCAGGCGGTCGTCACGCGGCCGGGCGAGTGGGTCAGGTACAGCACGCCCGAATCCGAAGGCGCGGAGTACATCGCGGTCTGCGTACCGGCCTTCTCGCCCGCCACCGTGCATCGCGACGAGTAGAGACCGGCGACACCCATCGCCGGTCCGTCAGGCGAACGGATTCTCGTCGGCACTCGGCCCGTAAATCGATGGAATCGCGACGCCGAGCTCGCGCAGATACATCGTCAGCTGGCCCCGGTGGTGGTACCAGTGGTTGAGCATGACGGACCGCAGGAACGCCACCCGCGGGATCGCGAGCAGCTCGCGATCGCCGCTCTTCAGCCGCCAGGTCTCCGTCAGCGCCGCGTCGCTCATGCGTCCAATCATCTGTTTCGCATGGGCGATGCTGCGATCGAGCGCCGGGACGAGCTCTGACGAGCTCGCCGGGTTGGGATCCGGTCCGAACTGGGGCGCCTGGGCGGGCGAGGCTGCGCTGGCGAGTTCGGCGACGGACCCCGGGACCGTCGCCACGTGGAGCGCGAGCTGCCCGAGGGTTCGCGCTTTCTCGTGTGGCCGCCAGGCCAGGTGAAGGTCGGGCACGCGTTCCAGCACGCGCCGCGTGGTGTGGGCTTCCTGATCGAGCTCCTGCAACATGCCGTCGATGAGTGCCATTGGTCCGTCCTCCTCGTGTGCGTGTCCGTCTCAGGCCTGTTCTGCGCGGCGGCGGACCCGATCCAGCAGGAGCGGGAAGCCCTGTGTCAGCGCTTCCCGGTAGCCGTCGGGAAAGAGTCCGAGCGCCGTGTGACGGAGCGCGATCACCGTCCCGCCGTCAAGTTCCTTCAGCCGGTACTGCACGTTTGACGCGACGGCGAACGACATCATCAGCGGCCCGGTGATTTCGAGCAGCGTCGGACGCTTGATTGCCTGCACGTGGCCCCAGAGATGGCCGTTGCCGTCGCCGAGATCGCGGAACCATCGCCCGCCCGGCCACGGCTCGAGCGTCATCGGCATGGACACGCCGTTCTGCCCTTCGCTCCGCGGACCCATTTCTTCGAGGAGCGCCGAGAATGCCGCCGTCAACGACGAACGCACGCGAATTTCCTGGGTGATGTCGAGCGAGAGACTCTCGAGAGCGGGCGCGAGTGTGGCCATGGTGCCTCCGTTGCGAATGGTTGTCGGTGTGCGTGCGTCAATTACGCTCGGCCCGCTCCTTCACGCGGGCGAGCTGATTGCCCCAGTAGCGTTCGAACCGGTTCGCCCACTCCTGAAGCGGCCTGATGGCATCGGCATTGGTGCGGTAGAACGCCTGTTTGCCGGCGCGCCGCACGTCGACCAGGCCGACATCGCGCAGGACGCGAAGGTGCTTGGACACGGACGGCTGGGCCAGGCCCAGTGCGATGACGATGTCCCCCACGGCACGCTCCCGCGGGGCCAGGTAGTCGAGGATGTCTCGACGACGCGGTTCGGCGATGGCGTTGAACGTGTCCGAGGTCGTCGCGGCGCGAGCCATGACCACATCATATTCCTATTTGAGAATATGTCAACGCCGTGGTCGCCGGTGCGTCGCTGGTAACATGTCGAACATGGCTGCCGCCGTCGATCGCACGAGGCGTTCGTTCGTCCTGGACGAAGGTGTCACCATGCTGGCCCGGACGCCCGCCACGCTTGACGCGCTCCTCCGCAGTCTTCCGGAGGGCTGGCTCGCCGTGCACGAAGGTCACGACACCTGGAGCCCGTTCGACGTCGTCGGGCACCTGATCCACGGCGAGCGGACCGACTGGATGCCGCGCGTGCGTATCATCCTCGAGCACGGCGATTCCCGAGCGTTCGACGCGGTCGATCGGTTCGCGCAGTTCACGGGGACCGCGGGTCGAACGCTCGCCAGCCTCCTGGACGAATTCGGGCTGGTGCGGCAGGACAGCCTCCGGCAGCTGGCCGCGCTGCACCTCACGGACGCCGACCTGGACCGGCAAGGACGCCATCCGGCGCTTGGCGTGGTCACGCTGCGGCAGCTCCTCGCCACCTGGGTGACCCACGATCTCGATCACGTCGTGCAGATCTCGCGCACGCTGGCCCGCCAGTATTCGGACGAAGTCGGCCCCTGGCGGGCCTATCTCCGGGTCATCAGCGGAACGCAGGGCTGAGTCAGACGGGCTGGTCGCGCCGGGCCCCTTCGAGCGCGAGCAGATGCGCCTTCGCCGGCAGCCCCCCGGCAAAGCCCGTGAGCTTGCCCGTGCCGCCGATGACGCGGTGGCACGGCGCCACGATGGAAACAGGGTTCCTGCCATTCGCGGCACCCACGGCGCGCACGGCAGCCGGATTCCCGATTTGCGCGGCGATCTGTCCATACGATCGCGTCTGCCCGAAGGGAATCGTCAGCAACGCCGCCCACACCGTGCGTTGAAACGGGGTCCCGGACGCGTCCAGCTTCACGGTAAATTCCGTCCGCTGGCCGGCAAAGTATTCCTCGAGCTGCCGCGCCGCCTCGATCAGCACCGGATGTGTGGCGTCCTCCGCCACGATGTTCAGCCGCACGCGGCCCGGGCGCTCGGTCTCCCAGAGAATGCCGGCGAGGCCTTCGTCGGCGGCGACCAGTGTGAGGCGTCCGACCGGCGAATCCACCACCGTGTAAACGTAACGTTTCTGCATGCCGCGATCGTGCCTGGCCATTGTGTGCTCCTGTTGTCGCCGTCCGGCGGACGTATCCGATCCACGGAGAGGATAGATCTCGCGCGTCCATCATGCTGGCCATTTTCGGACGGCAGGACACGGTTGGCATCATGTCCGAAAACGGCTGGTTTTTGAACGCCACGTCTCGTAAGGTGGATGGATGGACCGCGACAGCCGACGGCTGTACAAAGCGCTCACCTCCCGCGATTCGCGATTCGACGGCATCTTTTTCGTGGGCGTCACGTCGACGGACATCTACTGCCGGCCGATTTGTCCTGCGAGGACCCCGAAGGAGGTGAACTGCCGCTTCTTCGACACTCCTCAGCAGGCCGAGCGCGCCGGCTATCGCCCCTGCCTCCGCTGCCGTCCGGAACTTGCCCCCGGGAGTGCGCCGGTCGACGATGCGCAGCGGATCGCGCAGCTGATCGTGCAACGCCTGGAAGAGGGCACCCTGGATGAGAAGGCCGGACTGGAAGACATTGCCGCCGAGTTCGAGCTCAGCTCGCGGCAGATTCGGCGAATCGTTCACAACGAACTGGGTGTTCCGCCGATCCAGCTGCTGCTCACGCGTCGATTGCTCCTCGCCAAGCAACTCCTGACGGAGACGGCCCTGCCCATCACCGAGGTCGCCTTCGCCAGCGGCTTCTCGAGCCTGCGCCGGTTCAACGATGCGTTCAGCACCCGCTACGCGATGCCGCCGACCCGCCTCCGCAAAGAGGCGACCGATGATGTCACGGTCATGGCGGAGGGCGGCACCTCGACTCTGCACCTCGCCTATCGCCCGCCGTATGACTGGAAGGGCATCCTCGCGTTTCTGGCCGCCCGGGCGCTCATCGGCATCGAGCACGCGACGGACTGCTCGTATGCGCGCACGGTCCACCTGGGCAAGGCGAAGGGCTGGATCAGGGTGACGCAGTCCAGGAAGGCTCACGCGCTCAGCGTCGAGTTCACCCACAGCCTCACGCCCGTGCTGCCGGCGCTGCTCACACGGCTCCGGGCGCTCTTCGACCTCAACGCGCGACCCGACCTCATCTCCCGACACCTGCGAAAGGACGTCCGCCTCGCCGCGGCGGTCAGGTCCAACCCGGGCCTGCGCGTACCGGGCGCCTTCAACGGATTCGAGACGGGCCTGCGCGCCATCCTGGGGCAGCAGGTGACGGTAAAGGCCGCCACGACGATCGCATGCCGATTCGTCGAGACATTTGGCGAGCCCGTGGTCACGCCGCTGGCAGAACTGCACCGCCTGTCACCCCTGGCCTCCCGCATCGCGGCGGCAAGCGTCGGCGACATCGCTCGACTCGGCATCGTCGCCGCACGCGCCAGGAGCCTCATCGCGCTGGCGGAAGCCCACGGATCAGGCGCGCTCTGCCTCGATGGAGGCACGCATCGCCATCCCGACGAATCCATCCGGCGCCTGACCCGGTTGCCGGGGATCGGCCCGTGGACCGCCCACTACATTGCCATGCGCGCACTGGGGTGGCCGGACGCCTTTCCCAAGGAAGACGTCGCCCTGCGTCACGGCCTCGGTGGCGTGAGCGCGAACGAGGCTGAGGCCCTGTCGCAGCCCTGGCGGCCCTGGCGGAGCTACGCAGTCATGCATGTCTGGGGCATGGCGGGCAGGGGGTGATTATGCCGGTTCGGGTGCCGGCTTCGCGGACTGGACTCAGCCGAGCCGCATCACCGTGCGCGATAGACGATCCCCACATCGAACGTGATCCGTTTGCCGGCAGACTGAGGATTCGCGTCCTCTCGCGTGACGACGCGCACCGTGTGCGGACCGGCCCGTAACCCGTCGCGATGCCAGAGATCGTTGTCGAACGTGCGCACCGGGATGTATGCATCGAGAGTCCCGGCGGCGGTCCCGTCCACGAATACGTCGGCGCGGCCGCCGTCCTGCGACATCCGACCGGCCAGCGCGACAGCGGTGCCGTCGAAGGCGAACGTCGCCGCGTTCCCGCCCGTCGTGGATGTCTTGCGCTCCGACACGCCGACGCCGTTCCAGCCGGCCTCGGTTGCCCATCCGCCCGTGAACGTCCAGGCCGGGTCTCCCGCGTCGAGACGGGCGACCGGGGTTCCCATGTCCCATTGCTCGAGCGGCGCGGGCAGCGGTGCCTGCAGAGGAATAATAATGGTGTCGCCGTCGACGCGTCCGCCCGCCCTGACGATCACTTTCAGCGCGCGGGCGATGGTCGACTGCGTAATCGCGTTGAATGAGTACTCGGTGAAGTCGAACCGCGTGTCGGCCAGCGAAGGAATCCCGGCTTTGTACGCCTCGGGGATGCCCGAGTAGCCGAGCATGACGCCGACGATGCCCGCGGCACTCGAGGGATTGCAGTCCGAATCCTGGCCGAACCGTGTCGTGATGTCGAGCGTGCGGCCGAAATCGCCGCCACCGTACAACAGGCCGAGCGCGACGTACGCGCCGTTCAGTCGCGCGTCGATGTTGAAGGCCTTCGAGGCGCCGTCCGTGCAGGCGTCATCGCGATCCCACTTCGCTCCGAGCTCGGTCCACGCCCGGCGCCAGTCGGACGGATATTTCTTCCAGAGCGCCACCGCATCGCGCACGATGCCGGCGTAGCCGCTGGCAGCCGGAATGGTCGCCAGGCCCGCTTCCACGATCCGCGACGCCTCGCGCTCGAAAAATGCGGCGGAGTACATCCCGCCGAAGAACATGCCGCCGTACACCCCGTCGCCGTGGTTCATGACGTGACCGACGAGGCTGCAGTAGCGGTTGGACTCCTGCGGCAGGCCGGGCGTCATCAGGCCGATGAAGTCCGACTCGATCTGGAAGTCGATGTCGTTGGCGTGGATGTTGTTGCGGGGATCCCCCGACAGCGGCGCCTTCACGCCCTGGTTGAGGAGCCGGCGCGCCGCGGCATTGGCGTGCCAGAGGGGATACTTCGAGATCCTGAACGCCTCGGCGTAGTCGTCGATCGTCGCGTCGAGGCCGACGGTGTCCATCACCGCGGCAAACGTCATGTCCACGTAAAGGTCGTCCTGATGCAGCGCTTCGCTGACGCGGCCGGGGGCCCAGGGAAGGGCGCCTTCGATGAGCCTGCCATTCGACTGGAACTCCGTCGGGGCGCCGAATGACACGCCGATCATCTGACCGGCCCATCCACCCCGGATCTTGTCTTCCAGCGCGGCGCGGGTCAGCCGCCGCGGTTGCCCTTCGCTCTGGCCGTTCAGCACGGCGCCCGGCAGGATCACCAACGATATCGCCAGGCCAGAGATCACCGTCGCGCGCGCGAAACCCCGGGGTCTTGTCATTGTCTGTGTCTCCAGCGAGCATGATACACACACCGCTTCGCGACGCGACGTACTTGTAGCGCCTGCTCGCGAGCCCGGGTTCAGGGCGACCCGCCCGATCGTTCGAAGGGATTGGAGGCGAACCTTTCAGCCCATCGCACGCGCCATGAAGCGGCGTGTTCCGATGGCCAGCGTCGCAAGGCGATGCAGAACCGGTGACGGATGGCATGCTGTGATCGGCGGTACGCGGCGAACCCCGTCACTCCCCGGTATTCCCTGACTCCGGTCGAATCCGTGGACCTTCAGACCGCCCGCGATTCCGCGGCAGCTGTCGACTCGTTCCCGTTACGGTTCGCTTTACGAGAAGGAAATCCATGTCCACCGCCCGAGCGTTCGCAGCGAGCCATCCGACTTCCCCACTGGCGCCAGCCAGCATCCCGCGGCGCGATGCCGGTCCGAACGACGTGGCCATCAAAATCATGTTCTGCGGAGTCTGCCACTCGGACCTGCATACCGTGCGCAACGAATGGGCGGTGTGGCCCACGATTTGCCCGTGCGTGTCCGGTCACGAAATCGTCGGCCGGGTGACCCAGGTCGGCAAGGCCGTCATGGGCTTCAAGCCGGGGGAGATCGTGGCCGTCGGTTGCATGGTGGGCTCATGCCGGACGTGCCCCAGCTGCGTGGCCGGACTCGAGCAGTATTGCGATACGAACGGGATGGTGGCGACCTACAACTCACCAGACCCGCACGCGACGGCGCCGGCGACGTACGGCGGATATTCCGACAACATCGTCGTCGATCAGCACTTCGTGCTGCGTGTGCCGTCTGCGCTTGACCCGGCGGCCGCCGCGCCGCTGCTTTGCGCGGGTGTCACGGTATATTCCCCCTGAAGCACTGGGGCGCGGGGCCCGGCAGGAAAGTGGGCATCGTCGGCCTCGGCGGGCTCGGACACATGGGGGTCAAGTTCGCCCATGCGTTTGGGGCGCACACCGTGCTCTTCACGACCTCCCCGACGAAGGTCGCGGACGGCAGGCGCCTGGGGGCAGACGAGGTCGTGGTGTCGAAGAACGCGGAGGAGATGCAGCAGCACGAGCGCAGCTTCGATTTGATCATCAACACCGTGGCGGCTTCGCACAATCTCGACCCGTTCATTTCCCTGCTGAAGCGGGACGGGACGATGGTGCTGGTGGGGGCGCCCGAGTTTCCCCATCCGTCGCCGACCGTGTTCGCGCTCCTCTTCGGGCGCCGCTCGCTCGCGGGCTCCGGCATCGGCGGCATCGCCGAAACGCAGCAGATGCTGGACTACTGCGCGGACAAGAACATCGTCTCCGACATCGAAATGATCCCGATGCCGAAGATCAACGACGCATACGAACGGATGCTCAAAGGCGACGTGAAGTACCGGTTCGTGATCGACATGCAGACCCTGTAGCCGGTCATCGGCTCCGGGCCCGCATCGGCGGCAGTCAGGGCTGGTGCAGAAGCGGTCTGGGGCGCCTACAGAGCTGAATGGGGAGCCCCCACGGATCGCGCAGCATCACGAGGCGTGAACCGTCCGGCTGGGTCTGCCCGTCGACAGGCGTCGCGCCCGCGGCGACGAGCGTGGTCGCTGCGGCGTCGGGATCGGAGGCGGCGAAGGCCATGTGAAACCGCAGGGGATGCATGGTGCGGTAGTCGGGCACCGGATCGGCGGGGTTGTTGTAAATCTCGATGACGACGTGTCCGGAGGCGTCGGCCAGAAAATGGATGAAGGGCGCCGTGGTGATTCGGCGGACGATTCGCATCCCCAGGTGTTCCACATACCATGCGGCCATGGAGACCGGGTCGAGCACATTGCACGCCAGGTGTTCGACGTTCAGGACGGGCATACGCTCAGGCTCCTGAGCCATGTCGCATGCCGGCGGACGGTGAACGCGAGCGCCGGACCACGACCACCCCGCGCAGGACGAGGGTCGCGAGTCGTGTGGTTCACTTCGGCTGCCGGGGATCGCACTGGTTCCGTCCGGTATCGGCGGAGTTCCACACGCACGTGTTCCCCTCTTTTTTGAAGCGTCCCGAGGTGGGCCTGCACTGATTCGGGCCCCGGCCGGCCGCATCCCACACGCAGGCGCGGCCATCTCTCCTGAACCGGCCTTCGCTGAGCGGTGTGCATTGATTGGGGCCGGAATCGTTCGCGGTCCAGACGCAGGCGTTCCCGATCTTCTTGTAGCGTCCGGGGGCCTGCGCGACACGCGACCGATCTGCGGGCACGCTGGCAGGCGTCCCGCTCGCGGCCGCCCCGCGGGCCTCGACCATCATCCCCGCCGCTGTCGCGGATGCCGCGAACGCCAGCGACAACAATGCCCGACGACTCAAACTTTTCATGGATGTCTCCCTGAAAGCGCCGCACGAGTCTGGCGCCACGCTCACGCTGCTCGAACTGACCGTACCTGCCGGCGCCCCCGACGCGAGCGCGCAACGTGGCTCGCGGGCAGCGCGCGCAGTCCCGCAGCCCGCGCATTTTATAGCACGAACGGGTGCCCTGCCGGATCGAGGGCGGAGAAGTTATCATCCCGAGGATCGCGCCACGCCCACGCGGAAGTTCACTGACGCGTGCCGGCAGAGCGATGAATGTCGATGCGCGGCCCGCACGAACGCGCGAGGCGTCTCGCGGCACCAGCGGCGCGTCGTCTGGAATGGCCGCGCCCCGGACAACCGTCAGCGGGCCGGTGACCTCTCGAAGCGGGCAGGGTGGAAGCCATGGCACCGATAATTCCTGATCCAGACAAGATCAGGGCCTTCCGCTCGGAGGCGGCATTCGCCGCGTGGATGAAGGCCCATCATGCCCGGGAGACCGAGCTCTGGCTGAGGACTTATAAAAAGGGTTCGGGCCTGCCGAGCGTTACGAGTGCGCAGGCCCTGGACGTCGCGCTCTGCTGGGGATGGATCGACGGCATCCGCAAGTCGTACGACGACCAGTCCTTTCTGCAGCGTTATACGCCGCGTCGGGCGAGAAGCATCTGGAGCCAGATCAATCGCGATCATGTCGCGCGGCTCACGGCGGCCGGCCGGATGACGCGGTACGGCCAGCGACAGGTGGACGCCGCGAAGGCCGACGGTCGGTGGGACGCGGCCTACGCTCCCATCCGCAGCGCGAGCGAAGCGACGATTCCCGAGGATCTGCGCGCCGCCATCGAGGCCAGCCCGCGCGCCCGGAAGACGTTCCGCACGCTCGGTCGCCTGAACCTCTTCGCGCTGGCATTCAGGACCAACAACATGAGAACGCCGGCCGGGCGCGCCAGGAAGATCGCGGCGCTCGTCGCCGCGCTCGCGCGCGGCGAGACCATCGTTCCGGAACGCCCGAAGCGCGTCGCGGCTGCCGGTGACGGCACGTAACCCGGTCGTTTGCTGAAACTGCGGTGCGGGTGTGCGAGCCTGCTCGATCGCCGCTGCGTTTCATCGAAACCACCCATCGCAGGAGGCGCCTCGCGGACGGTCATCGGTTTGGCGGAATCGGCAGCTGGCGTAACATAGGCGGCCTGACATGGGCACCACCAGCCGACTCCCCTGTCTCGCCGTGGCCGCGGCCCTTGTCGTCGGCTCCCTCGCCGCCACTCATGCCCGACAGCCGGCAGGCCCGGGACCCATTCTCAGGGTTCCGGCGGGTTTCAGCATCGAAAGAATCGCCGGCCCGCCGCTCGTCAACCGTCCCATCGTCGCGGATTTCGATGACGAGGGACGGCTGTATGTGGCCGACTCCTCCGGGTCCAACGACAAAGTCGACAAGCAGGCGGCGGAGCGGCCGCATCGGATCGTCCGGCTGGAGGATACGGACGGAGACGGCCGCTTCGACACCAGCATCGTCTTCGCGGACAGGATGATGCTCCCCGAAGGCGCGATGTGGTTCGACGGCTCCCTCTACGTCGCGGCGCCGCCAAGCATCTGGAAACTGACCGACACCGATGGCGACGGCGTCGCGGACCAGCGCGAAGAATGGTTCCAGGGCCGGACGCTGACCGGCTGCGCAAACGACCTCCACGGGCCATACCTCGGTCCCGACGGGTGGATCTACTGGACGAAGGGGGCGTTCGCCGAGCAGCAATACGAACGGCCAGGCAAACCGCCCCTCAGCACGCGCGCGTCGCACATCCTCCGCCGCAGGCCGGGGAGCTCCGCGATTGAAGTGGTCATGACTGGCGGCATGGACAATCCGGTCGAGGTCGCATTCACCCCTGCGGGAGAGCCGATTCTCACCGCGACGTTCGTGGAACATCCGCAGCTGGGCCGGCGCGACGGACTGCTCCACGCCGTCTACGGCGGCGTGTACGGCAAGCCGCATGCGGTCCTCGATGGCCATCCGCGAACGGGCGACCTCCTGCCCGTGCTGGCCGATCTTGGCCCCGCTGTGCCCGCGGGGCTGACGCGATACGCGTCGCGCGTGTTCGGCGACGGTTTTCGCGACAACTTCTTCGCCGCGATGTTCAACCTGCGCAAGGTGACGCGCCACATCCTCGAACCGAGCGGCGCGACGTTCTCCAGCCGCAACTCGGATTTCGTCGTGTCGGACGATCGCGATTTCCATCCCACCGACGTGATCGAAGATGCGGACGGCAGCCTGCTGGTGATCGACACCGGCCCTTGGTACAAGCTCTGCTGCCCCACGTCCCAGCTCGCGAAGCCGGAAGTGCTCGGAGGGATTTACCGGGTCCGTAGAACCGGCGCCCCGCGCATCCAGGACCCGCGCGGCCGGGCGCTGCCGTGGACGAGGATGACTGCGGTCGCGACGGCTGCTCGCCTCGACGATACGAGGCCGGCGGTGCAGGACCGCGCGATCCGTGAACTGGCGACCCGGGAGCGCGACGCCATCCCCGTACTCGCGCAGGTCTCGAGCGCGTCGACTTCCGTCGATGCCCGCCGCAATGCCGTGTGGTCGCTGACTCGTATCGATGCCCCGGGTGCACGCGAGGCGGTGCGCGCGGCGATCGAGGACCGCGACGAGACCGTTCGGCAGGCGGCGCTGCATTCGGCGGGCCTCTGGAGGGATGCGGGAGCGCTGCCGCGCGTCACGAAGGCCCTCAAGAGCGGCACGCCGGCGGTGCGGCGGGCCGCGGCCGAAGCGCTCGGCCGGATCGGGAATCCCAGCGCGGTCCCCGATCTCCTCGCCGCTGCAGCCGCGCCGCTCGACCGCATACTGGAGCACTCGGTTGTCTATGCGCTGATCGAAATCGGGGATCCCGCCTCGACGCGAGCGGGGCTTCACGCCGCCAGCTCGCGCGCAAGCCGGGCCGCGCTCATCGCCCTCGACCAGATGGACAACGGCGCACTGGCACCGGATCCGGTCATCGCTCTGCTCGACTCCCCCGATTCCATTTCGAAAGACACCGCCTGGTGGATTGCCGCCCACCACGCCGAATGGGGCAGCGCGCTCGCGGGATTCTTCGACGCGCGCCTGGGCTCCTCCGGCACGTCGCCCGCAGAGTTGGACGAGCTGCAGCAGAAGCTCGCGCAGTTCGGCGACCATCCGGGGGTCCAGGCACTGATCGGCAGCATCGTGGAGCGCGCCGCGTCGAGTCCCGAGCGGCTTACGGCGCTTCGCGCCATGTCGACGGTCGTCCGCACCCGCGTCAAGGTCCTGCCCGCCGGGTGGGTCGCGCCACTCGTGCGCGTCCTGGAGTCCGACGCCGATGACGTCGCGGCGCAAGCGCTCAGCGTGGTACGCGCCGTTCCCCCGGCGAAGAACGCGACGGCGGCGCTCTCGGAGGCGTTGCTGCGCGTCAGCCGCAGCAGCGGGCGGCCACTCGAGATCCGGCTCTCTGCGCTCGACGCCGTGCCTGGAGGGCTGCCCCGCGTCGAGCCCGATCTGTTCGCGTTGCTGCAAAGCGGGCTCGACCCCGGTCAGCCGCCATCCGTCAGAGCGGCGGCCGCGGGCGTGATTGAAAAAAGCGGCCTCGATCAGTTGCAGCTGGTCGCGCTGGCGCCCGCGCTGCAGAACGCCGGCCCGCTGGACCTCCGGCGGCTCCTGCGCGCGTTCGACCGGCCCGGAGACGACGCTTCCGGGTTCGCACTGCTGGCGGCGCTCCGGCAGGCGAAGAGCCGATCCAGTGTGCGCGCCGACGTGCTCGGGCCTCTGCTCGCGAAGTATCCAGACGCCGTGCAGAAGCAGGGCGAGGCGCTGCTGACCTCCTTCACCGCGGACGCCGCGAATCAGGTCCGTCGTCTCGAGGCGCTGCTGCCGGCGGTTCAAGGCGGAAACATCACGCGCGGGCAGGCGGTGTTCAACGGTCCAAAGGCCGGGTGCTACGCCTGCCATGCGATCGGCTACATGGGGGGCAGAATCGGTCCGGACCTCACGCGAATCGGCCAGGTTCGCAGCGAGCGCGACCTGCTCGAGGCGATTGTCTTTCCAAGCGCCAGCTTCGCCCGCGGCTACGAGCCGATTGTCGTGCGGACACGCTCGGGCGCGGTCCACCTCGGCGTGCTCCGCAACAACGAGCTGGCCGACGAGGTGGTGGTCGCCACAGACCGTGACGAAATCCGGATCCCCAGACATGAAATCGCGGACATGGAGCCCGGGACGGTCTCGCTGATGCCGCAGGGCTTCGACGAACTGCTCACGCGACAGGAGCTCGCCGACCTGCTGGCGTTCCTGAAGACGACACGATCAGGAGGCGATTAGGGAGTCGTGGTCTGGGTCCCGGGTCGCTTCGATCAGACGCGTCGCGCGGTGCTGCGCTGCACGAGCCTGACGCTGTGACGCGAGGCGCCCTCAGGTTACGCAGCGGCACATGACCGCCGTTTATTTGCGTGCGCCCGCCGGGTATCGGGTGTGGCCGGTGAGCTCATCAGCCAGCCAGTCGTTCACGTCATCCACCTGCTCCTGCGTGGACCTGTGGCCGGTGTCGTAGGCGAGCGTCAGGCGCTTGGGCGCGGTGATGACGTTGTATGCGGAATACATCGACGTCGGCGGACACGTTTCGTCGTTGAAACCCCACGAGTAGAGTCCCGGCGCGGTCACGCGGCGGGCGAAGTTCACGACGTCGTAATAGCGCGTCGTGGTTATCTTCGCCTCGTCGCGCTGCGCGTTCGGCCCCTCGCTCGCACGGAACATGTGCGGCCAGCCGCCGGCGCGCCCGTGCAGGTAACCCGTCACATCCGAGAGCGCCGGATAGTAGGCCGCCAGGCGTGTCACCCGGCGGTCGAGTGCGGCGGTCACGATCGTCAGCGCGCCTCCCTGGCTGCCGCCGGTCACGCCGAGGTTCCGGCCGTCCCATTGCGGAAGTGACGTCAGGAAGTCGTTGGCGCGAAGGGTTCCGGTATAGACCCGACGGTAGTAGAAGCGCTCACGCGAATCGAGGCCGAACGTCGGATAGCCGCTCAAGCCACCCCGGGCCAGACTGTCATACACCTCCTGCGGCTGGATCACGGGTATGCCGTGGATGCCGATCTGGAACGTGATCAGGCCGCGGCCCGAAAGCTCGGGGAGGCCTCGGTATGGTCGCACGCCCGCGCCCGGCACACTGAGCACGGCCGGATACTTTCCAGGCGCCCGGGGCATGCACAGAATGCCGTACAGCCGGCTCGCCCCCTCGGTCAGGCCGACATTCTGCAGGTTGATCTGCGAGCAGTCCACATCGGCGGTGCCGTACTCCGGCAGGGGCGTCCACTTCGCATCGAGCGGCAGGCCCGCCAGACGCGCGCGCTCCGCGTCCCAGAACGCATCGAAGTCGGCCGGGTTCACCTGCGTCGGCTCGATGCGGTCCGGCGCGAAGCCCGCCGTGCCAACGCCGCGATACGTGCGGCCGTCGACGTCGGCCGTCGCGACGAGTCGCAGGAACCCTGGCCCGTTCATCGTGCCGCCATCAATCGTCAGGGGAGTCGTGCCGACGATCGCGCTCGCCTGTGTCACGGGCGGCATCATCTCTGGTCCGATGCTGTAATTCACCGTGGCGCCGGCGACCTGGTGCCCGTCGCGGACGATATCGATGCGAAAGGCCGCCGCCTGGCCGGGCTGATAAGTCCAGTCCGCATGGTCCGGGGTGACGACCACAGCCACGCGGCTGAAGGGTTGGCGGACCGTCTGCGCGCGCGGCACGGCCGTGAGAGAGGCGAGGGCCAGTAAGGCGGCGGAGAGTTGACGGAGCGGAAGGGGGGTTCGCACGGGATTGGGCCGGCGGGATGATACTCCAGGTCGACCGCGATGAGCGTACCCCCGCACGGATTTGAGCGCGAGTAAGCCGGAGCCGCGACGGTGGCCTACCCAGAGCCGCGGGCGCCGACGGATCCCGATCCCGGTCGTCGCTTCGCCGCGCCGATAGCGGCAACCCGCCTACTGGCCGCTAGCCGAACGGATAGCGGCACTATCCACCCGGGCGCGCTCCCAGTGTCCTCAGGGACGCAGCGCTCACAAAAGCCTCGGCATATTCATGCGCTTGCTGCGCGGGCCCGCCGTCCTGGCGCGGACGACGTCTTGCTCGGATCGCGTCGGCATCGGTTTCTTCACGAGGTAAGCGCCATGTTCACGTTCCGCGCCTCAATGGTCAGCCAGTTCGCGATTGTCACCTGGCTCGTCGCCGCGATGTCATGGGCGCCCGCAGGGTCGCCTGCAGGCCGGGCGTACGGCTACTCCGGTGGTGGCGCGATCGATGCGGACGGGCAGATCGTGGTCTCGTCGTGGGCGACCACTCTCGTGCCGAACAATACGCGGTATGGGTTGGTCCGCGACCTCGCCGGACGCACAACGACGAGAGTCAGCGGCGGCAGCGGCGATCACCAGTCGAACGCTTATCGCTACCGCACGTTGATGAACGCCCACGACCGCCACGTCATGTTCCAGCCCTACGCGGGCCGTCCGTTGAACGGGACCACGTCCGCGCGGTCTGCAACCACCGTGTCCGGTCCTGAAACGGCCGCGGCGCCCGTGCGCTGGACCCTGGCGCGCAACCGGGCGCCGCACCCGGTCCGTGAGGCGTTTCACATCACCGCGCCATACGTGAAGCTCGCGACTCCTCGCGCGGGCGCCGATTATCCACTATGCAGCCTGATGCCGATTACGTGGCGGCACAATCTCGGCCCGTCCGAGCGGATGAACGTCGAGGTCAGTCACGACGCCGGTGCCACCTGGAGGGCGGTCGCGGTTGAACTCCCGAACGTCGGGGCAAACCAGACGACCATCTGGGATTTCGTGATCGGGCCCGAGACCCGTACCGGGATGGTGCGGGTCTCCTGGGCGAAGAACGGCCGGATCACCGCGGCTGTGGGAAACCTCCGTCTCGGCCGGACCGCGAACTACGTGTGCGAGGACTAGCGTCCGAGTCAGCGACGCGGGCCGGAGCGAGCGCTCAGAAGGTCACCTTCGCCGCGAGCTGGACGATCCGCGGACCGGAGGAAGACAGCGGCTCCTGGAAGTTCGTGATGCGCGTCAGCGTGGACCCGCTGGCGGTGTACAGATTCGTCCTGACCGCGCTGATGTTGTCCCGGTTGAGCAGGTTGAACGCCTCGGCGATGAGCTGCAGCTTCACCCGCCCGAGCGGGATGTCGCGGGCGACCCGCGGGTCGAGCGAGATTTGTGACCCGAGGGTATAGGCGTTGCGCGCGGTGCCGGGGGCGATGTCGTTGCGGTTGTTGCCGTCGCGATTCACGTCGGCCGTCACGAACGCGCTGTAAGGCTGCCCGGACTGCGCGGTGAAGATGCCCGCGAACGTCCATCCGGTCCAGAGCGCGCGGGCCGCCCCTTTCAACCCGCCGGCGTGGGTCGCGTACACGCCGCTCAACACGAGGCGGTGCCGCTGGTCGTTGCTGCCGCGGGTCCGGTCGGCGCGAAAGTCGGACGGGTTCGACGCGAATTTCGCGTCGTCGCCGCCGCCCGGAACGACGGCGGTGGCGTCGGGCACGGTGTCGACGACGCGGCCGAGCGTGTAGGCCGCGCGCCCGGTCATGCCGTGGGAGAACCGGCGATTCAGTTCGAACGTGAGCCCGCGGTACGTCGAGACCGCGGTGCTCTGGAACGAGATGATGCGGGCAAAGCTCGTGAAAGGGCCGCTCGCGAACTGATAGTGCGGCACCTGCGCGCCGGTGCCCGCCACGGTGAACGTGACGGGGGATGCTGCGCCGAAATTGATGTCGGTCGACCGCGGGAGATCGTCGCCGTGAACGAACAGGTAGCTGACCGACGCCGCGGTGTCGTGGCCGAGGTCGTAGTCAACCCCGGCGCTCGCCTGCTGCACGCGCGCGTTCTCATAGTTCTTGTCGAAGACGAAGATCGTGGGCTTCGGCCGCGAGACCCCTGAGGGGAGCGCCGGGAAGGTGGCCGGGTAGGTCGGGACGAGCGCGCCGGTGAAGGTGACCGTCTGGACGTTGATGCCGTTGTTCGAGTGCGCCGTGCCAACCATGATGGACGGCGTCCGCCCATAGAAGAGGCCGTAGCCGGCGCGCGCGACGATCCGGCGGCCGCTGGGCGACCAGGCGATGCCGACGCGAGGGCCCCAGTTGTTCGAGTCGGTGTGCAGGACGCTCGTGTCGATGCCCGCCTGAGCGAGCTGCGGATCGGGGTTGCGGACCTGCGGCTTTGCGAACTTCTGGATGTCGTAGCGGAGGCCGGCGTTGACGGTCACCGACCGCGTCGCACGCCATTCATCCTGCACGAACGCCGAGTATTCGTGGATGTCGGGATGGGTGGTCGGCCCCGAGGTGCCGTCGCCCGCGAACGCCTGCACGTACCGTTCGCCCGTCCCGTCCGGTGTTCCGCGCTGGAACGACGCGAGGCTGTTGAAGGTGTACGAGCCCGAGAAGTTGCCAGGGAAGAAGTTCAGGATGCGGTCGAACTGGATGTCGGCGCCGGCTTTCATCTTGTGCGCGCCGCGGATGTAGGTCAGGGTATCGGCGACCTGCGACCGCTTGATCGTCGTTTCGCGAGGGCTGAAGAAGTTGCGGCCGATGGTCAGGACGCTCGATCCTCCCTGGCGGATGACCGCCTCGGGGTTGGCGCTGTTCGCGAAGCCCGGCTCCCGGTCTCGCGCCCACTGCACGCGCACCTCGTTCAGCAGCGACTGCCGGAAGACGCTCGCCAGGCTGGCATTGAGGGACCGCGTCCTGACGTTCGAGTTGCCGGTGTGCTCGAGGGAGTTCTGCGGCCCGCCGTTCTCGAAATTCTGGCCGGTGAAGTTCTGGTGGTTGTAGCGCACGGTCAGGCGCTGGCTGGCGGCGAGCTGCCAGTCGGTCTTCACGAGGAAGACGTCCTGGTTCTGGGTGCGCGTCCAGCTCTGGCCGAGCGATCGGACCTTGGCGAGCCCGGCCAGCGTCTCGCTGTCGGCGGGAGTGCTCGCCGGGATGCCGAGAAACACGTCGTTGGGCTGCGTATTGCGCTGGCCGTCGTAATTCGCGAAAAAGAAATGGCGGCCGCGCACAATCGGCCCGCCGAGGCTTCCGCCGAACTGGTTGTAATGGTACGCCGACTTGGCCCGGTGGTTGAGCACGTTGATCGCGTCAACGGCGTTCAGGGCCTTGTCGCGGTAGAACTCGAAGACCGCCCCGTGCACGACGTTGGTGCCCGACTTGGTCACGACGTTGATGACGGCGCCGCCCGCCCGGCCGTACTCCGCGGAGTAGGCGTTGGAATTGACCTGAAATTCCTGCACCGCATCCTGGCTGAACTGATAAGGGGCGCGGCCCGAGCCGGTGCGCCCGAGCGTCTGGCCGAAGAACGTATTGTTGTTGTCGGCGCCGTCGACGACGAGGCTGTTGAGGGTGCCGCGCTGGCCGGCGAAGCTGATGTCCCCGGTGCGCACGTCCCGGGTGACCCCCGGGGTCAGCAGGGCGAAGTCGATGAAGTTTCGTCCGTTGACCGGTAGATTCGCGACCGCCGCCTCACCCACGGTGGAGCTGACCTGGCTGCGGGTGGTCTCCACGAGCGGCGTCTGCCCGGACACGTTCACGGTTTCGGCGAGCGCCGCGGGCGCGAGGGGAATCGTCAGGGTCAGCGTCTGCCCGACTGTGAGCGTGACGTCGCGCTGGTGGAACGGCTGGAAGCCGGAGAGGTCGGCCTTCAGCTCATACGCGCCGACGGGCAACAGCGGGGCGTGGAAGAGCCCCTGGCCATCGGTCACGACCTCTCGGCTGACGCCGGTCGCCTGATGGGTCAGCGTCACCGTGACGCCTGGCACCGGTGCGCCCGACGAGTCCGCGACCGTGCCTTCAATCGACGCAGTCGGGCTCTGCGCGGTGACACGTCCGGCAGCCACAACGATCAGGAGCGAGGTACAGGCCAGGAGGGCCAGGGGACGCAGGAACAGACGGGACGCGCGACGCGACATGCAGACACCTCCGAAACACGGCACGGAAAACCACGATCGTACCTGTCGGCTCCCGGAGCTGTCAATCGGACGGAGGATCCGTCCAGCCGAGGTCTTGCCCGCACACACGCGCCCTCGTCGCGCGTCACACAATCAAAACGGGGTCACGGCGCCATGCGACGTCTCGAGGTCGATGGCATCGACGGCGACATCGTCCGTTGGCAATGGCTCGATCGGGAAGCCTGCCACGGCTGGAGTGACGCCCGGACGAATGAGCGGCAAGGACGGAAGGCGTGCGGCCAGCCGCAAGGTGCGAAGCCCGCGCCGTCAAAGACGACGCCGTCAGCGTGGACGATCGACGCCGGGGCTCGGAATCCCCCCGACTGCCTGCGAGCCCTGGCGCGTCGCCCGCACGATCTGATCCAGCCGGGTGAATTC
>JANMCN010000066.1:0-3620 GCA_031361295.1 Acidobacteriota bacterium | reverse complement strand
GCCGAGATGACGATGAATGCGGCAATCACCAGCGGATAGTCGCGGTGCAGCGACGCGTGCAGCACCAGCCAGCCGACACCGGGCCAGCCGAACAGCGCCTCGGTCAGCGCCGCCCCGCCTGCGATCTGGCCCGCATGCTCGCCCACCAGCGCGACGATGGTCACCAGCGTGCCCGCGGCCGCGTGTCGGACGACGACTCGCCAGGCGCCGAGGCCCCGGGCGCGGGCCGCCAGGACGAAGGGCTCTGTCAGGGCATCGAGAATCCCCGCACGAGTGACGCGGATGACGACGGCCATGAAAGGCAAGGACAGGGCGATCGCGGGCAGGATCAGATGCCTGGCAACGTCGGCGACCTGTGCGAGGCCCGCCAGATCCTCACGGGCCGTGGTGATCCCCGCGACCGGGAGGACGCCGAGCTTGACGCCCCAGATCAGGATCAGAATCTGTCCGGTCGAGAAGACCGGTGCGGAATAGGCCACCGACGCGAGCGCCCGGATGGCCGCGTCCACCCCTCCACCTGGACGCACGGCACAGAGCAATCCGAGCCCGAAGCCGCCCGCCGTTGCGATGGCCAGCGCAGTCCCGCCCAGCAGCAGCGACGCCGGCGCATGCTCGCGGATCACCCGCGTGACCGGCGCCTGGTACATGAACGAATACCCGAAGTCCCCGGTGCCGACGGCCTGGACGTAGCGGCCGAACTGCGTCAGGAGGGGCCGATCGAGTCCGTACTTCGCCCGCATGTCAGCGTAGTACGAAGGGCTGCCGCCCTCGCCGGCGAGCAGGAAAACAGGGTCCCCGGGCGCGAGATGGATGAGCGCGAACGTGAGGGTGGCGACTGCGAGCACGACCGACATCGCCAGAGCGGAGCGCCGCGCGAGCCAGCGGGCCGGCGGCCTCGGCCTCATGGGTGTCCAGACGTCTGATGCACCGCTTCGACGAAGGCACCCGTCCAGAGCCGAAAGCCGGTGAACGTGGTCCGGTAGGCGCGCAGGCCTTCCGAGTCGAGCAGCCAGAAGTACGGGACGTCGTCCGCCAGAATCCGCTGAATCTCGGCATACCGCGACGCGCGCGCGCCGCGGTCGGTCTGCCGGGAGGCTTCGTCGAACAGCGAGTCCACGCGCGGATTTCGATAACCCGCCCCGTTCGAAAACGGGAACGGCCCGATGTTGGTCGAGACGTACACGCGCCGTACGCCGATGTCGGGGTCGGCGCCGTTGCAGAAGGACGCCATGCCGAGGTCGAAGGTCTTCTTGACGAACACCTGATCGACCGCCGCATTGAAATCGAGCGTCTGCAGCTCGAGCGCGATACCGGCCGCCTTGAGCTGCTCGCGGAGAGCGAGGCCGAGGCGCTGCGCACCGGCGGCGTGCGTGAAGGTGATCCTGAAGCGAAGACCGTCGGGGCCCGCCTTCTGGCCCGCCTCGTCGAGCAGGCGTCCCGCCGCAGTCACGTCGTGGGGATACTGCCTGACGTCTGGCGTGTAGGCCCACGTCAACAGATGGCTGATCGGTCCCGTCGCCGGGCGCCCCTGCCCGAAGTAGACGCGGTCGACAATGAACTGGCGGTCGATGGCCATTGCGACAGCGCGGCGCACGCGCACGTCTGAGAACGGCGCGCGCGTCAGGTTGGGAATCAGCACATCCTGACAGAACGAACCTCCCGAACCGCCCGTGCCGTGGACGACCGCAATCCCGGGGGTGCGGCGGAGCCTCTCGGACTCCGGCCCGCTCACGCCGCCGATGTAATCGACCTCTCCCTTTTCGAGCGCCGCGGCCGCGGTGGTCGGATTGGGCAGGATACGGAACACGAGTCGATCGACACCGGGCAGACCGTGGCGGAAATACGACGGGTTTCGCTCGAGCACCAGGCGGTTGCCCGGCGTGTAGCTGACGAACCGGAAGGGGCCGGTCCCGATGGGATGGCGAGTCGGCTCACCGGTCAGGAGGTCGGCATTCCTGAAGACGTGCTCGGGAATGATGGACGCTTCGACGACGTCGAGACGCTGGAGCAGGGGGCCGTAGGGGCGCCTCAGCCTGAAGACCACCGTGTCAGCGTCGGGCGTCTCGATGCGCTCGACGAGATCCTGCAGCGCGGCCCTCGTGCGGGAGTGGTATTTGAGCAGCGCCTGTTCGAAGGTGAACTTCACGTCGGCCGACGTGAAGGGCTGGCCGTCGTGCCAGACGACCCCTCGGCGCAGCGTGAAGCGGTAGACGCGGCCGTCCTCTTCGATCGCCCATCGTTCCGCCAGTTCGGGAACGGGGTTCAGCTTCTCGTCGAGCCCCACCAGGCCGTTGAAGATTTGATCGGTGACCGGATGAGTGCCTCCAGACGTGGTCACCGCCGGGTTGAGGGCTCCGGGGTCCCCGGTGATCGCCACCACGAGTGTCGTCGGCTCGCCCCGAGCCGTGGAACGTCCTCCGCACGCGGACAGAGCGAGGGCGGCGAGGAGGGTCATGGCCGCAGGATGCGCAATCCGGTGCATGAGCAGAAGCATGGTAGCGCAAACGAAACAGCACGCTATGATCGACGCCTTGCAGCGCCACGCCATTCGCGTGCAGGGCATCGTCCAGGGCGTCGGATTCCGCCCGTTCGTCCACGCCCTGGCCTCGCGGCTCGGGCTCGCGGGATTCGTGGCGAACCATGCCGGGGCGGTCGAGATCGAGGTCGAGGGAGAGGCCGGGGCGCTCGCGGCGTTCGGCCGGGAACTGCTCGTATCGTGCCCGGCGCTCGCACGGATTCAGGCCATCGAGACCCGGGACGTGCCGGTGCTGGGGGAAGGGGCCTTTCGAATCGCGCCAAGCCGGATCGACGTCTCTTCGGCCATATTCGTTTCCCCGGACGTCGGCACGTGCGATGCGTGCCTGCGTGAGCTCTTCGATCCGGCGGACCGCCGCTACCGCTATCCGTTCATCAACTGCACGGCGTGCGGGCCCCGGCTGACCATCATCACGGGCAGCCCCTACGATCGGGAGCGGACGACAATGGCGTCGTTCGAGATGTGTACATCCTGCCGCGGCGAGTACGAGGATCCAGCGGACCGCCGGTTCCACGCGGAGCCGATCGCCTGTCCCGCCTGCGGCCCGCGGCTCGCGGTCTGGGACCGCGACGGCGCCTCGCCGTTGCCGGGTGATCCGATCGCGCAGGTCGTCGGCGCGCTCGCGCGCGGAGGCATCGTCGCGATCAAGGGGCTTGGCGGCTTTCACCTCGCATGCGAAGCGGCCAACGTGAGCGCCGTCGCGGAGCTGCGCCGGAGAAAGCATCGGGACGACAAGCCGTTCGCCGTGATGGTTCGGGACCTTGCCGAAGCCTCGGCGCTGTGCGAGATAGGAGCGGCCGAACGGACCCTTCTGCTGTCACCGGCGCGGCCCGTCGTGCTTGTGCGGCGCCGAACGGGATCGCTCGGGCGGGTGGTCGCTCTGGCCGCGCCGTCCACGTCGTGGCTTGGGGTGATGCTGCCGTATACGCCGCTGCACCACGTACTGATGGCGGCGATGGACGGACGGACGCTGGTGATGACCAGCGGCAATCGCTCGGACGAACCGATCGCCACCGGGAACGGGGAGGCCAGGTCCCGTCTGGACGGCATCGCCGATCTCTTCCTCGTGCACGACCGTGCGATC
>JANMCN010000061.1:0-14817 GCA_031361295.1 Acidobacteriota bacterium | reverse complement strand
TTCAATGCGATTGGGGTCGTGCGCGACCTCAAGGTGGCGAAAATCAATCGCGGCCTCCCGGCGGAAGAAGCCGCGTAGCGAGCGGGCGGTCAACGCCCTGGAATCCGGAAGACACGAGCGCCGAACCCCCTCCGGGGGTTCGGCGTTCTGCTTTTGGAGCTCTGCCTGTATTCTTCTCCCATGATCACAGGTCGCCGGCGCTCGGTGATCTTCTTCACCGTCTTCGGCATCTGCCTCGTGGCCATCGCGATCGCCCTCAACGTCAGTTGGGTGCTCCTCAACTGGCGCATGGGCGTGCTGGCCATCCTCGGCGTCGTCTTCTTCCTGCTGGTGATCGCGGGGATGGTGCTGAACACGATTTTCCTGGTGCGCGAGATTCGGCGCAACGAACAGCACGACTCGTTCATCAACGCCGTCACGCACGAGCTGAAGACTCCTGTCGCGTCCATCCGCCTCTACCTGCAGACGCTCCAGACGCGCGAGCTCGACGCCGACAAGCGGGGCGAGTTCTACCGGATCATGCTCGACGACAGCGACCGCCTGCTGCACACGATCGACCAGGTCCTGCGGGCCGGCAGTGCCGGACCGCGGTTCCGGCGAGGCGCACGGACGCGCGTGGACGTCGCGGAGCTCACGCGCGAATGCATCGCCCTGGCGCGCACGCGCTTCCACCTCGAGCAGGACGCCCTCACGTACGAGGAGCGCATACCGCAGGGAGCGGCCGTCGTCCTCGGCGACCCCGACGAGCTCAAGGCCGCTGTCTGGAACCTTCTCGACAACGCGGTCAAATATTCACCGGCGGGCCTCAGCATCCACGTCCTCCTCCAGGAGATGGACAAGGGGCGGGTCGCCGTGCGCGTGACCGATCGCGGGATTGGCATTTCGCCCCAGGAGCTGAAGCGCATTTTCCGCCGGTTCTACAGAGCCCCCGCGCTGGCGGTTCGAGCGAAGGGCAGCGGCCTGGGTCTGTTCATCGTCCGATCGGTCGCGAAGAAGCACCGGGGACGGGCCTTCGCCGAAAGTCACGGCTCCGGCCACGGCAGCACGTTCACGTTGCTCCTCCCCAAGGCCCCCGGTGTCTGAGATCCCGCGCGTACTGATCGTCGAGGACGAGCTTCACCTGGCGGAAGGGCTCCGGTTCAACCTCGAGGCCGAGGGCTTCCGAGCCGACGTGGTCGACACCGGCGAAGCGGCCCTCGAGCGGCTCCTCGTGACGGGACGTGCGCCGTTCGATCTGGTCGTGCTCGACGTGATGCTGCCCGGAAAGGATGGCTTCACCGTCGTGTCCGAGCTGCGCGCGGCGCGCCAGTTCGTCCCGGTTCTCATGCTGACGGCGCGGGGCCGGCCCGAAGACGTGCTGAAAGGATTCTCGGCGGGCGCGGACGACTACCTGCCGAAGCCGACGGAGCTGGCGATTCTGCTCGCGCGGATTGGCGGGTTGCTGCGTCGTTCGAACTGGCAGCGGCGCGCGCCGGATGAGTACACGTTCGGAGGCATGACGATCGACTTCGACGCGCTGGAGCTTCGCGTCGGCGACCGCACGCTGCCGCTGACCCTCATGGAAGCGAACCTGCTGCGTTACCTCGTGTCGCACGAAGGCAAGGCCGTCTCACGCAAGGCGATGCTCGAGGACGTCTGGGGGCTGCACGAGGACACCGACACCCGCGCGATTGATCACTTCATCGTCCGGCTCCGACGGTCAATCGAGACAGAGCCCGGGCGTCCGAAGCACCTGTTGACCGTCCGCGGCGTGGGCTACAAGTTCGTGGCGAAGCCCTGAAAATCGGGATTCGGGGCTCGGGGCAGCGTGGCGTCCGCCTTCCGGCGGAAGCACCGTCGAGGGCTCAGGATCCGCCGGTCGCTCTCGCGGGCCCCCGGCGTCGGCGTCGGCGACGACGGGCGCGGGGATACGGGGCCGGCAGAGTCGCCTGGCTTCCCTCTGCGGTCACGATGGGTTCGGCCCGGAGCGCGCGCCAGTATGCGACGGCGTCCGGCCGGCCCCCGTGGATCTCCAGCCACGTGATCGCTTCGTCCAGAATCGCGCGGTGGAGGAGACCCCGGTGGGCTCGCTGCGGGGCCTGCAGGTCGAGGAGACGCGGCTGCAGTGCGATGATCTGCTGGAGCCGCTCGATGTCGCGCCGTGCGATGGGCAGCATACCGAGCTCGACGCGCCGCTCGAGCGCATCGGCGGAAAACCGCCTCCGCGTGACGAGACCCAGCGGGTGGAGGAGCGTCCCGGCGAGGATCGCGTTCGTCATCGACTCCGGCGCCCCTTCGAATCCTGCCCGATAGCGGTCGAGGGCGGCGACCGACTGCCAGAGCGGATCCCCGGCCGCCGCAAGCTCCGGCGTGATTTCCTTCAGCAGCCCTGTCGCCCGCAGCTGGCGGAACGCCTCCTCGGCGTGGCCCGATCTCAGAATCTTGTAGAACTCCTCGACGAGCCTCGCGGGCGAGCTTCGGGCGATCTCGTGAGCGTGCGTCGAGATCGCATCGAGGACCGGCTCGTCGATCGTGAACTGGAGCCGCGCGGCGAGGACGACCGCCCGCAACATGCGGACGGGATCCTCGAGAAACCGGACGTCAGGATCGCCGATACAGCGGATCAACCGCGCGCTGAGGTCCTGGAGTCCGCCCACGTAATCGATGATCGAGAACGTGCCGATGTCGTAAAAAAGCGCGTTGACGGTGAAGTCGCGGCGGAACGCGTCCTCCTCGGGGGTGCCGTACGTGTTGTCCCGCTCGATCAGGTGATCCTCGGCTCGGCGCCGCAACGGGCGCCCGCCTTCGGACGCCGTGTCGATCTGCATCGTGTCGCCGCCGCTCATCCCGGCGTCCGCTTCCGGCGCGAACTCGGACGCGGACACGTGCTGGCGGAAGGTGGCGACCTCGATGGTCTTGTTTCCGTACTTCACGTGCGCCAGCCGGAAGCGCCGTCCGATGATCCAGCAGTTGCGAAACAGCTTCTTGACCTGGTGCGGGTGGGCGGAGGTCCCGATGTCGAAGTCCTTGGGCCTCCGGTTCAACAGCAGATCGCGGACGCTTCCGCCGACCAGGTAGGCGACGTAATGGTGCTCGTGCAGTCGATACAGAACTTTGAGCGCGTCGGGGTCGACGTCGCGGCGGGAAAGTGTATGTTGCGACCGAGCGACGATGGTCGGCTCCGCCATCGTGTCGAATTATAGCATCATTGCCTCGTGTGTCGGCATTAACTCCCTGATTCTCAGGTGTTTAGGGCTCCTCGGCACGTATGCTACCATCGCCGGATGCGACGCATCATCCTGCTCGCGTCCGCCCTCCTGCTCGGTGCGGCTCCCCTGCGCGCCGCTGACGCCCTGTCGGATGCCCGCCGGCTGTACAACCAGGGTCAATACGATGCCGCCGCGCGCGCCGCGCGGGACGCGGTCCGTGTCGCGGCGACCGCCGACGCCGCGCGCGTGGTGCTCGGACGGATTCAACTGGAGCGTTATCGTCAGACGGCGGCTCCTGAGGATCTCTCGGACGCCATCGGGGCCCTGCGCGCCGTCGATGCG
Source organism: Acidobacteriota bacterium (assembly GCA_031361295.1). GTDB lineage: Bacteria > Acidobacteriota > Vicinamibacteria > Vicinamibacterales > 2-12-FULL-66-21 > JALZOC01. The sequence goes on along the minus strand of JANMCN010000061.1, from coordinate 11,287 downwards.
CGGCCGCTCGACGCTCGTGAGCGGATCGAGCTGACGGTGGGGATGGCCGAGGCGCTCTACCTCGACGACCGCTTCGGCGCGGCGGCGGCGTTGTTCGAATCGGTACTCGATCCTTCCACGTCGCTCGGCGCGGCGGCGCACGAGCGGGTGCTCGACTGGTGGGCGACGGCGCTCGATCGTCAGGCCCTGGCACGTCCAGTCGCCGACCGCCGCGGGCTGTACGATCGCATCGCGGCGCGGATGGCGTCAGAGGTCGCGAAAGATGCGGGATCCGCTCCCGCCGGGTACTGGCTGGCGGCGGCGACCCGGGGTGCCGGTGATCTCGACACGGCTCTGAACGAAGCCACCGCGGGATGGGTGCGCGCGGCGCTCGCCCGGGATCGCGGCACGGCCGTGAGAGCCGATCTCGACCGGTTGATGGTGCAGGGCATCCTGCCGGACCGGGCCGCCCGTGTGCCTGGGCGGGATCACTCGCAAGCGCTTGCGGGGATGGTCGGGGAGTGGGAGGCGTTCAAGGCTCGCTGGGCACGCTGACCCGGGTGACGCCCTCGGCGCGGGTCAGCTCTTCGCGTCCTTCCAGGTCTCCCCGATTCCCACGTCGACCGTGAGCGGCACGCGGAGGGGAACCGCGCGCTCCATGAGCGCGCGCAGCGCCTCCGCGCTTGCGGCTGCCGCATCCCGTGGCGCCTCGAACAACAGTTCATCGTGCACAGTCAGGATCATCCGCGTGCGTCCCCCGGCAATCGCCGGCAGGGCACGGTGCACGTCGATCATGGCGCGCTTGAGGATGTCGGCAGCGCTGCCCTGAATGGGCATGTTCACGGCGGCGCGCTCGGCCGCCGCTCGAATCTGCCCGTTGCGGCTGGTGAGCTCCGGCACGAGCCGCCTGCGCCCGAACATCGTCTTCACCACCCCCGTGTCGCGCGCCGTGAGGAGCAGCTCGTCGATGAAGACGCGCACACCTGGAAACCCGGCGAAGTAGGCGTTGATGAAGTCCTGGGCCGCCTGCTGGGTCACGCCGATGTCCTTGGCGAGGGTGAAAGCGGTCTTCCCGTAAAGCAGCGCGTAGTTGATGATCTTGGCGCGCCGCCGCAGTTCGTGCTCGCTCAGGCCGCTGTTCGCCCCGAACACCTTGAGCGCGGTGCGATCGTGAATGTCTTCACCATCCCGGAACGCCTGGATGAGCGCCTCGTCGCCCGACAGGTGCGCGAGCACGCGCAACTCAATCTGCGAATAATCCGCCGAGATGAGGACGTGCCCGATGTCCGCCGTGAAGGCGCGACGGATCTCGCGACCGAGCTCCGTGCGAATCGGGATGTTCTGGAGGTTGGGATCGCTGCTGCTCAAACGCCCGGTGGCCGCGACCGCCTGGTTGAAGCACGTGTGGACGCGTCCGGTCTCGGGGTTGAGCAGCTGCGGAAGGGCGTCGATGTAGGTTCCCTTCAGCTTCTGCAGGGCGCGCCATTCGAGGATCAGGCGCGGCAGCTCGTGGGCCACCGCGAGCTCCTCGAGCACCTCGAACGCCGTCGAGGCGGTCTTCGTCTTCGCGTTGCGCTTGGACGCCGGCAGCTGGAGCTTGTCGAACAGAATCTCGGAGAGCTGCTTCGGGGAGTTGATGTTGAACTCTTCCCCCGCGAGGCCGAAAATCTGCGCGCTGCGCGTCGCGAGCTCGCGGTCGACATGCTGTGACTGCGCCGCGAGCGCGGGACCGTCGATCCGCACCCCGGCGCGCTCGATCGCGACGAGGACAGGGATCAGGGGGCGCTCGAGGTCCTCGTACACCTTGTCGAGGTCCTCCGTGCGCAGCAGGACGCGCAGCGTATCGGACAGCTGGAGCGCCAGGTCCGCGCGCTCACCCGCATAGTCCAGCGCGCGCTCGGCGGGCACCTGCGAAAACGGGATCGTCTTCGCGCCGCGCCCGCACAGGTCTTCCTCCCTCAACGCCTTATATCCGGCGTGTTCGAGCGAAAGCTCCTCGAGCGGGTGCGCCGACCGCGTCGCATCCAGGAGGTAGCTCGCCAGCATGGTGTCGGTCTCGATCCCCCGGAGCGCGACGCCGTGGCGTTCCAGGACGATCGAATCGAACTTGAGGTCGTGGCCGACTTTCGCGATCGAGACGTCCTCGAACACTGGCTTCAGCTGTGCGAGCGCATCGAAGAGGTCGAGCACGTGGTCAGATGGCGCGGCGGTCTCCGGACCGAAGAGATCCTCCTCCCCGCGGCGCACGGTCAGCGGGACATACCGCGCATGTCTGGCGCGCAGGGAAAAGGCGAGCCCGGCGATGCCGGACCGCATCGCCGCCGGTGCGTCCGGAAGGACGCGAAAGCCGAACCGCCCGGCTGCTTTCAGATCCGCCGCGAGCTGGCGCAGCCCGGGCGCGTCGCGGACGACGCCGTAGTCCTTGCCGATTGTCTGTGCGTCCGGCGCATAGTCCGTGACGAGCGTCCGGAACCCCAGGCGGGTGAACAGTTCGAAGCACCGCTCGCGCGACGCGCCTCGATGGCGCAGGCTGTCCGGATTGAATTCGACAGGCACATTCGTGCGGATTCGTGCGAGCTCCCGGCTCTGGAGCGCATCGTCTGCATGCCCGAGCAGCCCCTCACGGTAACGCTTGTTCGTGACCTCGCCGGCATGCGCGAGCAGCGCGTCGAGGCTGCCGTACGTGGCGATCAGGTCCCGTGCGCCCTTTTCCCCGATGCCGGGAACTCCTTTGATGTTGTCGATCGAGTCGCCCATCAGCGCGAGCACGTCGACGACCTGGTGCGGCGCGACGCCGAACTTCTCCTTTACGCCGTCGGCGTCGTACCACGTGCCGTCGTCCCGCGGGTTGTAGACCTTCAGCCCATCGTGAACCAGCTGGAAGAAGTCCTTGTCGCCCGTCACGATCGCGACCTCGAATCCCGCCGCGACCGCCTGCGACGCGAGCGTCCCGATCACGTCGTCCGCCTCGAACCGCTCGTAGGTGAGGATGGGGACGCCCAGCGCTTCGCACGCCTCGTGGACCCACGGAATCTGCTCCGCGAGGTCGGACGGCATGGGGGCGCGGTTCGCCTTGTAGTCGGTGGCCATTTCCGATCGAAACGTCGGGCCGGCAAGATCGAAGGACGCCGCGATGAACTGCGGATTGTGATCCTGGAGGAGCTTGCGCAGCATGGTCACGAAGATATAGACCGCGTGCGTGGACCGGCCTCCCGGCCCCGACAACCCGCCGCCCCGCATCGCGTGATACGCACGGTACATCTGCGAGCTGCCGTCGATCAGAAAGAGGCGCTGGGACATTGCGGACGTCGTTCGTCCCGGGCAGGAGCGTGTCGCTCAGCGGCGGGAGGGGCGCGGACATTCAGTATATCATTCGAGGAATGTCGCTTTCTGCGCGGGCCGTCGTGCTCGCCGTCCTGACGATTGCGCTCGCCGTGTCCGGCGCCTGCAAGGGAGGATTTTTCGGGCGACCGTTTGAGTACGAAGAAGACCTCTATCTGGCCCTCGACGGATCGGCGACGGTCGTCGTGAACGCGTCGATTCCAGCGCTCGTGGCACTGCGCGGACTCGATCTCGACCCCGCCGCCACCCGGCTCGACGCCAGGGAGATCCGCGCCGCCTACGAGTCTCCCGTCACCGACATCACGCGCATCAGTCCACCGTGGCGCCGCAGCGGACGGCGTTTCGTCCAGGTCCGCGTGGACGTCAAGGACATTCGCACGCTGAGTGAGGCCGCGCCCTTCTCGTGGTCACGGTACGCGCTCTCCCCGCAGAACGGCCATCACGTCTTCGAGCAGAAGGTAGGCGCATCCGCGCTGCGCCCCGGCACCCTCCGCAACGTGGGCTGGAGCGGTTCCGAGCTGGTGGCATTCAGACTGCACCTGCCAAGCCGCATCCTCTGGCACAACTCGCGGGATCTGGAGACCGGGCAGCCCCGGAGCGCGGCGCGGGGGAACATCCTGTCATGGGAGCAGCACCTCGCGGATCGCCTCGATGGCGTGCCGTTGGACATCCGGGTCGAAATGGACAGCCAATCCATCCTCCACCGGACCCTCTGGCTCTTCGGCGGGGCGTTCATCGCGGCGCTCGCGGCGCTCGCGCTGCTGATCTGGTTCACGATCCGCAAGGGAGCCCGAGAGGCGGCGCCGACGACCGGTTCGTGAGCCTGCAGTTCCCTGGCGGCCGTGATGCCGCGTCAGTCCTTCCTGGCTCCCTGTGCGCGCCATCCTGGCGTGACGCGTCCGTGTGCGGTTCCGTGCCGCGGTGCGCGGAGACCGCCCACGCGCGACACGGGGCGCACACGTGAGCGAAGTCGGCCACGCGCACCGACTCGTATTCCGCACAGACTCTTCCACCCTGGCGCTGGCGGGCCGTTTGCTATTCAGCCTGTTTCCCGATCGAAAAGAGCCTGCGGGACAGGGAGGAGAGGTTTCGCCAATCATGGCAGCGGCCAGTCAGAGGGCTTTCGTTTCGCGCGCCACCGGCTGGCCGAGCGCCGGGGCTGGCCTGTGCGTACTGTCGCTCTTCGCCGCGGTCCTCGCCGCCAGGTGCGATCGGTCGCCCCGCTCCTCCTCGGTACTCACGACCATCGATCAGGTCCGACAACTGCGGCCCGCACAGGGCGGCCGGGGGTATGCGGTTCGCCTGCAGGGCACGGCCACCTACCAGCACGCGGAGGAGAAGTCCCTCGTCATCCAGGACGGCACGGCGGCGCTCCTGGTCGATACGTCCAAGATCCAGAACGAGATCCCGCTCGGGCACGCCGTCGAGGTCGAAGGCTCCAGCAGTGTTCGTGACGCGTCGATCGTCGTGGTCGCGACGCGCGTGCGGGATTTGAAGAGCGGGCGGATGCCGGAGGCGCGGCACGTGTCCGCCGCCGACCTGAGGTCCGGGAACTTCTCCAATCAGTGGGTCGAGGCGGAGGGCGTGGTGCACTCCGCGCGGGTCGAGAATGACGGCCGGTTCACGCTGAAGGTGGCGGCGGCCGACGGCGTCTTCCAGGCCCGTGTCTTCGGATCGGGACCGAACGTCGGTGACGCGTTCGTCGATTCGCGCGTCCGGGTGCGCGGAATCGCGCAGACGGTCTTCTCCATGCGCGGGCAGGCGGTGCGGCTGCAGGTCCTCGTCCCCGGGATCTCCTTCGTCGACGTTCTCGCGCCGGCCACGGCCGATCCCTTCTCGATCCCCGTGCAATCGGTGCGCGCACTTCTGCAAGCCTCCGTTCAACCGGCCTTCGCGCGGCGGGTTCACGTGCGTGGAGCGGTCACCCATCTGCCCGACGGCACGGCCTCGTTCGACGACGATACCGGCCACATCGCTGTGGCCATCGAGGACAGGACGTCCGATCTGCCCGCCGGGCAGGTCGACGTCGTCGGGTTCGTCACCGGGCGCGACGCCGACGTCGCCATCTCGGATGCGGTGCTGCGGGCGGCCGTCCGGGTGGCCCCCGCGGAGCTCGCCTCGACGACGAAGGTGAACTCGGTCCTCGACACGGTGGACGCCGTCCGCCGCCTGCCACCGATCGAGGCGCGGAACGGGCACCCGGTCCGGCTGCGCGCCGTCGTGACCTACTGGATGAAGCCCAGGAATTTCGTCTTCATCCAGGACGCCACCGCCGGCATCTTCATGGTGAACACCGGGGCCCCCGTCGAAGCCGGTCAGGTCGTGGATGTCACCGGCGAGAGCGCGGCAGGCGACTTCGCCCCCGTCATCGGCAAGGCGCGGGCGCACGTGGTCGGCGCCGGGCGGATGCCGGATCCCATTCGCGCGCCGCTGGCCGATCTCTTTTCCGGCCGGTACGACAGCCAGTGGGTCGAGGCCGAAGGCATCGTCCAGAGCGTCCGCCGCGACGGTGCGAACGCGCTTCTCTTGATTGTGGCGGGCACCTACAGCTTCCGCGCGGTCCTCGCCGACCAGGGCGCAAGCCTGCCTGCGGATCTTGTCGACACGAAGGTGCGCGTGCGCGGCGCGTGCGGTTCCATCTTCAACGAAAGACGGCAGCTGCTGGGGATCCAGATTTTCGTGCCAGGGCCGGGCCACGTCTCCGTGCTCGAGCGGGCGCCGGAGAGCCCGCTCGCACTGCCCATCCGTCCGATCGCTGCGCTCTTTCAGTTCAGTCCTGGCCAGCCGGTTGGCCACCGGGTCCGTGTGACCGGCGTCGCGACTCTGCGGAGCCCGAACGGCGCCATTTACATCGCGGACGCGACCGGCGGGCTCGCCCTCCATATGGCCGCGGCCGCGGACGTGAACGTCGGCGACCGGCTCGACGTCGTCGGATTCCCCGGCGGCGCCGACTTCGCGATGCTCGAAGCCGTGACCATTCTTCGCCGGGAGAGCGGGCCGCCTCCGCCTGGCACCTTCATCACGACCGAGGAAGCCTGGACGGGCAACTATCACGCGCAGCTCGTGGAGCTGGAGGGCCGTGTGATCGACCGCGTCTCGAACGCGACGGAATCGGTCCTGACACTCCAGGCGGGACAGCACATCGTCGACGCCGTGCTGCCGGATCCATCAGGGTCGAACGGGCTCGAGGCGATCCGGACCGGAAGCCTGGTGCAGGTGACCGGGATTGCGGTCGTGCAGGCCGACGGGCCGGTTCAGGACGGCCGCGTCACGGTCACCAACCTGCGGTTGCTGCTGCGGACGCCAGCCGACGTCGTCGTGCTCCAGAGTCCATCCGCCTGGTCGCTCCGGCGCGTGCTGTGGCTGCTCGCGGCGATGCTCGTCGTTGCGCTGGCCGCGCTCGCCTGGGTTCTCATCCTGCGTCGTCGGGTGCGGCAGCAGACACAAGTCATCCGCCGTCAGCTCGAAATCGAGGCATCGCTGAAGGACGCCGCGGAGGCCGCCAACAGCGCGAAATCGGAATTCCTCGCGAATATGAGCCACGAAATCCGGACGCCCATGAACGGTGTCATCGGCATGACGGCGCTGGCGCTGGGCACGGAGCTCACCCCCTACCAGGCGGAGTGCCTCACCACCGTGCAGGAGTCGGCCGAGTCTCTTCTCAGAGTGCTCAACGACATCCTGGACTTCTCGAAGATCGAGTCCCGCAAACTCGAGCTCGAGTCGATTCCGTTCAGCCTGCGACAGGTACTCGGGGACGCGATGAAGCCGCTGGCCATGCGAGCGGAGCAGAAACGCCTCGAGCTCGTCATCGACATCGACCCGGCGGTCCCCGCCGGAGTCATTGGCGACCCGGTACGCCTCAAGCAGGTCCTCACCAACCTGGTGGGCAATGCCATCAAGTTCACCGACACGGGGCATGTACTCGTCTCGGTGCGGCAGGAGGCCGGACATGCCGACTGCACGAAGCTTCGGTTCTGCGTCAGCGACACAGGCATCGGCATTCCTCCCGAGAAGCACGCAACCATCTTCGACGCCTTCAGCCAGGCCGACGGATCGACCACGCGCAAGTTCGGCGGAACGGGACTGGGCCTGACGATCTCGTCCACGCTTGTGCGGCTCATGGGGGGCCGGATCTGGCTTGACAGCACGCCAGGCAGCGGGAGCCAGTTCTACTTCACCGCCACCATGGACGTTGCGAACCTTGCTGAGGCCACACCGGGCACCGCGCATCTCGCGCAGGTCCCCGTGCTCGTCGTCGACGACAACGCGGAGAACCGCCGCATGCTCGAGACGCAGCTGGCGGCGTGGGACATGTGCCCCTCGGTCGTGAGCAGCGGCGTGGCAGCGCTCGAGGCCCTCGGCGCGGCGGCGCAGGGAGGGCGCCCCTTTCCGCTCGTGATCCTGGACTGCGACATGCCGGATCTCGACGGGTTCGGGGTGGCCGAGGAGATCGCCCGACGCGGAGGGTTGGCTGGCGCCACCATCATGATGTTGAGTGCCTCTGGTCTCGACCGGCAGGCCTCCCGCTGCATCGAGCTCGGCGTCGCCGCGCATCTGACGAAGCCAGTCAGGCAGTCGGATCTGCTGGAAGCCATCGGCCGGACCGTGGGCCGCGCACCGTATCGACGCGACACACCGACGTCGCCTCGGCTCCGCCCCGGGACTCACGCCGCCCGCCCGATGCACGTGCTCGTCGCCGAAGACAACATCGTGAATCAGCGCGTGGCCTCGGGCCTCCTGACCAGGCGCGGCCACCGCGTGACCGTGGTGGCAAACGGCAGAGAAGCGATTGACGCGATCGCGCGCGACGAGTTCGACCTGGTGCTGATGGACGTGCAGATGCCGGGCATGGATGGCTTCGCCGCGACGGCCGCAATCAGGGCACGAGAGCGCCGGTCGGGCGGACACATGCGGATTGTGGCCATGACCGCCCACGCGATGAAAGGGGACTGCGACCGCTGCCTCCGCGCCGGCATGGACGGTTACGTGAGCAAGCCGCTCGACCCCCAGATCCTGTATGCCGTCGTCGAAGACGAGAATCCGAAGGCCCTTCTTCCGTCGCCGTTCGCGCGCGCCGCGGCCCTGGAGGCCGTGGGCGGCGACGAGGGTCGCCTCTCAGAGGTGATCCGCGTGTTTCTGGGCGACTGTCCCGGCCGGCTCAGCGCGATCCAGGGAGCCGTGGCCGAGCGTGACGGCCACCGTATCGCCCAGGAGGCCCATCTCCTGAAGAACGCGGCCGCGAACGTATCGGCGGTGGGGCTGTTCGATGCGGCGCACGTGCTGGAGCGGCTGGCGGTCGAAGGGCGGTACGAGGCCGCCGACGCGGCCTGGCGGCAGTTGTCCGACGAAGCGGCGCACGTACTCGACACGCTTCGGAACGAACCCGCGGCGTGATCCAACCCCGGCGAATCCCCGCACAGGGACTCACCGGGATTGGACCCCGCCCGTCATCACTCGGTTCTCGTCTCGGCGTCGATCTTCAGTTCGTTCGTGACCGAGAATTCACCGAGGCCCGTCGCGAGCGATCGCGCGAGCACCCGCTCGACGTTGCTGTTCACCACACCCGCCAGCGTCACCCGGCCTCCATCCACGATGATGTGGATGGGGGGATTCGCCATTGCGGCGTAGTTCCAGAACGACGAGTTCCCGTAGATCGCGCGCGCCACCCGATAACGCAGCTCGTCGTCGAACTGGGAGACGCGCAGGACGCTGATGTCGTTCCGCACGCTGCGGACCCCGTCGATGGCGGTGATCCTCTTCTCCAGGTCGTCCCTCTTGTACGGCATCGTCACCTTGCCGGTGATGGCGACGGCGCCGTTCTCCACGCTGGCGTTGATGTCGTCGAAAATCGTGAGTCTGGGATAGCGATTGAGCACGCGTCCGACCTCATCCGCGATCTTCACATCCCGCCGATCCTGTGCGAACGCACCCTGCGACATCAGCAGCAGCGCGGCGAGTACCCAAATCAGTTTGAATCTGAACTTCATAACGAACCCTCCGGCCACTGTCGTGTGGCCTGTCCGGCAGGCGAGCCGGTCATCGTGAACAGTGAGCGCAAGGAGAGTACCAGCCCGGGACGGCCGAAACGCCCGTAATTTCAGCGGATTGCCATGGAGCCTCGCCGCGAGGGCTGTGCGCTCGTCGCTTGTGGAGGACACCTCGTCACGTGCAATGTGCAACGGCCATGCGCCAGGGTGCCCAAGGTGCCGCAGCGCCCCAGCCCAACGCGTGTCAGAGCGCGACGATAGTCAGGATTCCTGCGCCGATGAGGAGCAGCTGGCGGAACGGGCCGCCTTCGAGTCCTCCCCGATGGAGGTCGGGGATGAGATCGGACATCGCGACATACAGAAAATTACCGGCCGCGAATGCGAGCACGTAGGGGAGGACGTTGGGCATCGAATGCGAGGCCGCCAGCATCCCGATCGCCCCCAGGATGCCGCCGATGCCGGAGAGCAGGTTCAGCGTGAACGCCCGGCCGCGGGAGAAGCCGGCACGCAGCAGGATGGCGACGTCGCCGACCTCCTGCGGAATTTCGTGGGTGGCCACGGCGAGGGCGGTCGTAATCCCCAGCGGGATCGATGTCAGGACCGCCGCCGCAATCACGGTGCCGTCCACGAACGTGTGGAACGCGTCCCCGACAATCACGAGCGACGCGGCACTGCTCGTGTGGACCTCACACGCGTGAGTATCGTGGCAGTGCCGCCACAGCACGAGCTTCTCGAGAAGGAAAAACGCGAGCACTCCGCCGAGCAGCGTGCCGAGCGCGGGGCCGGACGGCAGCCGTTGAAGCGCCTGCGGCAGGAGCGCCAGCAGCGACACCCCAAGCAGCGTGCCGACGGCATAACTGATGGCCCACGGCACGACTCTCAGCCGGAGCCCGTCGCCGAGCAGGAGGAAGGTTGATGCCGCGAGCAGGCCCCCGAAGCTGCCCAGCACGCTCAGGCCGACGGCCACCGCATAAAGTCGCACGGCGCATCATAACGTTCGCCGGACGCCAGTGACCAGCCGCCAGCACGCCTGACCGGACTGGAGCTGGATACCGGAAACCGGAAAACTGGAAACTGGAAATCAGCCCCTCGCCTACGGCGTCGCTACAAATCCCCGGCGTGCGCGGACACGGTAATCGGGATTGCGGAGCTCGACCCGAATGGTGTGCCACCTGCCGTCCTTGACGCCCGTCGCGGCATACCCGAGATAGTACTGACGGCTCAATTCGTCGGCGATGCCTGCGGTGGCGGGAACGAGGTCGCGCGGGGTTCGTATGATCTCCGTCCGGCCGCCGCTGTCGTCGGTGATTTCCCGCAGCGCACCGGCGTTCACCCCATCGTCGTTCGTTCCGCGATTCCCTCCGCGTGGCCCCGGCGGATACAGAGGCCCGGACGGCGGCGGTGGCGAAGGACGACGGCCGCCGGGCATCGGGAAGGGAAACGGTGTCGGAAAGCGCGGCGGCCGCGGCCGGCCCTGGCCGACGCCAATGGGCAGGAACCGCTGATCTGTCTGCCCGTCAATCCCGATCGCGTATACGAGCACTTCGCTTTGGCGGATCAGGCGCTTGAGCGACAGCACGTCCGTCCGGCTGCTCGTGTCGTTCCCGTCGGAGATGATCACGAGCGCCTTCTTGGGATTGCGACCCGATTGCGCGAGCGGAATCGCTTCCGCGATCGCGTCGTACATGGCGGTGCCGCCACGCGGCTGCATCCGCCCGAGCTCCAGGCTGATGCGGCGCTTGTCCTTGGTCCAGCCCTGAACGAGCACCGGGTTCGTGTCGAACCTGTACAGGAAGACCTCGTCGTCGGGCTCCAGCAACTGGGAGAGGAAGCGATCGAGCGCGTCGCGCGCCGCCGCCATTTTTTCCCCTTCCATGCTTCCGCTCGTATCGAGCACGACACCGAGGCTGACCGGTACTCGTTCGCTGTTGAAGTGGGTAATCGGCTGCGGCTCGCCGTCCTGGTAGACGCGGAAG
>JANMCN010000035.1:0-4258 GCA_031361295.1 Acidobacteriota bacterium | reverse complement strand
TCCTGTTCGAGGGCCTGACCGGCGGTGGTTGTCCCCCTGACTGGTACCGCGCAGAAAAGGCGAGAAGTGCCTCACGGCAGCCCGCGCACCCGGGACTCTCACGGAATCCGCCCATGGCCGATGACAGTCGCCGCGCCGCTTCGGAAATCACTCAGCTGCTGATCGCATGGAGCGGCGGCCAGCGCGAGGCACTCGACCACTTGATACCGGTCATCTACGCAGACTTGCGCCGCATGGCGGCTGGCTACATGAAGCGGGAGCGCGCCGGCCATCCCCTGCAGCCGACCGCCCTGGTCAGCGAGACCTACCTCAGGCTCGTGGACCAGCGGCGCGTCAAGTGGCGCAACCGGGCGCATTTCTTCGCAGTGGCGGCCGGGATGATGCGGCGGATCCTGGTCGATCAGGCCAGACTGAGGCGTGCCGGGAAGCGGGGGGAAGGCTGGGAGCAGGTGACGCTCTCAGGCGTCGACATCCCGGCTGGCGAGCCGGGCCAGGTGGACGTCCTCGCGCTGCATGATTCACTCGAACGGCTGGCCGTGTTCGATCCGCGGCAGGAGCGGATCGTCGAGCTCCGGTACTTCGGCGGCCTCACGATCGAGGAGACGGCGGCGGTGCTGGGCCTCTCCGACGCCACGGTCGTTCGGGAATGGACGATTGCCAAGGCCTGGCTGAGGGCCTCCCTCGCGGCGTCGTCCGGCTGAGGGCCCCGGGCTGCCCGCCGCCCGGGCGCCGTCAGCGGGCGCGGGTGCCGGCTGCCTGCGGCCGGGCGCGTTCGATGGCCTTCAGCTGTTCCACCCAGTTGAGGACGACGATGACCTTCGTCGCGAACACATTCTGGTCTTCATCCCGCACCATCAGGAATCGCCGGCCGTCCGCGCTCACGTCGTAGTTCGATGAACTGACGCCCGGCATGCCGCACGAGGCGCCTGTCCCCTCGGAATACGTCCCTTCCCAGAGCTGCCGCGGAGCTGAGGCCTTGAACTGCGATGAGGTGACGACCGCTACCACCATCATCTTGTTCCCGGCACGGTAGAACAGCTCTCCTCCGGAACGGGGCCAGACCGGATCGGTTCCGCCGCCGCTCGATATCTGGAGTTTCAGGCCCGGGCCGGGGAACGCCCGCACGTAGATCTCGGGCCGCCCTGACTCATCCGACGAATAGGCAACCCAGCGGCCGTCGGGCGAGAATTTCATCGAACCCTCGCCAAACCGCGTCCTCGCCACCGCTCGCGGCGTCCTGTCCCCTTCCAGCGGCAGGACCCATGCGTCCTCTCGCGTCTCCGGATCTTTCTGATCGAAGGCGAGAAACCGTCCATCGGGGGAGAACGACACCGGACTCTGACGAGTTCCGCCGGGCTCGAGGCGCTCGGGCGCACCGCTGCGATCCGACCGCATCGACCACATGGTCATGCCACCGGCCTGCCACGACCTGAATGCCAATCGGGCGCCGTCCGGGGACCACACGGGATCATGACTGAGCCCGTCGGTCGTGACCTTGCTGAGAACGGTACGGGCGACGTCATAGAAATACAGATCGTGGTTGGGCCCTTCAATCTCGACGGCCAGCGTCGCTCCATCGGGCGAGATCCGCGGATAGAGGTACGAGGCCGGCGGCAGCGGGAGCCGTTCCGCCTTGCCCGAGCGATCCACCCAGACAAGGGTTCGACGACCACCCTCCGCAACACCAGGCACGTAGGCAAGGTCCCCTCGTGTGGAGAGGGTATAGTCGGCGGCCCCGGTGTTCCGGCTCATCATGATGCCGTCCTGCACTTCGAAGGCGGTGCCGGACACCTGCCTGCGCTGCGCATCGAAGGCCACCGCCATCAGCTTCCCGTTGCGCGCATATACGATGTGCCCGGATGAGAGGTAGGTGGCGGCCGTTCCCCCCTCGATGATGGTCTTTCTCCTGCCCGTCCGTCGCTCCCAGACATCGATGCGGGCGTCGTCGTAGTTGGTGATCCCCTCGAAGCCGACCGTGTAGATCAGCGCGTCTCCTCCCGGGAGCAGGCTCGCGAAGCGATGGCTCCGCTCGCCAGCTCCGACGTCGAGCTCCGTGACGGCTTCCGTCGCGCCCCCCGAGTCACGGGTCCTGACAATGCCACCGGGGTAGCGCGCCGTCCAGTAGAGCCAGCCGTCGTCGCTCCAGTCGCCGCGGTGGAACATGTCGTACTCGGCCAGCGTGAGCGCTGGACCACCGGCCAGCGCCACCTTCAGGAACGGACGCCTCCACGAGAACGGCGCGTTGCCGTCGATGTATGCGATCGACCTCCCATCTGGAGAAAACAATGGGCCCTGGCGGAATCCGGGTGCGGTCGAGGCCTCCAGAGGCTGGCCGTCGGCGCGGTCCAGCCGTCGAATCATTACCGGGCCGGGTAGAGGCGTATAGGCGAGGAGGGTGCCGTCGGGAGACAGGGCCAGGGTGCCGTTGAACGTCGGGACGATCACCGAGTCTTTCGGCAGGTCGACCGTGAACCTCGAGACGCGACGGTCGCCTGACGATCCCTGGTCCCGCAGGAAGCTGTGCCACCACAGCCCGGCCGCAGCCGTCGCAAACACGACGGCGGCAGTCGCGGCGATGCGCGTTTTCGTCCGCCACGACCTGACTTGATGACGAGCGGCGGTTTCAGCACTCTCCTCGCCGCCGCCACGAATGACCTGCTCCAGTTCCAGTCGGGCGTCGCCGATATCCCTCAGTCGCTGCTTCGGGTCTTTCTCCAGGCAGCGCTCGACCAGGCGGCGGACCGCTCGCGGGGTGTCGGCCGGCAACATCGACCAGTCGGGGGGGCGCTCGAGGATCGCGGCGATCGTCTCGGCGGGCGTGTCGCCGGCGAACGCCTTCTGGCGCGCCAGCATCTCGTACAGGACGCAGCCAAAGGCCCAGATATCGGTCCGCTTGTCGACCGACCTCCCGCGGGCCTGTTCCGGGCTCATGTAACCTGCGGTCCCGAGAATCAGCCCCGCCTGCGTCGCGTCGAGTGTCGCTGTCAGGGCCTGCGCCAGATCCACACCCGTCCCGTCCCCGGTGATGACCTTGGCAATGCCGAAGTCGAGCAGTTTCAGCACGCCGTCCGGGGTGATCGTGATGTTGGCCGGCTTGAGGTCGCGGTGCGTGATGCCCTTCTCGTGCGCCGCCTCGAGAGCGTCCGCTATCTGACGGGCGCAGTCCAGGATTTCCTGAAGCGTGAACGTGTACCGGCGGGCTCCCTGGGCTCGCTCGAGCCGCTCAGCCAGCGTCTCCCCTTCGACGAACTCGAGCACAAGGCCTCGAACGCCGTCGCTCTCCATCACGCCGTGGATGGCCGCGATGTGCGGGTGATTGAGAGACGCCACGACGCGGGCTTCGCGTTCCAGGCTCGCAAGACGTCGCTCGTCATCCGTGAACGCGCTCGGCAGCACCTTGATTGCCACATCGCGGGCGAGCTGCGTGTCATACGCGCGATAGACCTCGCCCATGCCGCCGCGCCCGATGAGCGGCCCCACTTCGAACACCCCGAGTCGCAACCCGGTAAGGTCGCGACCATCCTGGTCGCTCTGCCACGAGGGAGGCGCGCCGGCGAGGAGATTCCGGAAGCCAGCGGTGGACACCGGCTGATCGAGAAGTAGCTGGACCTCGCGCCGCAGGTCGTCATCGTCGCTGCACGCTGCAAGCAGGAAGGCCGCGCGCTCGATGACCGGGCGGACCGACGCCGCGTCGTACAGACCCTTGACGCGCTCCCAGCGCTCGGCGTTCATGATGAGACGCCGCAGATTCTAACCGATCCGGGCCGCTCCGGGATGAGACTTCCTGGCACCGGCGGTGCCTCGGCCAGACGCTCACCACAGGCGGATCCCCGCGGTGCCCGTGGCATGCCGCCGCCGAAACCTCCCGGCCACGCACCTGAGCCTTGCCGTTCGTTCGTGACCACCGAGGACCGGCTGTCGGTCTGGCCGACGGATGGGTCGCGCGTGTGGTTCGCGTCGGACCGCAGCGGCAATTTCGAGAACTACGCTCAACCTGCTTCGGCGCCAGCCCGGCGCGGGTCGAGCTCGCGAGCCGGAAGCGCAGATGCCGCTGTGGTTCACACCGGAGGGCCGGGCAGCCGCTGCGCCGTGCTCCATCAGATGAACTACCTCTCAGGAGGAAGGCGCATGAAGCAAATCATAACCGGACTGGCGCTCGCCGCGCTGCTGGCCGCCGTGCCGGGCCGGGTCGAGGCGGTGGTGGGGCAACCGCGGACAGCAGGACCAAAGTACGATCGCAACGCGTCGGTCGTGCAGG
>JANMCN010000014.1:0-7527 GCA_031361295.1 Acidobacteriota bacterium | reverse complement strand
GCGCACGCCGCGGCGAAGAACGCGGCCAGGACCAGCACGGATTCCGCGCCCAGCGCGACCAGGATGTCGCGATGCACGTGATGGCCCAGCTCGTGGGCCATGATGACCTCGATCTCCTCCTGCGAATACGCAGCCAGGAGCGTGTCCGACACGATGATTCGCCGCGTCCGGCCCGTGCCGACGAGTGCGGCGTTCGCCCGATGCGTCTTGTCCCCCACCGCCCATTCGTAGATCCCGAGGACCGGCACCCCGGCGCGCGCCGACAGCGCGACGAGCCGGGCGCGGAGCGAATCGTGCTCGAGCGGTCGGAACGTGTAGAAGAGCGGGAGCAGCACGACAGGCGCGAGATTCGCCACGACGGCCAAGGCGCAGATGAACAGGCCGGAGGACAGGAGCCACCACCACGAGGGCGACGCGATCAGCAGGAGGTACACGGTCTCCACGCCGAGGAGACCCAGTGCCAGACCGAGCAGAGACGCCTTGACGTAATCGCGCATCCACCTGCGGGCGGGTCCCGACGAAAGCCCGTACCGGCGCTCGAGAAAAAAGTTCCGGTAGAAGACGAGCGGAAAGGCCACCGCCTCCAGCGCCGCCGCGAGGATGAGGACGTAGAGCGCCACCGAGACGACAGGCCGGGGCGCCATCGCGCGGGCCGCCCCGGCGAGGGCAGCCGACGCGCCGCTGAGGAGGAGCCCTCCGAGAACCGCCGCCGTCATCATGGCGGAGGCCAGTCCCGCACGACGCTTCAGCCGGTGGTACCGGGCGGACTTGTCTTCGTTCACGATCGAGGCCGTGAGCGGCGCGGCTCCGCTAGTTCAACTGCACGGAGATCAGCTTGGAGACGCCGGGCTCCTCCATCGTCACGCCGTAGAGCCGGTTCGCGATCTCCATGGTCTTCCGGTTGTGCGTGATCAGGATGAACTGCGTGTGCTCCTGCATCCCCTGGAGCATCTCCACGAATCGTCCGATGTTCGCGTCGTCGAGTGGCGCATCGATCTCGTCCAGCAGACAGAACGGGCTCGGACGATACTTGAAAATTGCGAACATGAGCGCCATCGCGGTCAGCGCCTTTTCGCCGCCCGAGAGAAGCTGGACGCTCTGGAGCCGCTTGCCCGGCGGCTGCGCGATGATATCGATGCCGCTTTCGAGCTGGTCGGCCTCGTCGAGCAGCGTGAGGCCGGCGCTGCCGCCGCCGAACAGGGTCGTGAACGTGCCCTCGAAGTTCGCGTTGATGACCGCGAAGGCCTCGCGGAACCGTTCCTTCGTGGTCTTGTCGATTTTCCTGATCGCGTCACCCGTGGCCGCGATCGAGTCCACGAGGTCCTTCCGCTGCGTGGTCAGGAAGGCGTGCCGCGACTCGAGGGCGTCGAACTGGTCGATCGCCATCATGTTCACGCCGCCCATCCGCTCGAGCTTCACGCGGAGATCGAGGACCATCTCCTCCGGGGTCATCGTCCTGCCGGATGACACCGTCGCATCCTCCACCGACTCGGCGGGTCCCGAGCCCGTTTCGTCGTCGCCCTCGGCGGGGTCGGGCGCATCGTCCACCGCCCTCGGGCTTGCGAGCAGCCCGTCACGCTCGAGGTCCGCCACTTCCGCCGCCACGTCGTCGAGAGTGGCCTGCACCGACTCGACACAGCTCGTGGCGAGGTGCGACAGGTCCGATTCGGCCGTCGCACGGGCGATCTCGAGCTGCCCTGCCTCGGCGCGGACGGCGTCGAGGGCGCGGCGCGCTTCGCGGATCCGCGCCTCCCGTTCGTCGAATCCCGCCCGCAGCGTCTGAGACGCTTCGTCGGCGGTACGGACCCGATCCCGCAGCCCGTCGAACGTACGCACCCCCTCGTCGAGCCGCGTTTCGGCCGCCTCGATCGTCGTCCGGAGGCTCGCTCGCCGTGCGTGCGCGCGTTCCAGATCCTCCTGCCGCGTCGTGACGCGCGCTTCGAGCTCACGGGCGGACTCTTCGAGCCGGGTGACCTCGATAGCGAGGGCCCCGGCGCGCTCGACGAGAGCGGCGTGGGACGCCTTCGCTTCGGATGTGCGCTGCGCCTGGGCCTGCATCGCCTCACGCGCCGCGAAGAGGCGACGCTGCGCGGAATTGAGCAGGTCGTCGGCGGTGCGCTGTTCGGCCTCGATGCGCGCGATCGACTCGCGCGCCTCGTCCTGTCTCGCTTCCTGGGCCCGGAGCTGCTCGTCGGCAGTCCGCCGTTCGGTGGCGATCTGTTGCTGCTTCCGGGTGATGCGTTCGACGGTCTCGCGTGCCCCGGAGACCTGGAGCTCGAACCCGACCGTCGCCTTTTCCTGGCGATGCAGCTCACCGTGGACCGCCGAGATTGCCGACTCGATCGAGGCAACGGTCACGTCGAGCGACGTGATCAGGTCGCGCAGGCGATCGGCGTCAACCCGTTCGCTTTCCGCGCGTTCGCGAAGTTCCTTGATCTCCCGTTTCGTCGTCAGAATCCCGCGCGCCTCCGCTCGTGTGCCGCCCTGGACCATGTGCGGGCCGCGGAACACCTCGCCTTCAAGCGTCGCGACCGGCGCCTGCGTGACCACAGCGGCCGCGCGGGCCGAGTCGAAGCTGCCGGCAATCCACGCGTCGGCGATCGCGGCACGAATCACGTCCGCCGCTGGACCGCTCACGCGAACGACGTCCCCAAGTGCGGTCAGATCGGGATGCGGCGAGGATGGCCGATCGACGCCCGCGGCTCCGTCCGCAATCAGAAAGCCGACGCGTCCGGCGTCGTGGGCACGCGCAAACGCCAGGCCCGCGGCGGCCTGTTCGCCCGACTGCACCACGACATGCTGGAGGAGGTCGCCGAGACAGGCCTCGACCGCGCGCTCGTAGCGGCCGTCCACGTCCAGGTGATCAGCGACCGAGCCCAGCTGCGACACCTCGTCCCTGGCTTCCGAGAGGAGGAGCCGGGCGCCCTCGCCGTACTCCGCGCGAGCCGCATCGAGCTCCTCGAGCGACTGCAGCCTGGCGTGCACGCCGGCGAGCTCGCGCTCGCGCGTGCGGAACTCCTGGGTGCGGCCCTCGCGGTCGGCGCGCGCCGCCGAGAGATCCGAGTCCTTCGCCGCGCGGGCCAGCCGCAGGCTCTCGATCGCCTCGCCGGCCCGTCCCATCGCCGCTTCGGCGGCAGCGCGATCGCCCGCCGCGCGCTCCAGTTCGACATGCAGGTCGTGGCTCTCGCCCTCCAGCTTGCCGATCTGGTCCGCGAGCCGCGCGCGGGCGGCGGCGGCGTGATCCATGGCGTGGCGCAATGCGGTGGCGGCGTTGACGGCGGCGAACATCTCGCTCCGCGCCGCTTCGACGTCCGCTTCGAGCCCCTCGATGTTGCGCTGCAGATCCGCATACCCGGCTTCTTCGCCGCGCAGCGTCTCGGACGCGCGATCGCGATCGCCGGTCGCGCGCGCGGCGGCCTCCCGGCGCGACGCCAGGTCGAGGCGCGCCGGTTCCCGACGCGCCTCGAGCGCGCGGACCTCGTTCTCGATGTCGGCCGCGGCGGAGGCGAGCGACTCCACCTGCTGCCTGTCGAACGCAATCTGCTGATGGAGCTTGCCGATTTCGAGCTCGCTCGCGTGGGCGGCTTCGCGGGCAGCCGTGGTCCGGCTGTCAGCCTCCGCCAGCTCCAGCCGCAGCCGTTCGAGCGTCGCCTCGACCTCTGCGACATGGGCGGCGGCCGCCACCTCGCGGGCGCGGGCGTCGGCGAGCATCGTCCGTGTGGACGCGATCGCGTCGTTAAGGAGCCGGTACCGCCGGGCGAACTGCACCTTCTCCCAGCGGCGCAGCTCGTCGCGCAGGCGCCGATACCGCCGCGCCTTCGCCGCCTGCCGCTTGAGCGTGCCGCGCTGCTTCTCCACCTCGAACACGATGTCGTCGACGCGCGTGAGGTTCTGCTGTGCCGCTTCGAGCTTCAGCTCCGCGGCCCTCCGCCGGCTCTTGTACTTCGTGACGCCGGCAGCCTCCTCGATCAGCTGGCGCCGGTCCGTGGGACGCGCGCTCAGGATTTGTCCGATCTTGCCCTGCTCGATGACGGCGTAGGCCTTGATGCCGAGACCCGCGTCCATCAGGAGATCCTGCACGTCGCGCAGGCGCACCGATTCGCCGTCTATCAGGTATTCGCTCTCGCCGGACCGATAGAGCCGGCGCATCAGCTCGACGTCGCGGACGATCAGAGGCGGCTCGTCCTGGATCGCGACGCCGCCGCTCGTCATGAAGTCCCCCGATGCGCCGGCCATCCTCTCGACAAGCGCCGGCTCCGGCATGTTGCCCGGCACGCGAGCCGACACGCCACCCAGGCGCAACCGCACTTCGGCCGCCCCCGTCGGCTTCCTGGCGTCGCTGCCGCCGAAGATCACGTCCTCCATGCGGTCGCCGCGCAGGCTCTTGGCGCTCTGCTCGCCAAGGACCCACGTCAACGCATCGACGACGTTGCTCTTGCCGCAGCCGTTCGGCCCGACAATCGCGGTCACGCCGTGATCGAACGTGAGCTCCGATCGATCCGGGAAGCTTTTGAAGCCGGCAATTTCAAGGCGTTGCAACCGCATGACGTTCGATTCCCTTCCGATGGCCCGTCACGGACGAAGCGTTTGGCCCGCCGGGGCACACCCCCGCCCGGAAGCGGCGTCTGTCGCTTCGAACACGTGTGATGTCTGGGAGACGATGACGTGACAACGTCGTACGGCCGGTGCCCCGATCTGCCCATGCAGCACGAGCCCGGCGACGGCCGTCAGTCTAGCAAGCCACCATACCTAGGGGCAATAGCAAAGTGCGACCGCAGTATATAGGGCCAAATGCCCTACTGGCGGTCGCCTACTGGGCACCTGCGCCGCGCGTGCTCTTGTTGGGGGCGAGCTGCAGGAGGTGTTCGGCCTCGCCGAACTGCGCCAGCGCGAACTGCGCCTGCGGATCCTTCGCAATCAGGTTCTTGCGGGCTTCGTCCATCCCGAAGAGCGCGGCGTCGATCTCGAAGTGAATCATCGCCCGGATGAACGTGTCGTCCGCGGCGAACGCGGCTTCGTCGACCTTGACTTTCCTGGCGACGAGCCGGGCCTTGAAGTCGTTCATCATGGCGTCGCTGACGACGAACCCCCGGGCGATCGGCTTCCGGCTCTTGTTCGCGGCGCTCAGCCGTGTATCTCCTTCGGCGGTGAACTGGTTCGCGAAATCGACGAACTCCTGTCGGCTCTGCAGCAGCTTTCCAAACTTCGTCGGCGTGAAGCCTTCGCAGAACGGAACCGTGCCCCCGATGAACTTGTCGGGTTCGATCCCGCCACCGCCGTACACCTTCCGCCCGGCGTCCGTGAATTTCAGATCCGAGGCGTTGTGCTGCCGCTCGGCCGCCGTCTGGTCCCGATACGTGTAGGTGAGGTACTCGTCGAAGCTGCCGTCCCACGGCCGCTGAATCATGCGACCGGACGGCGTGAAGTAGCGCCCAGTCGTGACTGCGACGCCGGCGCCCTCACTGATCGGGTACACCGACTGGACCAGCGCCTTCCCGAACGTGCGTTCGCCGACGACGAGCGCTCGATCGTGATCCTGGAGGGCGCCACTGACGATCTCCGACGCACTCGCGCTGCCGCGCGTGACGAGCGTCACCATCGGCAGGTGTGTGTACTGGCTCTCTTCCGTCGCCCGGTAATCCTGGTTCGAGTTCGGGACGCGGCCGTGAGTGGAGACAATCATGTTGCCGCTTGGAAGAAACCGGTTCGAGATCCGGATGGCCTGGTCGAGCGCGCCACCGGGGTTCTCGCGCAGATCGAACAGCAGCCGCTTCATGCCGCGCGCCGAGAGCTTCTGCAGGGCGTCGCCCATCTCGCGGTCGGACGTCTCGGTGAACTGGTCCAGCTTGATGTATCCGGTGTCCTTGTCGATCATGAACGCGCCGCGCACGGTCGTGATGTTCACTTCGTCGCGCTGGACGTCCATGTCGATGAGGCCGTCGTACCCGGCGCGCTTGATGGAGATGTTCACGCTCGTGCCCTTCGGGCCCTTGAGCTTCTTGACGGCCTGGTCGCTCGTCCATCCTTTCGCATCCTGCCCGGCGATGCGCGCGATGATGTCGTTGCGCCGGAGCCCGTTCTTGTAGGCGGGCGAGCCCTCGAAAATGGACTGCACGGTGATATCGCCGTCGAGCACCTGGATGGTGATCCCGAGACCGTAGTAGTGGCCCTCCTGCCGTTCGCGCATCTGCGCGTACGACTTCGGATCGAAGAAGCTCGAATGCGGATCGAGCGTGTGCAGCATGCCGTCGATGGCGCCGTACACCAGCCGATCCGACGGCAACTCGTCGACGTACTCGCGATCGATCGCGTCGAGCGCCGCGGTGAATACGCGGTATTGCTGCGTCACTTCGTCCTGGCGGGCCAGCGCGGTGCTTCCGAAGAAACCACCGGCCAGGGCGGCGAGCAGCACGGCCAGGACCGCGGCCGCGAGAAATCGGGGGGTACGCATGAGCGGATCGTAACAGACCAAATGCCGGTACTGCAACGACTTCCGGGCCGCCGCAGGCACCGGGCGCCTTGACCACGTCCGGCGGCGTTCCTATAATGGGAAGCGGGGCGTTCGTGGGCCTCGCGAAGCGGCAATTGTCAGTGAACTGAGGATTTTATTATGTTGGGTTCCATCGGGATGCCCGAGCTGATCATCATTTTCGTGATCGCTCTGATCATTTTCGGGCCGCGCAAGCTGCCCGAGCTCGGCCGCTCCCTCGGCAAGAGCATCAACGAGTTCAAACGCGCGTCGAACGAGCTGCGGCACACGCTCGACGAGGAAATCCGGGTCGAAGAGACGCGCTCCACTGAGCGCCAGCGCGTGCCCGAGCCTGCCCGCCCCTACGTCGCCGCTGACGAGCACGGCGTCCCCCGCCAGTCCGGCGAGGTGTAGACCGGATCATGGCGCTCGTGCCCTTCCCAGGCGCAGCTGCGCCCGACGACGACCCGCATATCCATCTGACCGACCCCGACGTGTTCGAAGACGCCGGGGCGAAGATGTCGTTCCTCGATCACCTCGACGAGCTGCGCAAGCGCCTGATCAACTGCGTGCTCGCGCTGGTCGTCGGCTGCGTCATCTCCTTCATCTTCATCAACCGCATTTTCAGCTTCGTCATGCTGCCGCTGCAGCAGATGCTCCCCCAGGGCGGCCGCCTGATTTATACCCAGGGGGGCGAAGCGTTCATGCTCTACGTGAAGATCGGCGCGTTGGCCGGCCTCGTCATCGCGATTCCGCTCATTCTGAGCCAGGTCTGGCTCTTCATCGCCCCCGGCCTGTACTCACACGAGAAGAAGTTCGCCGTCCCGTTCGTCGTGTTCTCGACGGTGTTCTTTCTCATCGGCGCCCTGTTCTCGCACTACGTCGCGTTCCCGTGGACCTGGAAGTTCTTCATCAGCTTCGAAACGTCGTACATGCAGTTCATGCCCAAGATTTCCGAGGCATTTTCTCTGTATGTGACGATGCTGCTGGGCTTCGGGCTCATCTTCCAAATGCCGACCATCGTCCTCTTCCTCGCCAGGATGGGTGTGGTGACCGCC
>JANMCN010000242.1:0-19083 GCA_031361295.1 Acidobacteriota bacterium | reverse complement strand
GCGCTCCGGAATCCGGTCCTCGTTCAGCGAAGACAGACCACTAGTCGATCTCGTCCTCGAGGCGCTGTCCTGTCTCCGGATCCAGGAACAGGTGCCGCGGCTTCCCGTTCTTCGTGAAATCGAACATGTTCTCGATGCTGCCGGCGCGCTCATCGAACGACTGGTCGCCGATCCGCGGGAGGCCCCAGTTGTCTTCGATGAAGCGGATCACCGACGACTGGTCGGTCAACGTGTGGTCGACAAAATTGTTTTTGGCAAACGGAGAAATCGCGAGCAGCGGCAGCCTGGGGCCGTAGCCGCACCGGCCCTGATACGCGGCCGCGTCGGAACTGCCGCACGCTCCCGGCGCCGTCAGCGCATCCGCGGACGTATTCGAGGCGTTCGCGAGCGGCGGCTGCACGTGATCATAGAGGCCGTCGGAGTCGTCGTAGACGATGAGGATGGCCATGTCCTTCCACTCCGGGAGCCGCTGCAGCCGGTTGATCATCGTGACCAGGAAGCGCTGCTCCGCGAGCGGGTCCGAGTAACGGGCGTGCCCTTCCTCGTACGCAGCCCCCTTGATGAAGCTGACGGCGGGCAGATAGCCTGATTCGGCGGCCGCCCAGAAATCGAGATCGAGATCGTACTGATGGTTGGCCTCGTCGGACAGCCCCACAGCCTGGATGGTGCCCGGCGGCCTGTGCAGCCCGTTCGCGGTCGACGGATAGTACTGAAAGGGGGCGTGGTGAGGCACGTAGTCCACCTGCGGCAGTCCGTTGCTGCCGATGTGCGACGCCGAGCAGGCCGCCGTGCCGTCCGCGGTGCGGAAGCCGCCATTGAACCATCCCCAGGTGATCCCCCTGTCGTTGAGGAGATTTCCGATGTTCTGCCCGGCCATCGTGATCAAGGTCGTGCTCAGCGGGGAGCACACGTCGAGTCGAGGGCGCGGGTTCCCGATGACCGTGCCGGCGATGGTGTCCGACCCCTTGTTCGGGACCGACGCGCCGTGAGTCTGTCCGGAGACGAGATTGAGGGCGCCGACGGCGGACGAACCCCAGTCACTGGCGAAGTGATTGTCGCTCATGGCGTATCGCTGCGCGTAGTTCCAGAGCGCCGTCACGGTATTGCCGTCGAAGTAACTCATGACGATCCGGTCAGGGCAGGAGGCAAACCCCTGGGTGCCGGTGGCGAAGTCGTTCTCGACGAACCGGTTCATCGCCCCGAGGTTCACGGCTTTCTGTTCCTTGGTGTAATCGTGCGTTTGCGAGCACTGCGCGGCCTCGCCGGGCGACAACCGGATCGGGTTGTACTTGTTCGGGTTCCGAGCCAGCAGGTCGTCGGTGAAGCCGTTCACCGCGGGCGTGTTCGGCCGTGCGTGAAACGGGCGCTCCCCCGGGAGATTCATCGCCTGCGGGTAGGCGCCGAAGTAATGATCGAACGACCTGTTCTCGTCGAAGAGCACGACGAGGTGCTTGATCGGCGTTTTCGTCCTGGCGTCGTCTTGCGCGCGCGGCGCGGCGGCGGCGCAGGCCACGATCATGGCGGCTGTCAGCGTGTACCGGTTGGGTAACATGTCGTCCCTCCTTGTGAAGCGCGTCTAGCCACAGGGAGGGCAAGCGCCGTACCGGCGCGAACAGGCCGATTCAGCGGCCAAGTGGCCGAAGCCGTAGAGGATGCCGGCGCGCCGGCTATCCGACCGGATAGGGGAGCCGGACCCCAGGATAGTCCTGGACGGAGAGAGGAGGCCCGAGCGCGAGCGCGCATGGAGAGCGGCCCTCGCCTGGAGGGCGTCGTTCGCAGATGCGGGGAGTGCCAGTGGGAAAGGAGGTGCGTGACGCCGGGGCGGCAGGGGATCTCCGACGGCCGCTTTACCGGCCCGGCCAGTTGTAAATCACGGTCAGGGGCTGCTGCCGAGCATCGAGCCCTCCAGTCCGAACGAGGAAGCGGCTGCCGTTCGGAGCGGGATTGTACTCGCTGGTATACGGCGCCTCAAAAGGCGCGTGCGCCATGCGGAAAAGCTTCTGGGGCTTGCCGAAGTCGACGTCGTTTTCGGAGAGGAGCACGGGCAGGGCCACGAGGGCGCCGTCGGACGTCACGTAATAGAGTTCGCGTCCATCTGCGCGCCAGCGGGGATCGCTGGCGCCGTGCTCCTCCGCTTCTTCAGGGCCGTGGCTGGACGCAGCCTTCTTCCGGCCCCCCATCCGCAACGACATCAGGTAGACCTCCGGAGCCCCCGATTCGTCGGAGGTATACGCAAGCCATCGTTCGTCCGGGGATAGCTGGCCCTGGACCTCGTCATAGTGGCCGTCCGCGACCGCTCGCGCCACGCCTGGCCGCGACCATGGCACCGTATAAAGGTTCCACCCGGTTTCCGCGTCGTTCGACTGATACACGACGAGTCCGCTCCGCGACCAGTCGGTCGGGTATTTCGCCCTGGCGGTCTTCAGGAACACGGTGTCGACACCCGCACCGGACGCGAAGCGAGTGTACAGGTCGTGCACATTGGTGGAGCGGTTCGACCTGAACATCAGTCGGCTCCCGTCGGGCGCCCACACGGGCGAGGCATCGGTGGACGGCGAGGTCGTGAGCCGGATCGTCGTCCCGCGCAGGAGGTCCCGCACGCTGATGTCCGGCGTCAAGGTGTGGGCGTCGACAGTGGCGAGCGCGAGGTACCGCGCGTCCGGCGACAGCCGGAAGTCGACGTAACGGGAATGGCTGGCCACGGACCCCAGGCGCTCTCCCGTCCGGCCAATCCACACCAGCTCTTCCGGCGCCGCCTCCCCTCCCGCATACGCCAGCACGCCGTTGGTCGACACCGAGAACGCTGCGTAGAAGTTCGTCGACGTACTGACGTGCATGGCGAGAGGCGTCGGGTCGCCAGACAGGCGGCGGGTGGCAACATCGAGACTGTCTGAGACGAGTGTTCCGTCCGAGACGTAGAGCAGGCTTCCGGGCGGAGCATATTGCGCGCCTGATGGAGACGGCACCAGCAACGTGCTCGCTGACGTGCCGAGCATCCCGAGATAGACGCCGTCCGTTTCGGGATCGTTCCGTTTGACCAGCCAGATAAAGTGTCGGCCATCCGGGAGAAACTGCGGCCACCGATGCAGCGTTTGGGGGTCGTTATCGGCGAACGTCGGCTGCTGCGTCAGGCCGGTGGCGTTGTCGGATACGCGCTGCAGTGGCCCCGTGGTATCGGCGGAGAACAATATGACGCCGTCGCGGTTCCACGTGCCGCCGCGGCCGTTCGGCGCGCGTGCGAGCACACGCGCAGGGCCTCCCCGCCTGTCGATTCGCCTCAGCTGCTGTTTGGCAAAGAACCCCAGCTTGCGCCCATCCGGTGACCAGAACGGGTACGCGCCGCCTTCTGTGCCGGCCAATGGCGTCGCCTGGGGACTGTCGAGCGGGCGGATCCAGATCTGCGAGACTCTATTGGGACCGGACGCCACGAACGCCAGGTCACGGCCGTCTGGCGATACGGCGAGCTGCGCGGACCCGACGGAGCTCGCGGTCGGTGTGAACGCACCTCCGGGTGGCGGCAGAATCGTGAAGGCCACGGTGGCATTCGTGGCGTCGGCTGCCCTTGCGCGGTTGGCCGCGAGGAACCATGCTGCTGCGAGCGCGATCACGAGCAGGGACGCGAGCACGATGAGCGGCGCCTTCTCACGGATCGATGCAGACGCGGGCTCGACCGCCGGCCGTCCCGTCGTTCGTGCGATCCACTTCAGGGTGGCCGAGACGTCGCCGAGCGACTGCCAGCGATCGCCAGGGTTCTTGCACAGGCAGCGGCGGACGATCCAGTCCAGATCCATCGTCGCCCGGCCGGGGGGCAGCGGCGGCGGATCCGTCTTCAGGATCGCGGCAATGACGGCGGCTGGACTCGGACCGTCGAACGCACGGAGCCCGGCGGCCATTTCGTACAGGATGGTCCCGAAGCCGAACACATCGCTCCGTTCGTCGGCTGGTTTCCCCTCGAGCCGTTCCGGCGGGAGATACAGGGTCGTGCCGAGCATGGCGCCTTCGCGGGTCCGTGCGGGCGCGGTGTGCTCACCCGCGACGTCCGATGTGGGGGGCGAATCGGCCTGACGAAGTTTGGCCAGGCCGAAGTCGAGTACCTTGACCCCCGAGGCGGTGATGAACACGTTGGCGGGCTTCAGGTCTCTGTGGATCACGCCGTGGCGGTGGGCATGGTGAACCGCATCCGCAATTTCGATGGCGTATCCCAGGAGCTCCGGCCGCGGGAGCGGCCCTCTGGCGGTTTTGGCGTCCAGTGACTCGCCCTCGAGGAGCTCCATGACCAGATAGAGGAGACCGCTCTGGCGACCGACGTCGTGAACGGCGCAGATGCGCGGGTGATCCAGCGTCGCCGTGACGCGGCACTCGTCCTCGAACCGGCGCTGGACGTCTGCGCGTTCGGCGAGTGCGGGCAGGATCACCTTGATCGCGACGAAGCGGCCCAGGCGCGTGTCTCGCGCCTTGTAGACTTCGCCCATGCCCCCGCGCCCGATGAGTGCGGTGATCTCGTAGTGCCCCAGGAGCGTTCCGCCGTCGAGCGTCACCTCATGCCTCCGGGTCGAGCTGATCCTTGATCTCGAGATTGCGTATCACGCGGTGCAGGTAGTTCGGATGGAGGCCGAGCAGCCGCGCCGCCTCGACGTAACTCCGCCGGGCCTGGCGGAAAGCTTCGAAGATCACACGCTTCTTGGCCTCGAGCACGGCTTCGTGGAAGCGTGGCAGCTCGCGGCCGGGCGCGGCCGGCGCCTCGAGCAGGGATTCCGGCAGATCCTCCGGGAGGATGACAGGCGACGAGCCCAGCACCACCGCCCGTTCGATCGCATTTTCGAGCTCGCGCACATTGCCCGGCCAGGCGTACGTGGTGAGCCGCTGCATGGCGGCGGGGGAAATGCCGGTCACGACGCGATCCGCCTTGTGCGTGTACTTGTCGAGGAAGTGTCCCGCCAAACGGAGGACGTCGTCTCCACGTTCGCGCAACGGCGGGAGGGCGATCGCCACGACGTTCAGGCGATAGAAGAGATCCTCGCGAAACCGGCCGGCCGCCACTTCCGCGGGGAGACTGCGGTTCGTGGCCGCGATGACCCGGATGTTCACCTTGATCGTGCGGGTGCCGCCGACGCGCTCGAACTCCCGCTCCTGCAGCACGCGCAGGAGCTTGGCCTGGAGCGCCGGGGCGAGCTCGCTCACCTCGTCGAGGAACACCGTGCCGCCGTCCGCGATTTCCAGCTTGCCTTTTTTCAACGCGACGGCGCCGCTGAAGGCGCCGCGTTCGTGGCCGAACAGCTCGGACTCGAGGAGCGACTCGGTGATCGCCGCGCAATTGAATGCGACGAAGGGACCGCGGCTGCGGGCGCTGTTGAGGTGCAGCGCGCGCGCCACGAGCTCCTTCCCCGTGCCCGTCTCGCCGGAAATCATCGCGGTCGTATCGGTGCGCGCGAGCCGGTCGACGAGCTCGCGGACGCGCTCCATCGACGGGCTCTCCCCGATGAGATTGTGGCTCAGGCGGATGTGGGCCCGGAGCCGATGGGCATCGAGTTCGACGCTGGCGAGGTGCCGCACGTTGTCGAGCGTGATCGAGGCAATCGCGGCCATCGCGGTCACGAGCTGCAGGTGGCTCTCATCGAACACCGTGGCGCCCGCGGTGATGTGGACGGCTGCGAGCACCTGGCCCCGCGCGGCCAGGGGCACGCAGATGAGCGAGCGCACGTGCGCGTCGACGAGGCTGGGCGCCGCCCGGAACGCCTCGCCCGCCGGTACGTCGCGGCTCAGAATACCGACCTGGTCCCTGGCAACCTGCGCGAGAGCCGTTCGGCTGACGGGCACGGCGTCAACGCCCGACCGCTGCCGGCTGTAACCGCTCCGGACCTCCCCTGTCTTGCCCAGCAGGACCACGGCGCCGGCATCGCTCGGCACCACGTCGAAGATGTGATCGAGGACTGTGCGGAAGAGATCCTCTTCCGTGCGCAGACTTCCCAGGGCCGTACTCAGGTTGAGCAACGCACGCAGGTGCTGTTCAACCGCCGGAGACCTGTCGAACGGTGCGGCATTGGCGGGCTGCAGGTACGCCGCGTCCTCGAACCGCAGCCGGCCCGGTGTCGACAAGGGAGCGGCTGCTGTGAGATCGATGGCCGCGGAGTCCGAGGATGGAGGGGCCACGAAAAACACGAACACCGACTCGCCGGCCCTGATCTGATCGCCGTCATGGAGCGGCTGCTCCCGCACCTGGAGACCGTTGACGAACGTGCCGTTGGCGCTTCCCGCGTCGCGGATGACCCAGCCGGTGCCCTCGTGCGTGAGGATGCAGTGGTTGCGCGAGAGGGAGCGGTCGGCCAGGCAAATCCGGTTGGCCGGGTCACGACCGAGGGTCATCTGCGGGTCGTCGAGCGGCACGAGCTCGCCGGCGAGTGGACCCGACAGCGCGACGAGCCGCCCCCGACCGGTCGGCCGCTCCATAGTCATCGTGTGCCTCCGATGTGCTCCACGCGAACGACGCGCATGGTATCAAGATCGCCGCGGACGGGCGCGGAGCGGCCGCTACCTGCGGCCCGGGTCACTCGTGATAGAGCGCCTCGATCTCCTCGCGCCACCGCGCCTCGACCACCCTGCGCTTGACCTTCAGCGTGGGCGTCAACTCGCCGGACTCGATCGTGAACTCCGCGGGCAGGAGCGCCATGCGCTTGATCCGTTCGAACGGGGAGAGCTCGCGGTTCAGTGCGTCCACGACCTCCTGGTACAGCGCGATGACGTCCGGACGCCTGACGAGATCCGCGCGCGTGGCAGGCGGGCGGCCAAGCCCCTGCAGCCGCCGCTCGAGCACCGCGAACTCCGGGACAATCAACGCCGCCACGTACCGGCGGCGATCCCCGAGCACGACCGCCTCCGCGATCAAGGGGCTGCGGGTGAGGACATGCTCGATCGGCTGTGGAGCGATGTTCTTTCCGCCCGACGTGACGAGCAGATCCTTCTTGCGATCCGTAATCCGCAGGTATCCCTCGCTGTCGATCGTACCGATGTCGCCCGTCGCCAGCCATCCTTCCTTGAGCACATCGGCGGTCGCTTCAGGCTTGTGGTAGTACCCCAGCATGATGTTCGGCCCCCGCGCGAGGATTTCGCCGTCCGCGGCGATCCGCACGTCGACATTCGGCAGCGGCCGCCCGACGGTGTCGGCCCGTGGCGCGTCCGGAGGGTTCACGGTCAGGATCGGCGCGGTTTCCGTCAGCCCGTAACCCTCGACGATGGGCAGGCCGATCCCATGAAAAAACTCCAGCACGTTCGCGCCAAGGGGCGCGCTGCCGGACACCAGGAAGCGCAAGCGGCCACCGAGCCGGCTCCGGATGGCCGTGAAGACGAGACGATCCGCGATCGCCGCCGTCGCCGACACGATGATGCCAGGCGCCCTGCCGGCGAGGGCCGCATGCGCCTTCGCGACACCCGCCCGGATGGCCCACCGGAAGATGGCGCCTTTCACACCGGCCGCAGCCTCGCCGGTCGTGACGATGCGCGCCTGCAGCTTCTCGTAGACACGCGGCACGCCCGTCAGGACCGTGGGACGGACCGTGCCGAGATCGCGCGCGATAGACCCCATGGATTCAGCGAAGACAATCTGCACGCCCGTGAACACGTAAATGAACGACACCATGCGTTCGAATGCGTGGCTGAGCGGCAGGAACGAGAGCGCCACGTCGTCCTGCGACAGAGTGAGCACCCGGGAGCCGGCTTCGATGTTCGCGACGAGGTTCGCGTGGGTCAACATCACGCCCTTCGGCTCGCCGGTCGTGCCCGACGTATAGATGATCGTCGCGAGATCCGACGGTGCGACATGGCGCGCCGCCTCCCGGAACTCGCGGCCGGCTCCCCACTCCGCCACCATCCGCGCGTGTCCGCGCGCCTCGGTCCCGTGGAGCGTCTGTGCGGCCGCGGCCGCGGCCGCCGATGCGTCCATCACGACCACGGCTTCGAGCGCCGGAAGAAGATGCCGCACGTCCTGCAGCTTTCCGAGCTGCTCCGCCGTCGAGACCAGGGCGAGCCGGGCGCCGGAGTCCTGGAGGATGTATCGCACCTGCGAGGCCGCGAGGGTCGGGTAGATCGGCACGGTGACCGCCCCGGCGGCGAGGACCGCGAGATCGCACAGAATCCATTCGGGCCGGCTCTCGGCCAGGATGGCCACGCGATCCCCGACCGACATGCCGAGCGAGCGCAATCCGAGCGAGAGATCGCGGATGCGCTCGAAGGCGGCCTGGCTCGACAGACCCTCGACGGCGGCATCGCGGCACCGGCCGATTGCCAGCGGCTTCGCGAATCGGCCCAGCATGTGAAACGGGAGATCGGCGACCGTGCGGAGCGCCGAGGGGGCGACGTCCAGCTCCTCGCCAGCAGGCACCATTCGCGGGAGCGTAGCACGGTTACACGCGGGCGGCGGCCGCGCGGCTCCCCCCGCCTCCATGTACAATCCAAGCCTGTGAGGCAGGGGCACAACACCGGCGCACTCGCGCGGAAATCGCTGCACGACCCCGGCCGGCCCGAGGCTGCCGAGCCCGTGTCCGAGCTCACGACGAACCGGCTCTCGGTTTATCTGCGCTGCCTGAACGCCCTCGATGCCGCCGGCGTCCGGACAGTCTCGTCGCAGGGCCTGGCCGAGCAGTTCCAGTTGAACGCCGCCCAGATCAGGAAGGACCTCGCGTATTTCGGCGAGTTCGGCGTGCGGGGGGTCGGGTATTACGTGAAGGAGCTGCGGCGCCACCTGCGGCAGATCCTGGGACTCGATCGGCGGGTGGCCATCGCGATCATCGGGGCCGGCAACCTGGGCCTCGCGCTCGCCGACTACCCCGGGTTCCGCGAGGATGGATTCTCGATTGCCGCGCTGTTCGACACCAGGCGCGACAAGATCGGTCACCGCTCGCGGGCGGGCGTCCCGATCCACGACATCCGCGAGTTCCGTCGCATCGTGCGGCGCGAGCGCATCCGGATCGCGGCCGTTGCAGTGCCGGCGGAGTCGGCACAGTCGGTGGTCAACACGGTGGTCGAGGCGGGCGTGAAAGCCGTGCTGAATTTTTCGCCCGGGACGCTGAAAGTGCCCCCCGGTGTGAAGCTGAAAAGCGTGGATCTCACAGTCTCGCTCGAGAGCCTGTCCTTCTTTCTCGCCCAGGGGCAGGGGGATGAGTAAGCGTCGGGACTCAGGACTCGGGACCCGGGCCTCGGGGGGCCGGGCAAGTGCCGCCCGCCTGGCGCGGCCGGGGCGTCAACGCCTTTCTCATGTAGACGCGCAGGGGGCCGTGCGGATGGTGGACGTGAGCGACAAGCCGGTCACCACCCGCGACGCCGTCGCCCGCGGCCGCATCACGATGTCGCGCGAGGCGATTCGACAGGTGCGGTCGGGAGCGGTCAAGAAGGGCGATCCCCTGCAGACGGCACGGCTCGCGGGGATCATGGCGGCCAAGCGCACGTCCGAAGTGATTCCGCTCTGCCATCCGCTTCCGCTGTCGCACATAGCGGTGGACCTCCTGCCCCGCAAGGACGGGTACGACATCGTCGCCCGCGTCCGCACCGCAGGACAGACCGGCGTCGAGATGGAGGCGCTCCACGCGGTGGCCGTCGCAGCGCTCACGATCTACGACATGTGCAAGGCCGTGGACCAGGCGATGGTCATCGGGCCCATCGCGCTCGTCGAAAAGCGCGGCGGCCGCAGCGATTACCGCGCGTGAGCCCCCCGCTCACGGTTCTGGTCGCCATCTACAGCCCCTTTGCGGCGTGGAACATTCCTGTGGCGCAGGTCGAGCGGCTCCGGCGCGAGTTCCCGCGGCACACCTTCCTCCATGCGTTGGCGGAGGAGCAGTCGCTCGCGCTCATCCGCGGTGCAGAGGTCGCCTTCATGGCCGAACTGCAGCCTGCGCACCTCGATGCGGCACCACAGCTCCAGTGGGTGCACAGTCCGGCAGCCGGGGTCGGTGGCATCCTGTTCCCCGCCATGGTGCACTCGCCCGTGATGATGACCAATTCGCGCGGCATCAGCGCGAATACGATCGCGGAACACGTGATCGCGGTGACGCTCGTGCTCTTCCGGAAGCTGCCACTCGCCTTCCGCAGCCAGGCGGCCCGCCAGTGGGCCCAGGACGCGATTCTGGCGGCGCCGCGCATCCGGACGATCGCGGGTGCGGATGCCCTCGTGGTCGGGCTCGGATCCATCGGAACCGCCACGGCGCGCCTCCTCACGGCGTTTGGCGCACGGGTCACGGGGATCCGGCGGCGAGTGGCAGAAGGATCCGCGCGGGGCCTTCCTCACCTCGCAGGCCCGGAGGACGGCGGCGTGCAACGCATCGCGGGGCCGGACGCGCTCCCGACGCTGCTGCCGGAGGCGGACATCGTCGTGCTGGCGGCGCCGCAGACCCGCGACACCCGGGGACTGATCGGCGCTCCGGAGCTCGCCGTGATGCGCCGCGACGCCGTCCTGGTGAACGTCAGCCGCGGCAAACTCGTTGACGAAGCGGCGCTGGCGGATGCGCTCGCCGCTCCCGACGCCTCGCGGACGATTGGTGGCGCGGCCCTGGACGTCTTCGAGCACGAGCCGCTCCCGGCGGCAAGTCCGCTCTGGTCCCTTCCCAACGTCGTCATCACCCCCCACATGGCGGGGTTCAGGCCCGATCACTGGGATGCCGTCACCGACCTCTTCGCAGAGAACCTGCGACGGTTCGAAGCCGGGGCGGCCCTGCGGAACGTCGTGGACAAGGGGGAGGGGTACTGACGTCCGTTCCTCGTTTTGTGGCAGTATCAGGCCTTATGGCTCACCCTGTAAAACCTGTCGATGCCGCCGTCAGCCCCGCCTTCAAGCCGTTCGTGCCCGCGTCAGAGTCTCCCGCGGAGTTCACGGTCAAGGCGGTGCTGCTCGGTGTGCTGTTCGGGCTGATCTTCGGCGCATCGACGGTGTATCTCGGACTGAGGGCCGGGCTGACCGTCAGCGCGTCGATCCCGATTGCCGTCCTCGCGATCTCGGTCCTGAAACGCCTCGGCGGGTCGACCATCCTCGAGAACAACATCGTCCAGACGATCGGATCCGCGGGCGAATCGCTGGCGGCAGGCGTCGTCTTCACGATTCCGGCGCTGATCTTCCTCGTGCCCCACGGGCCCGCGTACTTCAATTACACGCAAATCACCTTGCTCGCCATCGCGGGCGGAATCCTCGGCGTCCTGATGATGGTTCCGCTGCGCCAGGCGCTCATCGTCAAGGAACACGGCGCGCTGCCGTACCCGGAGGGAACGGCGTGTGCGGACGTGCTCGTGGCCGGCGAGCGCGGCGGCGCCCTCGCGCGCACGGTCTTCATGGGGCTTGCGACCGGCGCGGTCTGGAAGTCCCTGTCCTGGATCTTTCAAGTCTTCCGGACGTCGATCGGGTACACGGTCGCCCGCACGGGGGCATTTCCGAACGCGACGCTGAATCTCGACCTGTCGCCCGAGTACATGGGCGTCGGCTATGTCATCGGACCCCGAATCGCCGGCGTCATGTTTGCGGGGGGCGTCCTGTCATGGCTCGTGCTCCTCCCCCTGCTCAGCATCCTCGGCAACTACATGACCGTCCCGTTTCCGCCGGTGCCCGCGAGCGGCCTGCGGATCGACCAGATGTCCGCGCAGCAGCTCTGGAGCGCGTACATCCGCTACACCGGCGCCGGCGCCGTGCTCGCGGCCGGGCTGATCACGCTGGGACGGACGATCCCGACCATCGTCGCGTCGTTCCGCGAGAGTATTCGCGACTTCGGCATTGCGGCGGGCCCGGGCGGGCGGCTGCGGACCGAGCGCGACATGCCGCTCGTGATCGTGCTGGTCGGGTCGCTCCTGCTGGCGGTGTTCCTCGCCGTCACGCCTGGGATGCCCATGCAGTGGAACTTCGTCGCCGCGGTCCTCATTGTCGTCTTCGGCTTTTTCTTCGTCACCGTGTCCTCACGCATCACCGGGCTCATCGGCAATTCGTCCAACCCCATTTCCGGCATGACAATCGCCACGCTCATCATGACGTGCTCGATCTTCGTGGCGGTGGGCTGGCTGGGCGACGCCTATGCGCCCATCGCACTCGGTGTCGGCGCGGTCGTCTGCATCGCCGCGTCCATCGCGGGGGCAACGTCGCAGGACCTGAAGACCGGATTCCTGGTCGGCGCGACGCCCGTCCGCCAGCAGATCGGCCTCATCATCGGCGTCCTGACCGCCTCGTTCGTGATCGGCATGACCACGTTGTATCTGCACCGCGTCATGGTGATTGGTTCATCGTCGCTGCCCGCGCCCCAGGCGACCCTGATGGCGACCATCATCAGGGGGCTCCTCAGCCAGAACCTGCCCTGGGGACTCGTGCTGGTCGGCGTGTTCATCTCCGTCACGCTGGAACTCTGCGGCATCCGCTCGCTGTCGTTCGCGGTCGGCTCGTACCTGCCGATCGCGACCACCGCCCCAATTTTCGCCGGAGGCCTCGTGCGCTGGTTCGTCGAACGGAAGACCGGCGCCGCGCAGGAGTCGGAGATCAGCTCCGGCACGCTCTTCAGCTCGGGACTCATCGCGGGCGGCTCACTGGCGGGGATCCTGTACGCCGCACTCTTCGGATGGAAGTTCATCAGCGCCGCCGACGACGCAGACACGGCCGGATTGATTCCATTCCTGCACCAGGGGCCCGTCGGTACGCTTGCGGGCGGCCTGCTGTTCCTCGCGCTCGCGGTCGTGCTGTCGCGAGCCGGCCGGAAAACCCTTGCGTAAGCGCGTTGCGGTTCTGGCCGTCGTCTGCCTTTGGATCGCCGCGCCCGGCGCGCAGGCGCCCGATCGGTTCGTCACGACCGCCGACACCCTCGTGGCGAATCCGCTGTTCTTTCACGGCAAGCGGGTTGTCGTGCGCCACCCCGTCCGCCGCACCGACCGGCTGGTCCAGCTCGACGCGACGAGCAAGCCTGTCTACATTTTCTGGAGAGAGCAGCCGTCGGGATCCGAAGGGGAGATCCGCGGAGAGTTCTGGGATCTCGGCCGAATGCAGGAGGGGGACGAGCGGTTTTCGTCGTTCGATTTCCGGGCGGTGGTCGAGGAAGCGAACAAGGGTCGCTGGCCCGCCCGCGAGCAGGTCTTCGTGATCCTGAACGCGGCGTTCATCCCGGTCCCGCCGCCGACAACCCCGACGATCCGATCGATCGTCCTGGCGCCCGAGCAGTTCGACAACCGGACGGTGACGCTCACCGGCCGGTTCAAGGGTCGAAACCTGTACGGCGACCTGCCCCAGGGTGTGTCGAAGAGCAAATGGGACTTCGTGCTGCAGTCCGCCGACGCCGCCGTCTGGATTACGGGGCTCCGTCCCAAGGGCAAGGACTTCGATCTGGATCCGGGCGCCCGTGTCGACACCGGCCGCTGGGTGGAGGTGACCGGCATCGTGCATCGCGACGTGGCGGCGCTGTGGATTGCGGGCGAGTCGATCCGCGTGGCGACCGCGCCGACGGACATTCCCGTCGAAGCTCCACAGCCGCGACTGATTGTCGAGCCTCCGCCTTCGGTCATCTTCAGCGCGCCGCTCGCCGACGACACGGATTTCCCGGTGAGTGGCCGCGTGCGCATCCAGTTCTCGCGCGACATGAACGGCACGACATTCCACGGCCGCGTCCGCATCCACTACATCGGACCGAACCCGCCCGCCACCGCGCCGACGTCGACCGCGACGTACGACGAGGGTACGCGCTCGCTCGAAATCAAGTTCAAGGACCCGCTCCCCCGGTTCCAGTCGATGTCGATTGAGCTGCAGGAAGGCATCGCCGCCAACGACGGCCAGGTGCTCAAACCGTGGACGCTGCGGTTCTCGACGGGAGGATGAGGACGCCTTCAGCTTTCAGCTTTCAGCCTTTCTTCCCGTCCACCTCCGTCTGACCGCCCGCACGATCCACGCGGCGAAGACGACAATCAGCACGACGCAGATGGTGACGACGGCAGCGGCCGCGATCGGGTGAGTGAGCGCGAGCATCCCCAGGCCGACGACGAAGACGTCTTCGCTGATGCTCAGAATCCAGTTCGAGAACGGCTCCGGGCTGACGTTCGCGGCGGCGCGCGTACCGGCCTTGGTGAAGTGGCTGCCGGCTGCGAGCGTGCCGCCGAAGAGCGCCGCCAGCCCCTGCATTGCGGGACTTGCGTGGCCGAGGGTGGCCACCGCGATGAAGGCGCCGCCGAGCGGACGGATGACCGTGTGCACGGCATCCCAGATCGAATCAAGCCACGGGATCTTGTCGGCGACGAACTCGATGGCATACAGCGCCAGGGCCGCCGCGATCACGAGGTCGTTGTCGAAGACGCGGTACTGGGGCGGCAACGCCACCCAGTCGAACCGGCTGGCGAGGCCGAGGATGGCGACGGTCGCATAAAGGTTGATGCCGGCCGCGAACGAGAACCCCATCGTCCGCCCGAGCGTGGTCAGGACGTCCACCTGAGTGGTGTATCACAACTCGGAGGAGGGCGAGAGGCGCGACGCTCCGAGGGGGGGCTGCGGGTCAGCGTCGGCCAGCAGCGCCTGGACACGCCCGCGGACGGTTGCGGCGAGGGCATCCCGATCGTCGAGCGTGAGCCCGGCCGTTTCAACGGGCTCGCCGAGGCGCACGCGGACGTGGACGGGGTGAATCACGAGGCTGCCCTTCCGCATCGCGAGCCGCGCGCCGCTGATGGCCACCGGCACGACGGGCGCCTGGGCCTTGAGCGCCATCACGAACCCTCCCTTCTTGAAGGGCAGCAGCTCGCCGGTGCGGCTGCGCGTCCCCTCCGGAAAGATGAGAAACGAGGCCCCCTCCCGTAGCGCGCGCGCCGCGCCTTCGATGGCGGGCAGGCTCTGCTCCGGGTTGCCCCGTTCCAACGGCACGAAGCCCACGAGGTCGAACGCCTGTACGAGCACCGGCAGCTTGCGGAGCTCGGCCTTGTAGACAATCCGCAGCCTCGGGAACAGCTCCTGGAGCGTGTGGAAAAGAAGCGGCGGCTCGACGTTGCTGGCGTGGTTGACGGCGTAAACGGCCGCTCGGCCGCGCTGGATGTGATCGGCGCCTTCGACCGTGCATGTGATGCCGCTGAGGAACATGCCCAGCCGGACCCCGCCGTGGCCGACGCGATACAAGAGCGTGTGCCTGCCGAAGAGCAGGGCAATCAGCACGAAGGGCGGACCGATCAGGAGGATGTAGAGCGCGACGGCGAGGTAGGTGATGAGGGACCGGAGCGCGGTAATCATGGACGAAAAAGGGACGGGCTCTTTCCGTCGAATGAAAGATCCCGTCCCTCTTCTGAACGGTAGAAGGTCTGCCGGCTACGACGCTTTGGCCGTCCGCCGTGCGGACACGCGCGTGGTGGCGGTCGCCTTGGCCGCCTTGGCGCGGGCGATCGAACGGTTTTTCGTCGTGAAGCAGCGGTCCAGCGCGCGATCCACTTTCTCTTCGATCGCGGCGGTGATCTCGTGGGAGACCTCCGAGATTTCGGAGACGACGAGGAATTTTGCGCGGTCGAGCATGCGCTTCTCGCGGAACGACAGGTTCTTCGACCGTGCGAGGAACGTCAGACTCTTCAGGACTTCGACCACATCGTAGATCGATCCCGTCCGCATGCGATCCGAGTTGTCTTTGAAGCGCCCTTTCCAGTTCTGGTGATTGTCGATCTTGCCGTCGCCGAGGAGGGAGAACAAACGCTCGATTTCTTCGTCGTTGATGGCGCGCCGGAGGCCGACGCCGTCAACGTTATCCACCGGCACGAGCACTGTCGTTTCGTTTGCCACCATGCGAAGGTGATAAAAGCCGCAGGTCGTACCGAGGATGGTTTTGATTTCGATGCCCTGAACGACGCCGAGTCCGTGGTTTGGGTAAATGACCTTGTCACCGACCTGAAATGTCACATGTCCCCCACTAATAAGGTGAGTAGGCTGGGTGGAGCGAGCGCGAAGCAGTCTTTTCAGTATAGCGGAACACCGGCGCGACGGCAATGCGAAACGCGTTTATTCCGCCTGTTTTTGCACTTTCTGGCTCGCGCGACGCGCGTCGCCGGATCCTGGCCGGAGTACCGCGCCGGGAGACTGCGCGAGGCGGACAGAGTTAACCGTCGTGGCCCGAACAGTTTGCGGCTGAATGACCGATCAGAGCGCAGCATCGCGGAGCCAGCGGCGTGGATGTATGATCCACGGTCGTGCCGAAGCTCGCTGCCTCATTCCTGTTCGCGCTGGTGCTGTTCAGCTGGCCATTCCAGGAGGTCCGTCACACGCTTGCGCCCTACATCGCGACGCCTGAGGACGTGGTCGAGCGGATGCTCGGGCTGGCCCGAGTGACACCGGAAGACGTGGTGTACGACCTGGGGTGTGGCGACGGCCGGATCCCGATCGCAGCGGCGGTGAAGTACGGCGCCCGGGGGGTGGGTCTCGATATCGATCCCGGCCTCATCGAGCGCTCGAAAGCGAACGCCAGGGCCGCGGGCGTGGACGCCCTCGTCGACTTCAGGGTGCAGGACGTCCTGACGGCAGACGTCTCCCCCGCGACGGTCGTCACCCTGTTCCTGCTCTCATCCTCGAACGAGAGACTCCGGCCGATGCTCGCGCGGCAGTTGAAGCCGGGCGCACGCATCGTGTCCCACGCCTTCAGCATGGGCCGGGCGTGGCCCGCCGACCAGGTCGATCAGTTCGTGAGCGCCCGCGGCGACGAGGTGACGCTCTACCTGTGGCGGATCCGCTAATACGTCGCGCGGGGCGCGTGGCGTCAGCTCCGGCCGCCGTAGCGGGCCACCGCGAGGTCGAGAATTTCTTCGATGAGCTGAGTGTAGTTCCGGCCGGACTTGCGGGCCGCCATCGCGAACTCCGCCTTCGAGGCGAGCCACGGGTTGGGGTTGGCCTCGATCACCGCCACGCGGCCGTCAGGGCGAAGCCGCATGTCGATGCGGGCGTAATCGCGCAGCTCGAGAGCCTGGAAGACCGCGACGGCTGTCTGCTGCAGCTGGGCGGCCGTTTCTTCGGGGAGGTCCTCCGCAACAGCGGATTTCGTATCGCGATAGGCGCGGGTGCCGATGCCCCATTTCACCTCGGCGCCCGCGATCCGCGGTCGTCCTTCGGGCAGCTTCGACAGGTCCAGCTCGATGACCGGCAGCGCGGTGGGGTTGTCGTTCCCGATCACGCCCACGTACATTTCGCGGCCGTCGACGTACTCCTCGATGAGCACGGGCGAGTCGAAATTGGCGTGCAGCCAGTCAATCCGCTCCATCAGCTCCCGGATGGACGACACCACGGCATTGAATTCGATCCCAATCGATCCGTCTTCGCGCGCCGGTTTGACGATGACAGGAAACTCCAGGTCATGGGAAAAATCGAGCCGACCGCGGAAGGACCTGGCGAATACGGGCGTGTCGATCCCGTGAAACTCCAGGATCTTCTTGGCGACAGCCTTGTCCTGGCCGTAGAGCAGCCCGTGAGACCCCGATCCCGTGATGCGCTTGCCAACGAGCTCCAGGTACGCGGCGATGCAGTAGTCGGCCGTGTCGTTGCCGCCGAATGACTCCGACAGGTTGAACACGAGATCGCACTCCATCTTGGCCAGCGCATGCAGGCTCTTGATGGAGCCGTCGAGCACGTGGAGCGCCGCCTCGTGGCCAAGCTTGCCGAGCGTATCCGCGACTTCGTCCTCGACTTCCTTCTTGTCCAGGGTTCGCGTGATCGGCCCCTTGTCGCCGGGCGCCGCATCCGCCGCCTCCGGTTCCTCCCAGCGATCGTAGAGAACGATGACGTTCAATTTGCTCACGGTCGCGGCGATTATAGAGATCCGACGCGATAAACTCAACGCGATCCTCGTTTCCTCCATTGACACGGCATGACGCGTGGCAGAAGATCAGCGTCCACACCGCACTGGAAGGATGAAAATGCGTACCGTCATCAACGCCGCCGCGCTCGTCATCGCCCTCACAGCGACCGCCTGCGGGGGAGCGGCCGAACCGCCGTTCGGCCAGGCGGATGCGACGGCCATCCGGAAGGCGACCGCCGATCTCGCGGCAGGGATCAACGGCAAGAACGTCGAGCAGATTCTGACGCTGTATGCCGACAATTCGGTGTTCATGCCGCCCAACGCGCCGCTGCTCCGCGGCCGCGACCCGCTCAAATCTTTTTACACGGACCTCGTGGCCCGAGTGAGCGACATCAAGCTCGAGCCCGGCGATGTCGCCGGACACGGACCCATCGCCTACGAGTCCGGCAGCTACACGATGAACGTCGGCACCACGCGGGACCGCGGCAAGTTCCTGTTCGTGATGCGGAGCATGGCGGGCACCTGGCGGTTCGAGTACACCAGCTGGAGCAGCGACCTGCCCCGCCCCGCCGCGAACTGACGGTCCGACTTCTGACGTCACACGTCAGACTTCAGCGCTAACTCAATCCTCCGTTCCCGGATTCGCCGGGGATTGCACGTCCTCCAGCACTGAAGCTGGCCTCACCGGCTTCGCGGCGGTCGGCGTCTTGCGGTACCCGCGCATGGCGGGCGTGGTGGCCGACACCCACGTGGTGGCAAGCAGGCAACCAAGGCCCCCGCTGACGACCGAGAAGACGGGACCCAGCCAGTTGGCGACGAGGCCGGCTTCGAGCTCC
Organism: Acidobacteriota bacterium; assembly: GCA_031361295.1. Classification (GTDB taxonomy): domain Bacteria; phylum Acidobacteriota; class Vicinamibacteria; order Vicinamibacterales; family 2-12-FULL-66-21; genus JALZOC01. The sequence continues at coordinate 506 of JANMCN010000242.1, read as the reverse complement.
CCCAGTTGCGGCCCGCCCATGAAGAAAATCATGTTGACCCCGGTCATCCGGCCGCGGAGGCGGTCAGGGGTCTCCATCTGGCGAATCAGGTTCCGGAACACCATGCTCACGGTGTCGGCGGCGCCGGTCATCGCCAGGCACGCGAACGTCAGCCAGAACATTGTCGAGAGGCCGAATGCGACCGTGGCGGCGCCGTAGACGAGCACGGCCGCGACAAGCACCTGCCCGCGGCGCTCGATGAGATCCACGGCCCGCACCATCACGGCGCTGGCCAGGAGCGCGCCGGCTGCCGGCGCGGCGTACAGCCACCCGTACCCGCGCGCGCCGACGTGCAGCACGTCCTGGGCAAAAATCGGGAGCAGCGCGGTCGCCGACGAGAAAAACGTCGCAAAGAAGTCCAGCAGCATCGTCGAGCGAATCAGGGGGGCGCGGAACACGAAACGGAGCCCTTCGAGCGCTGCCGTCACCGTGAAGTCGCTCCGTGAGCGCGCCGCGCCTTCACCGCC
>JANMCN010000228.1:0-1795 GCA_031361295.1 Acidobacteriota bacterium | reverse complement strand
ACGTCCCATCGTCGCCAACCGAGATTTTGAGCCGTTCGTTCTCGGCGAAGCGTTCGCCGGCGCTCACGAGACGCCGGCCGACGGCCGCTGACGCCCCCGCGGCGCCGATGGCCAGTTCGAACGCCGCGTACCCGCACGGCGGCAGCGATGGAGCCCACCAGAGCGCGTGCACGCGGCGGCTGTTCAGCGCCCACGGCGTTTCGTAACGGCTCATGACGTGGGTGACGAGCGGCTCCTCGCCGAGGATCTGGAACTCAACGGGCTGCCCGTCCGGTCCGGTGACGCCGGTGATCGTCGACTCAGCCGGCCAGAACGCGACCGGCCTGTCGAGCGCCTGCGCGTCGACGGTCCGCCATGGCTCCGCGCTGTCGACCGGCAGATCGATGAACGCCTCGACGACCTGCGCGCGCCCGGACGCGTCCGTGTTGACGACGATCGCCCGGATAATGCCAGGAGACGATGGCGCCGGCACCGAGTCGGCGATGGCCTCGAGCGCGCTCTCGACGACCGCGTCGCCCACCTGGGTGGCGCGTGCGAAACGCGTCATGTTCTCTTCGTGCACCGCGTCGATGCTGCAGCCGCAAATGCTGTCGTGCGGATGGTTCTGCAGCAGGGTCTTCCACGCGTGGCGGAGCTGACCGGCGGGGTAGCGGAAGGGGGCCGCAGGGCTAAAACCCTGCGCCACACTCGACGGGCCCTGCGCTCCACTCGACGGGGACCGCACCACACCCGAGGCAGCCACCGCCATCACCGATAGCGGCTCGGCGTACGACTCGAGCAGCGTCTGTACGTGCGCGTTCTGCTGTTTCAGATAGACGCGGGCGGAAAGCACGCCCGGGAGCAGGTTGGCGTAGTCGGTGCCGCCGCGAAGCTCACCCGTGATCGTCTCGAGATCCGGACGTTCGGTCTCGACCGCCGTCCTGACGGCGGCGACGTAGTCGGGCAGCGTCGAATGCCTGGCGCGCTGCCCCGGGATCGCCGACAGGTTCTCGATCAGCGTCGGGATCGCGGTATGCGGCTCGACGTGATCGACGCCGTTCATCAGCAGCGCCTGGCCGGTGCGCGTGCGGCCGCGCTCGAAGTCGACCTTCTCCTTGGCCCGCGCCATCATCGCCCCCGGATCGAGGACGATGCGGGTGGCGTTGCAGTAGCCCTCTGGCGGCAAGTGCATCATCAGCAGCCGCGAGCCGTCGGGCGCGTCCCACCAGTACTCGGCGCTGGCGCCGCCGAACCCGCGCCACAGGATCGTGTTGTCGAGGCCGAACTGCCGCCAGATCTGCGGCATCTGGCCGACGTGGCCGAACAGGTCGGGCAGGTAGCCGACCGGCATCGGCGTGCCGAACTGGCGCGAGATGCGGTGGCCGCGCAGCAGGTTGCGCACCAGCGATTCGCCGCTGACCAGGAACTCGTCGGGCATCACGTACCACGGTCCGATCAGGATGCGGCCGGCTTCGATCGCCCGGCGCAGCCGAGCCTCCTGCTCCGGCCGGATTTCGAGGTAGTCCTCGAGCACGATCGTCTGGCCGTCGAGATGGAAATATTTATAGGAAGGATCCGCGTCGAGCAGATCGAGCAGCCGATCGACGAGCGCGACCAGACGGAAGCGAAACTGTTCGTGCGTCAGGTACCACTCGCGATCCCAGTGGGTGTGCGAGACGACATGGATGTCTAGCATCTCTAGTCCTTGGTCCTTTGGGCTTGGTCCCTGGTCCGTCCTTGGTCCTTGGTCCGTCCTTGGTCCTGGGGACGAGGGACCAAGCTAGCCTTTGACCGCGCCGGCGGTCAGGCCGGCGAC
>JANMCN010000217.1:0-30878 GCA_031361295.1 Acidobacteriota bacterium | reverse complement strand
CGTCGTGAACTTCAACTGGCTCAAGCACGCGCACAACATCCGGTTCGGCGCCGACTTCTATCGCACCGGTTTGAACCATGCGCAGGCGGAGTTCCCCACCGGGGGCTTCGGCGCGCAGGGCGGGTTCGGGTTCAACCGCGGCGTCACGGAGCGGTGCGAGGTCGTCAATCGGGCGACGGGCAACTGCGAGAAGACGTCCGACGGCTCCCGGTCCAACAGCGCGGCAGCGTTCGTGCTCGGCGTGGCCAGTTCTGCCGGACGAACGTTGCAGGTGCCGGACGAGTACAGCGTGCGGGCCAACCCCTATAGCTTCTACATCCGCGATCGGTGGACCGTCGGCGACAACCTCACGCTCGACTACGGCACGCGGTGGGAGTACTTCCCGCTTCCGATTCGACCCGACCGCGGCATCGAGCGGTACGACGTCACCACCAACAAGGTGCTGCTCTGCGGAATCGGCAAGGTGCCCACCGACTGCGGCGTCAAGGCGAGCAAGACGCGCTTCGCTCCGCGTGTGGGCGCTGCCTACCGCATCGGCGACACGTGGGTCGTGCGCGCGGGCTACGGCTTGAGCAACGACCCGTACTACGGGATCGAGATAGTTCGGGCGAACTACCCAATCCTGACGCAGCTCAACCTCCAATCGCCCGACGGCCTGACGCCAGCGGCGACGCTGGCCGGAGGGATTCCCCGGTTTGTCGTGCCTGATTCGGGCAATGGCATCATCGACATCCCGAGCGACTATGCATGGGCCGGCTACCCGCAGAAACTCGACCGCGGGTACATCCAGTCGTGGAACTTCACGGTCCAGCGCGAACTGCCGTGGCACTTCACGGGCCAGGTCGGGTACGTGGGCACGCACTCGACACGACAGCTCGGACTGGTCGACATCAATGCGGGCCAGATCATCGGCGCCGGTGAGGACGGCCGGCCCCTGCAGCAACGGTACGGCCGGACGGCGACCACCGTGTTCCTGCAGCCCGTCGGTTCGGGACAGTACCACTCGATGCAGGCGCAGCTGCACCGGCGGCTCGCCGACGGCCTCAGCCTGAGCGTGAACTACACCCTGGCGAGGGCCAAGAGCGACAACGAGAACAGCTCGGGGACACCGAACGTACAGGCGCAGCAATACCTCAGCCGCAACTACGCGCTCACGAGCACCGACCGCACCCACAATATGGGTATCACGAGCGTGTGGGAGCTCCCATTCGGCCACAATCGACGGTGGCTGAGCGATGGCGGCGTCCTTTCGTACGTCGTCGGCGGGTGGCAGGTGAACAACCTGATCAGCATCCTCAGCGGCCCGCCCTTCACTGTCTACGCGGACGGCACGTCGCTGAACCTGCCGGGCAGTAACCAGACGGCCGACCAGGTCAAGCCCGTCGTCAAGCTCGGCGGGGTCGGCGGCAGCAAGCCGTACTACGATCCGTCGTCGTTTGCCGACGTGAACGAAGCGCGGTTCGGCAACACCGGCTACAACTACTTGCGCGCCCCTGGTGCCTTCAACTGGGACTTCGGGGTGACGCGGGAGTTCCCCATCACTTCGAAGGTCAAGCTGCAGTTCCGTGTGGAGGCGTTCAACTTCACGAACACGCCGCACCTCGGGATCCCCGACAACTACGTCGGCGACGGCGAGGACTTCATGACGATCACGGGCGTGCAGGACTTCGCGCGGGAAGGCATCGATGAGCGGCAGTTCCGGCTGGGTTTCCGCCTCGTCTTCTAGACACCCTGCCAGGGCAGGGATTCACGGACGATAGGAAGGATTTGGACGATAGGAAGCATTAGACGGGGAGGGCGAGTAACGGTTTGCCGTTACCCGCCCCCGCGTCCGCGAGGGTCTTCGACGGCACCTCTGATCGATCTCCGGGGCGCTTTTTATGCCCGAGCTCGCTCGAGGCGAGGACGGCACGCCGCTCTAGACATTCACCACCCCTGACGTCCTCCCCGGCCGTCGACAAGGGTAAGGTCGTCGTAGTCACGGCCTGCGTCCAGATCATCTTCGGATAGCGCCAAACACCAACAGCTGACAGCCTCTCCTCGAGGGGAAAACTTTCTTCTTTCATAGTTCGTCTATGCAAAGGGAAGCTGATGAAAGGATCGAACACAAAGAGCAAGAACGATCTGCTCCCCGGCACGCTCGAGATGTTGATTCTGAAGACACTGTCGATCGGGTCGATGCACGGCTACGGCATCGCGCAGCACATCCAGATGCTGTCGGCGGACGTGCTGACGGTCGAAGAGGGATCGCTGTATCCGGCGCTGCAGCGGATGCTTGTCAAGGGATGGGTGTTGGCCGAGTGGAAGATGTCGGCGAACAACCGGCGAGCGCGCTTCTACACGCTCACGACTGCCGGGACGAAGCAGCTCAGCGTCGAGGAATCGCGATTCTCCCAGATGTTCGGCGCGATCATGCGCGTGATGAAGACGACGTAGTGTCCTGACCCTTAGGAGGGTGCCGTGGGTTCTGTGCTCCGACGTCTGCTGTTCTTCTTCCAGCGGAATCGGTTCGATCGGGATCTGGAAGACGAGCTGCGCTTTCACGAGGAGATGAAGGCGCGCGCCCTCGCCGACGCGGATGGCATGAGCGGCGACGAGGCGCGGGCGACCGCGCGGCGGCGGATTGGCAATCCGCTGCGGCTGCGCGAACAGTCGCGCGAGCCGTGGACCTTCCCGACGGTCGAAACGGTCTGGCAGGACGTGCGTCACGCGCTGCGATTGATGCGGCGCGATCCGGTGTTCACTTTCACCGCGGTCGGCACGCTCGCCCTCGGGATCGGCCTCAACACCGCCATTTTTTCCGTTGCCTACGGCGTGCTCTGGCGACCGCTACCGTATCTCAATCCCGATCGGCTCGTGATCCTGTCGTCAGCGCAGCAGACCGAGACGGGCGTCAAGACGTTCACGACCTGGGCGCCCGCGTCGTACGAGGCGCTGCGCCCGCGCGTCACCGCCTTCGATCAGCTCGCGGCCTACAGCTCGATCGACGCGCAGCTCGCCGGACGCGGCGAGCCGCTGCAGCGGCCCGCGGTCGACGTGAGTCCGAACTTCTTCGCCACGCTGGGCGTCACCCCCGCGCGCGGCCGCGCCTTCCTCACCGGCGCCGCGGCGCCGGACGACGAGCGCAGCGCGATCGTCAGCGATCGGCTGTGGCGCACGTCGCTCAAGGCCGATCCGGCGATCGTCGGGCAGTCCATCACCGTCGACGGACTGGCTCGAACTGTCGTCGGGGTGCTGTCGCCGGAATTCAGCTTCAGGCCCGCGATCCCCCGGCTCGGCGCGCTGCCGGAAGCGGACATCTTTCTGCCCAATCGCTGGCCCGGCGATACCGGCCGGAACGCGTTTCTCTTCCTGCTGGGCCGCATGAAGCCGGGCGTGACGCGGGACCGGGCGGCAGCGGAATTGACGGCGCTGGTGAACGAGCCGTCGGTCATGCCCGCCGGCGCACTCGCGATGGAAGGCACACTCGCGCCGGGCGTCCGCACGCTCGCGCGCGCGGTCGGCTTGCAGGAGTCTGGCACGGCGTCGGTACGCACGCTGCTGCTGATCCTGCTCGGAGCGGTGTCGTTCGTGCTCCTGATCGCCTGCGTCAACGTCGCGAACCTGCAGGTGGCGCGCCTCACCGCGCGCCGCGGCGAACTGTCCGTCCGTATGGCCCTCGGCGCGGGACGCCGCCGGATCGTGCGTCAGTTGCTGACGGAAGCGGTGGTGTTGTCGCTGCTGGGCGCGACGCTCGGCGTGGTTCTCGCGCAGGTCGCGATCGACGTCACGCTGCCGCTCGTCCCGCAGTTCGTGCTTCCCCGCCTCGGCGGCATCGTGATCGACGCGCGCGTTATGGCGTTCTGCCTCGGCCTGTCGCTCGTCTCAACGCTGGTGATCGGCCTCCTGCCGACGCTGCGCGTCGGTGGGGCCGCGTTTGGCGAAGGCCTCGCGCTGAATGCCGGCGGAGCGCGCGCGACGGGCGACCGCCACGGCGAGCGGCTGCGGACGCTGCTTGTCACCGGGCAGATCGCGATGACGCTCGTCCTCCTGGTCGGCGCGGGGCTGCTGATCCACAGCTTCGTGCGTCTCACGTCGGTATCGCCCGGCTTCGAACCGCGCGGGGGCGACGGCGTCGTGCAGACCGTCAGGGTGACGCTGCCCGAACACCTCTACGACGGGACCGAGCGCATCCATGCGTTCGCGCGCGGCGTGCTCGATCGCATCCAGTACCTGCCGGGCGTGACGTCCGCGAGCCTGATCAATTCGGCGCCGTTCGGCATGATGTTCATCCAGGACGACTTCAGCATCGAGGGCCAGCCGAAGCCGAGGTTCTCTGCCGGCAAGCCGAAGATCGAGGCGGGCTATTTCAAGACCATGGGGATTCCGCTGCTGGCGGGACGTGAGTTCACCGCGCGGGACACGGCGGAGGCGGCGAAGGTGGCGATCGTCAGCGAGCGGATCGTGCGCGAGTGCTTTCCGGGAGGCCCGCGCGAGGCGCTCGGCCGGAGCGTGCGCTTGAGCGACAGGGGCGAGAGCGGCGAGTGGATGACGGTTGTCGGCGTGGTCGCGGACATCCGTCAGATGGGGCTCGATCGGGCAGTGCAGCCCATGATCTACGCGCCGTTTCAGCAGGAGCGCAGCGGGCTCGTGCGGTTCGTGTCGTTCGTCGCGCGCACGGCCGCGCCCGCCAGCGTAGTCGAAGGCATCCGCGCGGAAATTCGCCGCGCCGCACCCGATCTGCCGATCGTGGGGACGTTGACGATGGACGAAGCGGTCGCGGCGTCGGTGGGGCCGCCGCGTTTCCGGATGTGGCTGCTGGTGCTGTTCGCGGCGACCGCGATGCTGATCGCGACGTGCGGCATCTACGGATTGATGGCCTACGCGGTGACGCAGCGCCGTCGCGAAATCGGCGTGCGCATGGCGCTCGGCGCTGAACGCCGCGACGTGCTCCGCCTCGTGCTCACGCGCGCGCTCCGCATCGTCATCGTGGGTCTGATCGTCGGCCTCGCCGGGGCCGTCGTCGTGACTCGCGTGCTGCAGAAATTCCTGTTCGGGGTAACGCCGACCGATCCGGTCGCGTTCACGATCGTCACGCTGCTGTTGATGGCCGTGGGACTGATGGCGGCATGGCTGCCCGCGCGCCGGGCGACACGGATCGACCCGTGCGCCGCGCTGCGCGCGGAATAGCTCTCAGCGGAAGTGACACATCAGTGACCGGCGTGGGTCGTCTTGCGTCACGTTGGGAGGGCCACCGACGTCGCCATGCATTCTCGCGACATGAGTCCGGTCGGACCGCCCGGCCCCAAATTCAGGCCGCAGCTGACAGTGCGTCCATGTCCTGTGCCGACAACTCGATGCCGGCGGCGGCGACGTTTTCCTCGAGGTGCGCGACCTGTGACGTTCCGGGGATTGGCAGCATCACGGCCGAACGATGCAGCAGCCAGGCGAGTGCAATCTGCGGCGGCGTCGCGCCGTGGGCGTGCGCGATCCGGTTCAGCACCGGCGAGCCTTTGAGCGTCCCGATCTGGAGCGGATACCAGGGAATGAAGGCGATGTTCTGGATCTCGCAGTATTTCAGCACGCTCTCCCACTGCCGGTCGGCAAGGTTGAATTTGTTCTGCACAGATACGACCGTGAAGAACCTGCCGGCGAGCTCGATCTGGTCGACCGAGACCTCGGAGAGCCCCAGGTGTTTTACTTTGCCCTCCGCCTGCATCGTTTGGAGGAAGCCAAACTGGTCAGCCTCCGGAACGTTGGGATCGATGCGGTGCAACTGATACAGATCGATGAAATCGAGCTTCAGTCTTCGAAGGCTGCCCTCGAGCTCGTCGCGCAGCCGGTCGGGTCTGCCGTTGACCGGCCACTGATTGGGCCCGCTGCGGTCGAGCCCGCCCTTGGTCGCGATAACGAGGTCGCGGGGGTACGGATGGAGCGCCTCGGCAATGAGCTCTTCGCTGATGCCAGGCCCATACGACTCAGCGGTGTCGATGAAGTTGATGCCGAGGTCCATCGCCCGGCGGAGAGTGGCAATCGCGGCGCCGTGATCGGCCGGGGGACCCCAGACGCCCCTGCCGGTCAGGCGCATGGCGCCGTAGCCGAGACGGTGAACCGGCAGCTTGTCGCCAAGCTTGAATGTACCGCTGTGCTTCGCATGGATCGACTTGGTGTGCACCTGATCTGCTCCTCTGAGATCGCGTATCGGGTGAGATTGCGTACCGCAATCAATGCGGCCTGAAATCTGAGACGCCATTCCGGCTGCCGCGGTCCCGGTCCGGGGCGGCTACGGCAAGCCCGAAGATCACGAACCAATCCGAAAGGGTGCGACAACGTCGACTTTGAGGTCGAACATAGAAAGTCAAGAAGGGCGGCAAACAGAAGGCACGGGACGTCCGCTAGAACGATCTCCGGCCCCCGATGGTCGGCGTAGCGACCCCTTTGATGAGCAGCCACAGCGCGAGCACGATCTGGTATACGAGCGCCGGCAGCCACTGGTAGTAGCCGGTCAGCGGCCCTGTGGAAAAACCGGCGATCTGCAGGGGCAGTGTCACCGCGAGCAGGCCCGACGCGAACACGCCCAGCCAGGCGATTGAGACGGGCACCATCCGTCCACGCAGGAGGAGCCAGGAAAAGATCAAACTCCCCGCGGCAAAGAAGACTGCACCGGGGGGGACGCTCGTGCCCGGCATCAGCAGAAACGCACGCACCGCGTTCGTTGTTGGGATGTCCGGCGCACCCGTCCCGCTTCCCATCTTTGCCAGCCACAGCAGTCCAAGGTAACCCGGGATGTTGTTGACCGAACCGAGCACGCCTTCCGCGACGCGGCAGACCAGGCCCAGCATGGCCAGCTCGTGGTCTTCGTCGCGCGTGATCCCATAAAGCGTCACGGCCAGCACGAGGGACGAGAGGCATTCGAGCAGCGCAATCAGGATGGACAGCCGTACGTTTGTCGCGTATTGCCCGATGCGGGCGACCATCGCGGCACCATCGTAGCCGCCCCTCGCCTGGTGCATCAGCAGCTCGATGCAGACACCGATCGCTGCGTAGAAGAGGTACGTAAATCCGGCGACTCTTGCGTTTGTGGTGCGTGTCACGTCAACTCCTCCCGCGCTCGTGGCTGCCGACGCCAATCTCATCCTGGCAAGACGGCGCCCGCCTGTGCAGACCCGCTTACGCGATCGGGCGCAGCTGCGGAAGGTGGTAATCCCCTTAGCAGGAGCCAAAAGCCCAGTGTCAGTTCGAAGAAGAAGATCGGGGCTCCATAAATCTCAACGCCGACGACCTTCGCAAGCTCGGGAACAATGATGAACGAGAATGCGCTCGCTCCCATGAGAATGGACGCAACCATTCCCCATGCCGCCAATGCTCGTGGGATGAAGCGGGACTTGAACCACAGATAGCAGAAGGCCGTACTTCGAAGCCCGGCGAGCACCAGGCCGACGTTATACGCATCGGCATGCGCACTGACCGACAGCCTCGCCAGCGCCTGCAACCGGTTCGCTTCGAATGCATGCAGGTAGTCCGCACCACTCAGTATCCGCAAAACGGCGAAGTCGCTGAGCGTGACGACGACCAGGATTGCGGTCTCGATCAGCCCCCAGCCCGTGGCCAGCAACGCGAGGCTTCGATTGACCGGCATCAGAACCAGGTAAAGAGCAGTGATCAGGACGACGTCGATGGCGAAGACGGTGAGGTTACTGGCGGTCCCCAGCCGAAAGAGCCGTTCGTGCGCCATGATGTTCTGCGCCGTTTGCGCGGCATTGTCGAAGGCGATGAGTTGTGTGCGGACATAGAACTCGGCGAAGATCGCCGGCGGCAGCGCAAACAGATAAGACAATCCCACGACTGTGGCGGCTTTGCGTTGTGATTCCTCGAGAGTGCCGATCGTCATTCCGTTTCCTCACCATCTCGGTGCCGCCTGCCCGGTCGTCGGATCGGGACGATGGCGTGCGACCAGCCTCCGTCTCCCGACCTTCGGCTGCTTTCACTCGGGTCGTACCGCCGACGCGACGCCTTTCCGGAAACGGCCACGATGTGGTTGCATGCGGGTCTACACAGAGATGCTGCCCGTACAGGTGTCCGATTCTCAACGAGCCTGCGAACTACACCCGGGCGGGCCCGGCAATCGTCAACTCGAGGACGATGCGGATCCGCGGAGCGCGTTTTGCACAACCGCGCTGTCCGCGATGGCATCAGGGCGCTTCGCGCCGGCGCGGACCAATGCCACGACGGTGGCGCCGTAGTCACCCGTCCGGGAGTACCACCCATGCTCGGATCCATGGACAGCCCATTGGAGCGGCGTGCCATTGAAATCCGCGTCAGTGGCCTCGAGTGGCGCATCGAAACGGAGAATCGTCTCGGCCATCCCGGCGTTGCCGTGAAATGCGGCCCAGTGCAGTGGCGTCGCTTCATGCTGGCCTCTCGCGTCAACCGGCCAGCCGCACTCCAACATGAGTCGCACGACGTCGCTCCGGTTGTTCCGAGCGGCGTGCGCCACCTGACGACGGTCGCTTTCTGAAAGGCGTTCGACGATGGTGGGGTCCTCGCGCCGGATGGCCTGAGCGGTCGTCTCGTCAGACATCCAGCAGGCGTCGATCAATGTGACGTCCACTGGCGAGCGCTCGAGGAGCAGCGTCAACATGTCCGTGTGGCCGAACGTCCTGGCCACCTGATGTGCGGATACATGGAAGCCCAACGTCCACTGGTAAATCGTTCCACCAGCCCGTTCATCGACCTTCGGAAAACATTCGTCGCTGACGCGCATCCGGATACAGCCAGGGTCGACGTCGAGATGCCGTCGTGCGAGATCGAGGTTGCCGAGCGCGCTCGACATGAGGAGGTCCGTGCGACAGGCCCGCCTGACCAGGTAGCGAGCCACCTCCTGCCGCTCGTTCACCATGTATTGCGCCGGCGTGGATTCATGATCAACGTCACGCGCGTCGATGTCAGCTCCGCAATCGAGGAGATACGCCGCAACCTCGGTCGTCCGGGCAAAGTGCAGCGGCGTCTGACCGTCCCCGCCGCGCGCATGCACGACAGATGGATCGTTGCCGACACTCTCACGCAGGCGGTCGAGCATACCGAGCCGCGCCGCGGCATGGGCGTCGACGATCGCCCCACGGTCGACGGCGTACGCCGCGAGTTCCGGGTCGGCCGAGTCCATCAACCCGAAGCCGCCGGCCCACCACCGACTCCGCGCGTTGATGTCCGCGCCCGCATCGAGCAGCACGTCCAGCATCTTCCGGCTACGGACATTGACGATGGCTGGAGAATCAAAGGGACCGACTGGTTGGTTGATCAGAGGCTTCAGCCTCGGATGATGATTCAGTATCTCGCGCACCCGGTCCGCGTCATTACCTGCAAGCGCCGTTCTGACTTCGTCCACAAGTCTGGCTGTCACCGATTCCGGCGTATCCATGTCCTTGCCGACCTCGCCCTCTCGATATCTTCCAGTCTGCTGCAGACGCTCCGCACGGTTGCATGTAGACGGTCAGAGACGTCGAATCCTCAATTCCTGTGCGTCCTCGCGAGTATGAGTGTTGCAGACCCGGCGGCATTCCTTCGGGCCCAGGCCAGGCTAGTGCCAGATCGATTTCAACGTCCACACATCGAGCGAGGCGATCTTCGCGCCGGGCACCGATCCGAAAAGTTCCATGCCGCGACTGGCTGCGGACGGAAAGACCAGACTGGTGAACACACGTTCGCCATCGTTCACGAAGACCTCAACCGAAGAGGCATCCACGAACACATGCAGCTTGACTCTGCCGTCATGAAGCGGAAGCGGTGCCTCATACACGCCGGAAAACTTCTGGTTGAACGTCACATTGCCTGACCGCGTGCGATCCACGAACGCCCGGCCGCGCTGGCGATCGACCCCGATCACCGTGGCCTCCCTGTCGCTCTTCAATACCTTCACGCCTTCGGTCCCCGCGCTCAGCGGTTCGAATTCGACCATGAGCTCGAGCCGATCACCTGGAACATGTCTCGCCTCCAGCCAGGCGTTTGCCGCTGACAGATCGCCGCGCTTGAACGCAAAATGTCGGTCCCGCAAGGATTCCATCTCCCGGACTGGTTTCTGCACCAACTGGACGCCTTCGGCAGTTCGACGCAGACCGACCTCCCGAGGAATCGACATCGCGCTGCGCCAGGGCGATGTGGGCACGTCGCCGCCGTACTCCCAGTTGCTCATCCAGCCGAGCCAGAGCCGCCGGCCGTCGGATGACGGCACGTCGCTCCACGAGACCGCCGCGTAGTAGTCGGGGCCGTAATCAAGCCAGTGCGCTGATTCGGACGCTGAGCGTCCAGGCGTGGGCGGGATCAGCGGATCCCCGTCCGCCTCGAACCGTGTGCCGTCAAAGCGGCCGATGAAGTACTGGCCGCCCGAACCGCCAGCCACGCTGCCGGGATTCATGTTGACCACCAGGACCCAGCGCCTGTCTTCCCTGCCGGCGAGCGGCAATTCAAACAAATCCGGACACTCCCACACGCCACCGGTCGCACCCGCCGGTCCGAATTCGCTGAGCAGCGTCCACGCCTTCAAGTTGTCCGAACCATAGAAGCGCACCTTGTGCGCCGCTGAGAGCGAGACGGTCATGATCCATCGTCCAGTCGCGTCGTGCCATTGCACCTTGGGATCGCGAAAATCCGTGGAGTTGATGTCGATGACGGGATTGCCGGAGTACTTGGTCCAGGTGCGACCCTTGTCGTTGCTGTACGCGATGCACTGAAACTGCACGTGGTCTGTCGTTCGGTAGCCGGTGTAGACGGCGACGAGCGGCGGCCTGCCGTCCTTGCCGAACCCGCTGGAATTCTTCCAATCCACCACGGCGCTGCCGGAAAACATCATCACGTTGTCCGCCTCGGCCAACGCGAGCGGCAGGTGCGTCCAATGAACCATGTCGGGGCTGACCGCGTGCCCCCAACTCATGTGACCCCATTTGTCGCCGGCGGGATTGTATTGATAGAACAAGTGATACTCGCCCTCGTAGAAGACCATCCCGTTGGGATCGTTCATCCAGTTCTTCTCGGGCGTGAAGTGATACTGCGCCCGGAACGGCTCCAGGTAGGAGGGCTGTGGACGAGCCGCCACCGAAACCAGCGCCGCTATGAGACCTGCGGCAAGCAGGACAAGGGGCCTCGCGCGTCCCGGACGAGTGCTAACACGTGATGTTGTGGTCGTCATGTCGGGGACCTTTGGTCGCAGTCACCGAACCGGACACGGGCTCGAGCGCGCCATGGCGGGCGGCATAGCGATCGGACAGGTGCGTTGGCAATCGCGGCGTGGCCCCGGCGCAGGAGCACACGTGGCGCGCGACCTCGTTGGCGAGCGTATTGATGACGTCGAGCGGCATGTGACACAGCCGGCCCAGGACCAGTGCCGCCGTAAAGGCATCACCTGCGCCAATCGTATCCACCACGTTGGTCGGAACCGACGGGCAGTCGGACCATTCGCCCGCCTGAAACAGCAGGCTGCCCGCCGGACCGCGCGTCAGGGCCACCAGCTGCAGGCCGAACGACTGCGTGAGGGCCTCTATCTGGTGCCGGATGGAACCGGTCAGGCCAAACAGCTGCGCGAGGATCGGGAGCTCCTCGTCGTTCAGCTTGAGCACGTTGGCCAACCGGAGGGATTGTTCAATCACATCGCGCGAGAAATAGCTCTGGCGGACGTTGATGTCGAGCACCCGCAGGGCCGTCGCCGGGGCGGCGGCCACCAGCCTCTGGATGGCATCGCGCGAAATGTCGCAGCGCTGGGCGAGGCTGCCAAAACAGACCGCATCCGCCGCGAGAACGGCTTCGAACGCCGGTGTCGTCACTGCCAGGCGGTCCCAGGCCACATCTTCGTGAATGAGATAGTGTGGAATGCCGTTCTCGGCGAGCGCGACCGTGACCGTCCCTGTGGGCGCGACGTCGTCCACCTGGATGGTGCCGTCGTCGATCTCGATCTGCGCGAGACGCTCGAGGATGGCCTTTCCAAGATCGTCACGGCCGACTCGCGTCACCAGAGAGGCTGTGGCGCCCAGGGCATGCGCGTGGTACGCGAAGTTGGCGGGGGCACCGCCGAGTTGCGGGCCGGCCGGCAACAGATCCCAGAGCACCTCGCCGATACCGACAAGTCTGAAGCTCATAGCTGAGCGCCGACAATACCCAGCCGCCTCTGCATCTGCTCCAGGGGAACCCCCTTGGTCTCGGGGACCATCGTGGTCACCCACACCAGTTGCAGCACCATCATCAGGGCAAAGAACGTGAAGACGGAGCCCGGCGAGAACATGGACACCATCTTGGGAAAGAACGTCGTGAGTAACGCGGCGAACACCCAATGGGTCGAGCTCCCCAGCGTCTGGCCTTCGGCCCGATGGCGATTCGGAAAGATTTCGGAGATGAACACCCAGATCACCGCCCCCTGGCCGATGGCGTGCGCCGCGATGAAGCCGAAAATGCAGGCCGGTACGATGCTGTAATGCGCCGTGAAGAATGCCCAGGCGGTCAGCCCGAGCGACACGATGTACCCGAACGAGCCGATGAACAGCAGCGTGCGCCGGCCCAGGCGGTCAATCAGCCACAACCCGACAAAGGTGAAGATCAAATTCGTGATGCCGATGCCCACCGACTGCAGCAAGGCGGCCTTCGCGCCGAGTCCCGTCATGGCAAATATGCGCGGTGCGAAATAGAGAATCGCGTTGATGCCGGATAGCTGATTGAAGAAGGCGATGAGGAACGCCAGCATGATGGGCACCCGCAACCGCCACGTCCAGAACCTCGCGGAGGTGAGGCGCTCGGATGAGGCCGCCAGAATGGCATCGGCATCCGCTTCGACCTGTCCCGGGGTGGCGTCCGGCGCGATGAGTTTCAAGACCTCCACACCCGCCGCTCGATCACCCTTCCGCCCGATCAGCCAGCGCGGGCTTTCCGGAATCCAGAAGCACATGACCGTGTAGGCGACGGAGGGAAACGCCGCGACACCCAGCATCCAACGCCAGGCATTTTCGCCGATGCCGGCGAGCAGCGCGTTTGAAGCAAAGGCGACGAGAATGCCGAACACGATATTGAACTGGAACGCGCCCGTCAGCCGTCCGCGATGGGCTGGCGGAGCGATCTCCGAGATGTACAGCGGCGCCGCCACGGTGGAAATGCCGATGCCGACGCCGCCGATCGCCCGCGCGGCGATGAACACGGCGATGCCGTTGGCAAACGCGCTGCCCACCGCGGAGATGACGTAGAGGACGCCGATGCACACCAACGTCTTCTTCCGGCCGAAGTGATCCGTTGGCCAGCCCCCGAACAGCGAACCGAGTACGGTGCCGTACAGCGCCGAGGCAATGGCGAAGCCGTGCACACCGGAGCTGAGCCCCCAGAGCGCCTGAATCTTCTGTTCCGCGCCGGAGATGACGACCGTGTCAAAGCCGAACAGGAATCCCGCCAGTGCCGACGTGACGGCCCAGAAGACAATCTGCCGGTTGAATGCCCGCGGCTTGCCTGAAGTGTCCGTCGATGGTGCGGTTGAAGTACTCATGTCAAAGGCACTGACTCTGGTGACCTGCCGAGACCGTCCCTGTTCCGGCGACGACAGCCCACGCCCGCGGGCACAGGGGCCGCCCACGAGGGCCCGGTCGGTCAGGCCCCCACTCAGCCTCTCTGCCCGCCGATTATGGTGCTCGCCGACGGATTGTCAAACGGGAAGGATGACGGGTGGACGGCCGGGCCGTTCGCGCCGGTGACATCGCCCTCCGGACTCTCGCAGGCCTTGACAGGAGCGGGCGTCCGCAGCTAGATAGCGCCATGCTCACCCGACTCCTCGTACTTGCGGTTCTGTGCCCGGTCGTTCCGATCGCGCGCGCCCAGGCGCAGCCGAACATCGGCGGCCAGGCGCTTGTCACCACCAGCATTCGAACCAACGACACGGAGGTCTTCATCATCGATCCGGTCACCGGGGATGCGTTCAATCTCACAAAAGCCCCGGCGTCCGAGGAACGGTACCCCTCGTGGTCTCCGGACGGCCGGCGCGTGGTCTTCACGTCCAACCGCATCGACGGGGAAACCTTCGATCTCTACATCATCGATGCCGACGGGACGCATCTCCGGCAACTCACCCATCTCGCCCCGAAGGCCATCGCCTATTGGCCGAGTTGGACGGCCGACGGACGATGGGTCTATTTCAATGAAGGGAACGGGAGCGTGATCGGCCGCGTACACCCGGACGGGACCGGATTCGAGATCGTGGCCGCGGGACGCGACGGCAACATCTCTCCCGACGGCACGAAGATCGTGTATACCCAGCGCGGGCAGAAGGGCTGGGGCGTCTTCACGATGGACGCGAACGGTTCGAACAGAACCCAGATCGTGCCGAACGAGAGCGCCATCGGCGGCGTCGCCCCCGTGTGGTCGTTCGACGGCACGCGCATCGCGTACTCCGGACAGGTGGGAGACTTCGCGGAGATCTTCGGCTGTGATGCGGACGGCGCGCACAACGACCAGCTCACGCATCTCCAGAGAATCAGCAGCTCGCCGGCGTTCTCCCCGGACGGTCGCTATGTGACGTTCCGTGTCACGGATTTCGCGTACTGGCGCGACGAAGGCGCCAAGCACCTCGCCTATACCGAGAAAGCCGCGGACAAGCGGCCTGTCTACATCATGAAGGCCGACGGATCCGATGCGCGGGTGATTGACGTCCTGCACTATCAGAGTGGAATCGACGGCAGCCGGGCGGAGTGGCGGAGGCAACGGCCGTGAGTCCACGCCGCGCGACCGCATTGATCGACGACGCTGAACGCCAGCGGCTGTGGCACGGCGGGTCCGACCCTCTCCCGGAGCGCATCGGGCTTCGCGCCGGCCCGCTATCGCTGACCTTCGAGGCGGGCGGTCGGCCGCTGCGTACTCACCCGTAAGCCCTTGGGACGTCAGGTGCTCGCCGTCGGATTCAGCCGGGACGCGGCGCGCGCGGCCGGACTCCACCCGGGCCGCGTGATTGCGTCGGTCTATGTCATCTCCGGCGGCTGCGCGGCGCTCGGTGGCCTGCTCGCGCTCGCGCAGCTCGGCGCTGTGTCACCGCGCTTCGGCGAGCTGTACGAGTTCGACGCGATCACCGCCGCCGTGCTCGGCGGCACGAGCCTGTTCGGCGGGCGTGGTTCGATCCTCCCCGGGACGCTGGCGGGCGCCCTCCTCCTGAAGGCGCTCTTCAGCGGACTGGTCGTGCTGCAGACCGATCCGTATCTCTACCCGATCGTCACGGGCGGCATCATCTTCGCTGCCGTGCTCGTCGACAGCCTTCGCGGGTCCCGGCGGTGAGCGGTCCCGTTATGATCGACGGATGCCCTGCCAGCCAGTGCCGCTGACGCGCCCGTGGGACGCCCTTCTCGCGACGTGTGCCCGGATGCCGTTCGAGCCCCACGACATCGCTGCGCAACTCGATGCGCGCGGGCGCTACGAGGTGCCGCTCGATGAGGAGTTCGCCTTCACGATCAAGTTGTTCCACTACACGTCGCAGCAGCACACGCGCGGGTCGACCTGGCACGAGCGGCTGGAACTGTTCGTGCCGCTCGACGGCCGCACGCTGTTCCGGATGGGCGATCGGGACGTGGACCTTCGTGCAGCCGACCTGCTCGTCGTGGACAACCTCAAGCTGCACCAGGTAGTGGATTTCTCAGGCTTCGACACGCGGGCCGTCGTCGTGAGCTTCAGACCCGAGTTCGTCTACAGCCTGGGCTCTCCTTCCCACGATTACGCGTTCCTCATGCCGTTTTATGCCCGGCCCGAGCGGCGCGCCCGAGTGCTGCCGCTCGCTGAACATCCCGAGGCTGCCCGGGCGCTGGAGCAGCTGATCGCCTGCCGGTTCGAGGAGCCAGACGGCGCGCTGCAGCGCGCGGGGTGCAAGGCATTCCTGCTCGAGCTGCTCTTCCAGATCGCGCGGCGTTTCCGCGTATCGAATCTCGAGCAATGGGAGTTCCTGCGCCAGCAGCAGCGGACGCTGCGGCTCAAGCCGTTCTTCGAGCATGTCCGGGAGCACTACGCCGACAAACTCACCGTCTCAGACGCGGCCAGCCTCGCGGGCATGAGCCAGCCGCAATTCATGAAGACATTCAAGAAAGTGGCCGGGGTCACGCTCGTCGCGTACCTGAATCACGTCCGCCTGGCCAACGGATCCCGCTTGATTCGCGAAACCAGCCTGACGATTGCCGAGATCGCGAGCGCGGTCGGTTTTTCGGACCAGAGCTATTTCGACAAGCGCTTCAAGCGCGCGTTTGGCCGCACGCCGATGGAGTTCCGGGTAGGCAGCCAGCGGTCAAAATCATCCAAGAGTTCCACCGCGGGGTCCTAGCCCCCGGACTCGCGTTTCCATATCGTTGCCGACCATGCCCACACGATCGGCCCGTACCGCCTGCGCCCTGCTCCTGTCCTGCACCCTGGCCGGGACTCTGGCGGCCCGCCAGGCCGCGCCTCCAGCCCGACTCGCCGTATCGGACAACGGGCGTTTTCTCGTGACGGCCGACGGCCGGCCGTTTTTCTGGCTGGGGGACACGGCCTGGGAGCTCTTCCATCGCCTCAACCGGGAAGACGCGATGCGTTACCTGCGCAATCGCGCCGAGCGGCGCTTCACAGTGATTCAGGCCGTGGCGCTGGCCGAGCTCGATGGTCTGAACGATCCGAATCCCTACGGTCACCGGCCCCTGCGCGATAACAATCCGGAGACCCCCGACGTGAAGGACGGCCCGGACAACGATTACTGGGATCACGTGGACTTCATCGTGAACCAGGCCAGTGCGCTCGGCCTTTATATCGGATTTCTTCCGACGTGGGGCGACAAGTGGAACGTCGGACGGGGCGCGGGGCCCGAGGTGTTCAATCCAAGGAATGCCGAGGTCTACGGCGCATGGCTTGGCCGTCGATACCGGGACACGCCGAACATCATCTGGATTCTCGGGGGCGACCGGGGCATCGAAAACGACACGCACAAGGAAGTCATTCGCGCGATGGCGCGCGGACTCCGCTCGGGAGACGGCGGCACGCATCTGCTGACCCTGCACCCGAACGGGGGGTACGGATCGGCGTCGGTGTTCCACGACGATACGTGGCTCGACTTCAACATGCGTCAGAACGGCCACGGCCCAGACTTCACCGGCCGTTACGACCAGACGCGCGCGGACTACGACCGGACGCCGGTGAAGCCGGTGATCGATGGAGAACCTCTCTACGAAGATCATCCCGTCTCGTTCAACGCCGCGAAGTTCGGGCACTCGGTTGCGAGCGACGTCCGGCGTCCGCTCTACTGGGATCTGTTCGGCGGGGCCTTCGGCCACACCTATGGCCATCATTCCGTCTGGCAGATGTGGGCCCCAGGCCGCACGGGCATCAACAACCCGTTGATGCCGTGGTCCGACGCCATCAACCAGCCAGGCGCGGCGCAGATGCAATTCGCGCGGGCGCTGCTCGAGTCGCGACCGTTCCTCAGCCGCGTGCCGGATGACGATGTGCTCGTGACGGCCCCGGTCCCCACCGCGGTGCCCGGCACCGGGCGGTATCACTTCGCGGCGACCCGCGACGCAGGCGGCAGCTACGCCATGGTCTATGCGCCCGTCGGCCGCACGTTCACGGTGCGGATGAGCAAGGTGTCGGGCAGCACGGTCAGGGCATGGTGGTTCAACCCGCGGACCGGAGCGGCCACGGCGATCGGCACGATCGACAACACTGGAGACCGCGCCTTCACACCGCCGGATCCGGGTGAGATGCTCGACTGGGTGCTCGTTCTCGACGATGCGTCCAGGAATTACGGAGTTCCGGGAGCCAGATTACGATGACCTCCACACGGCCTGTCATTGCGCTCGTTGGCGCCGGCGGCAAGATGGGCTGCCGCCTGACCGACAACTTCATCAGGCACGGCTCGGACGTCCGCTACGTCGAGACGTCAGCGGAGGGCATCGCGCGTCTGCAGACGCGGGGCGTAGCCGCGTCGGCAATCGGCGTAGCCCTGGACGGGGCCGACATCGCGATCCTCGCGGTCCCCGACGTTGGGCTGGGCGAGGTCGCCAGACACGTCGTGCCGGCCATGAAGCCCGGCTCGCTGCTCGTGACGCTCGACCCCGCCGCGCCGCTCGACAGCCAGATTCCCGTCCGCACCGACATCGGCTGCGTGGTCGCGCACCCGGCACATCCCTCGGTGTTCAACTGGGAGCCGACCGAGCAGGCGTTCCGCGATTTCTACGGCGGAGTGTCCGCGAAGCAGGCGGTGGTGTGCGCGCTGTTGTACGGGACCGAGGCCCACTATGCGCTGGGGGCCGAGCTCTCGATGGCGATGTACGCGCCCGTGACCCGCGTGCACCGGGTGACGATCGAGCAGATGGCCATGCTCGAGCCAGCGCTGGTCGAGACCCTGGCGCAAACCTGCATGGAGGCGGTGAAAGAGGGGCACGACAAACTGGTCGCGGCGGGCGTGCCGGCCGATGCGGTGCGAGATTTCGTGCTCGGTCATCTGCGGATCCAGATCGCGGTGCTCTTCGGCGAGGTCCAGGGCACGTTCTCCGATGCGGCGTACAAGATCAGCCGGCGGGCCAGGCCGATCCTCTTCCGCGACGGCTGGCAGCGAATCTTCGAACTGGACGATATTCGCGAGCAGGTCCGCGACATCGTGGCGCGCTGACCGGGGCCGCATGCGCCCCGGCCTCGGCTCATTTGCGTTTGGATGGGCAGTCCGCCATGGCGCGCCACGCCTCGACGAGACGGCCCTCATCAGGATGGCCCGCCGCCACGGCCTGCCGATCGTCCAGATCGGCGACAACCTGCCCGTGCACGACATGGACAGCCGGCGGCTCACGAAACTCCGTGACGCGCTGGCGTCAGCAAAAGTGGAGCTGGAGCTCGGTGCCCGCGGCCTCACCCGCTCTCATCTGTCCACCTACATCGACCTCTCCCGAACTCTCAACTGCCGCCTGCTGCGCTTCGTGATTGACACGAAGAGCCATCGGCCCGCGGCATCGACCGTCGTGGCGCTGCTGAAGGACGCGGTACCTGAGCTTCGCGCGGCCGGCGTCACGCTCGGGCTCGAGAACCACGACCGTTTTCCGGCAATCGTCCTCCGCGACGTCGTGGAGGCGGTCGGGAGCGCCTCTGTCGGCATCTGCCTCGACACGGCCAATTCGTTCGGCGCTGGAGAAGGACTCGCGGAAGTCACGCGCGTGCTGGCGCCCGTCACGGTGAACCTGCACCTCAAGGATGTGACCATCGAGCGGGTGCCGCATCAGATGGGGTTCACGATCGCAGGCTGCCCGCTTGGCCGGGGAGTACTGCCCCTGGCGTCAACGATTGCGGCCGTTCGCGCCGCCGGCCGCTGCCGGAGCGCCATTCTGGAAGGGTGGACGCCGCGGGCCGCCACGCTGGCGATGACTGTGCGGCGCGAGGCCTCCTGGGCGCGGCAAAGCCTGGCAGTCCTGCCAGGCCTCGTCAGAGATCGGTGAGAGCCGCGCGGGGCTCGCTCACTGCCAGAAGCCGTCCTGAAGGGCTACCAGACCGTGTATCCCCCGTCGATGACGTAGGCGGCGCCAGTCACGTACTGAGAGGCGGGGCTCGCGAGGTAGACGGCAAGCGGGCCGATCTCGTCGGGTTCGCCCGGGCGTCCCATGGGAATGTGCTTGACGAACTCGGCAATCACGTCAGGACGCTTCTCGTTCCATTCCTTGTTGATGTCGGTCATGAACAGGCCGGGACAGATGGCGTTGACCGTGATTCCGTGCGGTGCCCAGTCGGCCGCCGCGCAGCGCGTGAAATGCAGCACGGCCGCCTTCCCGGTCTCATAGTCGCGCCCGCCGATGCCCCGGTTGACGATCAGCGCGCTGATCGAGGCGATGTTGATGATGCGGCCGCCCGCGCCGCGGGCGCGCATCGCGCCGCCGACGATCTTCGTGCCGAGGAAGCAGCTCGTGAGGTTGAGATCCATCTGCCGCTGCCACGTCTCGAGCGGCTCCGCCTCGATGGACATGCTCACCTCGCGGTTGCCCACGTTGTTGATGAGGATGTCGATGGGTCCCATCTCATCGACGACCCGCTCGCACGCCTGCTGGCATTCAGCGGGCACCGCCATATCGGCTTTGAACGTCCACGCCTGGCGGCCACGCGCCCGAACCTCGCCAGCCGTCCTGTCGAGCGTGTCCTGCGTTCGACCGGTGATGACAATGTCGGCGCCGGCATCAGCCAGCGCGAGAGCCATCGATCGTCCCAGGCCGCGGCTCGCGCCGGTGACGAGCGCACGCTTGCCGTCGAGACGAAAGAGATCCAGCGTTCCCATGTTCAGCCTCCCAGCACTTCGGCGATGGTGACCGGCCGCCGCTCGGCGAGCGACGTCAACGTGGCGGCAATCATGGCCGTCACCATGACGCCGTCGCGGCCGCCCGCCTCCGGCATCACATCGTCCGCCACGCAGTCGACGAAGTACCGAATCGATTCGTACTGGTAGCCCCACACCTTGCCGTAGCGTGTGACGGACGTGGACGAGAACGGCGTATGGAAGCGGTCGGTGAAGGCCCAGAGCGACGGCTCGTTCCTCAGCTCGAGGCCCCCGGCCTCACCGTAGATCGACAGCCGGTTGTCGACGACGTTGCTATAGGAGTTCGGAAGAATCCAGGAAGTTTCGAACGTGCAGAAGGCCCGGCCTTCGAACTCGACCATGGCCTGGATGGCGTCCCAGCACTCGATGCCTTTGGACTCGAGGACACCGCGATAGCCTTTGGCGTAGACCTCGACCGGGTTGCGGCCGAAGAGCCACCGCACGATGTCCATGGTGTGCGGAAAGAGGAACCATTCGGGACCGGACTGGCCGCCCCAGTTCAGCATCTCCGTCGGGACGTGGATCGTATCGCTCAACCGCGCGTAGGCCATCACGGGCGCGCCGAGCTCCCCCCGCTCCACGTATCCCTTCGCGCTCATGAAGAGCGGATGCCACCGGGCGTGGAAGTCGACCATCAGCTTCAAGCCCGACGCTTCGGCGGCTTCGGTCATGGCGAGGGCTTCGCTGACGGTCGTGGCGAGCGGCTTCTCGACGAGCACATGCTTGCCCGCGCGCAACATCGCCAGCGTCGGCTCAGCGTGCAGATGGTCGGGCGTCGCGATCGTGACCGCGTCGACGTCGCTCGACGCGAGCTGGTCGAGGCTCGTCGTCCAGCCACACCCGAATCGCCCGGCGAGCGTGCGCGCGCGGGCTTCGTCGCGGTCGCAGATGAGGAGGACGGCGCTGCGGGGATGGGTCGTGAGCGCGAGCGCGTGGTTGGTACCCCACAGGCCCGCGCCGATGATGCCGATCTTGACAGGCTCGTGAGTCATGCGTCAGGTCGATCGCGTTTGCGTGGGCCGCCAGCTCCGCGGCGGACCTTCACCATATCACTGGCTGGGAAGGACGAGGTCTCGCGGCGCGAGCGAACGCCCACGCGTGGCGGGCCTGACCGTGCCTGCCAGGCAAGCCGCCTGCTATCGAAAACTTTTCGCGGGCGTGATCACGATGTTGCGGTAGTCCACGGGACCGTGATCGCCCTGGAGCAGCAGGGGCCCGGGCTCGGCTTCGGCGCTGTCGAGCGCGCCGCCGGTGATTCCAGGAATCTCCCGGTTGCAGATGACGGTCGTGCCGTTCAGCTCGTACGTCAGCAGCCGGCCCACCAGCGTGGCATCCATCGATTGCCACTCGCCGGCGGCCCGGGCCACGTTCTCGCTCGGCGCGATGAAGCCGTAGAGTCCGCCGAGATGATGCGACGAGGGCTCGAGGCCGGCGGCGTCGTCGATCTGGAGCTCGTAGCGGCCCCGCAGGTACACGCCGCTGTTGGCGTCTTTGGGCACGCGGAACTCCAGGTGCAGCCTGAAGTCGTCGAATTTCCGGACCGTGACGAGATTCGCTCCGCTGTTCGCGTTCTGCAGGATGCCGCCGAGCGCGCGCCACTGGCTGTCGCGGGGTCCATCTGGCCGCCATCCATCGAGTGACGAGCCGTTGAAGAGCGTGATGGGCTCGCCCCAGGCCGGTCGTCCGGCCCGCCGCAGCGACGGCGCCCGCGTGCCGGACCATGCCATCTTCTGGCCGTCACCCATCGTCATCGAACCGGTGATCCGATCGCCCTCGAGCCGGCCCTCGAACGTGATGTCGCGGGGATTGGTCTCCCATTGCGGCGGGATGGCGAACCGGAACGTGCCGTCGGTGAACTCGACCTTGGCGATCGGCCGGGCGCTGCCGCCGGATCCCACGAATTGTCCGACCAGGGTGGCGGTGCCGGACCGTTCCACCTCGAGCCACGACGGCGACGTCTGGGGGCCGCGCTGTACGACGAGATCCCATCGGCCCAACAGCGCGTCGGATGCGACGCGCGACTGGGCGCGCGTTCCTGAGTACCCCGCAGCCCCGAGCATCAACGCGGCGCCGACTGCGACGCGAGCAAACATAGTTCCTCCAAGGCTCCACTTCCGCATACTTGGCATCCTACAGTAAACGCCCCCGACGCCGTGCAGTTGCCGTCGGGGCGGTTGGGGTAGACTCGCGCCGATGGCCACCATCAATCGCCGCATTGCCGCCTCGATCGAGGGAGACTTCGTGGTCTTCATCATCGGCGCACGTTTCAACCGCTGGTGGAAGCTGCCCAGCTATCTGTGGTTCTTCTCGACCATGCCGAAGATGCTGGCAGAGGTCGCGGCGGATCCGCGGAGCGGGTGTCTGGGATGGCAGTCCCTGGGCCTGACGACGAATGTGCAGTACTGGCGGTCGTTCGAGCAGCTGACCGCGTATGCGCGCAGTCGCGACCAGCTCCACTACCCGTACTGGGTGAAGTTCAACAAGACGATCGGATCCAACGGCGACGTCGGCATCTGGCACGAGACCTTCCTCGTGCGCGCAGGCGAGTACGAGTGCATCTACAACAACATGCCTTTGAGAGGGCTCGCGAAAGCGTCCAGACACTTCGATGCCGTCGGCCGGGCGGAGACCGCCGTGGGACGACTGGGACGCCCGGACGGAAACGAGTCTCCTGCGCCCGCCGCTGCGGTTCGCGCGGAGGGTCACGACGGGAGAGATGCGTGACGGACGGCGTGAGGGCCGAGCGAGCGAGGGTTCGCCGGCTCGGGAGCTACCCGCCTGCACCCTGCATGCGGTCGCACTCGGCCTTGTAAACTTCGATCAGGGTGGTGAGCCGGGTCTGGAAGGCCGTCTGCGCTGAGTACACCTCGCCGAGAGGGCCGACGAGGGCTGTCTGCTTCAGCTCGTCCTCGACTGTCAGCGTCAGCTCCGCAAGCCGCTCGAGATTCGCTCGCGAATGGAACTCAAGCTCCTTGAGCTTCGCGAGCACGACGAGCGAGCCTTCGAGCGCCGCCGGCGGCGTGGGCGTGGGGCTCGCCCTCGGTACGGCGCTCTTCTCTGCCGCAGTGTTATCAGGTCCGGCGGCGGCTCCCAGGGTCTCGCCCGGATTCTTCACGGCCGCCGGTTTCCTGCCTGGCTGGACGGCGGGCGCATCCCCTGGAATCACCTCCGTGCCGTGGTGCTTCTTCTCCTGGCTGACTTTCTTGGCGTGTGCCACATTGCGCGGATCGGACATAGAGCCCCACAGGAAGGTATTGGGTCGAGGTAAGGTCCGGACCCATGCTGGCAAAAGGCGGCCACGCCGTCTGTTCACTTGTGAACACCGCGATCGGGCGTAGGGGCCCCTCGCGTGCGCCGCGGTGCGCGCTATGCGTGCATCATGTCCCGGACCCGGGGGGCCACCTCGGTCCCGATCAGGTCGATGCTCTTCATCAGGGCGTCGTGCGGCAGCGTCCCGGCGCTGTATTTGAGGTTGAAGCGCGAGAGTTTGAGCGCCCGGGCCGTCTGCACAATCTTGGTCGCGACGGTCTCCGGGGAACCGACGCAGAGCGCCCCGTCAGGGCCGGCTTCACGTTCGAACTGCGCGCGCGTCACGGGCGGCCAGCCGCGCTCGCCGCCGATGCGGGTAATCATCGTCTGATAATGCGGCCACAGCTCGTTCCTGGCCTGCTCGTCTGTCGCAGCCACGTGCCCTGGTGAATGGACCGCGACGGGCAGCTCGGGCTGACCGAGCTTCTCGAGCGCCTGCCGGTAGAGATCGGCGAACGGACGAAACCGCACAGGGCTGCCGCCGATGATCGCGAGCGTCAGCGGCAGGCCGTACCGCGCGGCGCGCATGACGGAGTCCGGACTGCCACCCACGCCGATCCATGTCTTGAGCGTCCCGTTTTCGAGAGGGGGATGGACCTCCACGCCCGGAACCGCGGCGCGCGTCGAACCGCTCCACGTCACCGCTCCTCCCTTCAGCAGCGCGGCGAACAGCGACAGCTTGTCCTCGAAGAGTTCCTCGTAACGCGACAGGTCGTATCCGAACAGCGGGTACGACTCGGTAAACGATCCGCGGCCCAGAATCACTTCGGCGCGTCCGTTCGACAGCGCATCGAGGGTCGAGAAGCGCTGGAACACACGCACGGGATCATCCGTGCTGAGGACGGTCACCGCCGATCCGAGGAGAATCCTGCTCGTCCGGCCGGCAATCGCCGCCAGCACGACTTCGGGGGCGGAGATGGCGAAATCAGCTCGATGGTGCTCGCCGACGCCGAACGCGTCGAGACCGATGTGATCGGCGAGGGTTGCCTCTTCGACAACCTCCCGCCGCACCCGCGCGTGGGAGCGCGGCGTGCCGTCCCCCTCGAGCGTGACGTCTCCGAACGTGTCGAGCCCGAGCTGGAACCTGTCCGCCATCCATCGAGTCTATCGCGATGCACCCGACACCCGGCTGGCCGCCGGATCAGGCGCTCGCGCGCGCCGCAAATGGCCAGCGCCGTGCGTGTCTGGACCAGGCCATGAACACCACGACGCCGAGCAGCAGCGTGCCGAGTCCGAACAGAATGACTCTGACGTCCGAGGTCGCAAAGACGAATATCCACCCCGCGAGGGCCAGCAGGCTTGGCAGCGGGTACAGCCACATCCGGTAGGTGGCGCGATCCCCTCCCTGCCGGCGCAGCAGCGACACCGCGCCGATCTGCGCGATGAACTGGACGAGGATGCGCGTCGTGATCAGCGCGTCGATCACGACGCCGAGCGAGAAGAAACTGCAGACGATCGACACCACCCCCACGACGAGCAGAGAGATATATGGGAACGGCTTGGTGGGATGCAGTCGACCGAAGGCCGGGAAGAAGTTGCCGTCCCTGGCTGCCGCGTACGGGATGCGCGAGTAGCCGAGCAACAGTGCGAACACGGATCCGAATCCGGTCCAGAGGATCGCGGCGGTGAAGAACGAGGCGACGGTCCGCCCGTAAATCCTCTCCATGAAGATCGAGATGAGAAACCTGGAACCCGGATGGTCAGCGGCCGGCACGAACTCGCGCCACGGTACGACCCCGACGATGGACAGGTTCATCGCCAGGTAGATGAGCGCGACGAAGACGATACTGAAGAGAATGGAGCGCGGGATGACACGCGCGGGATTCCTGACCTCGTCACCGATATAACAGATGTCGTAATACCCGAGATAATCGTAGATGCCCACCCGCGCGGCGCCGCCGAGGCCAATCAGGAAGCCGACGGAAAAATTGAACGCGCCCGGAGGGAAGTCGAACGCGACCCGGCGGTCGAAGTGGCGCACGCCCGACATTATCACCGCGGCCGTCGTCAGGAGCGTCCCGCTCCAGAGCAGGATCGTCAGGCGGCCGAGCGACCCGATGGGGCGATACAGCAGCACGATGTTCAGGACGCCGATGAGCGCGGCGATGAGCGCGAAATGGACGTCCGTGAGGGACGGCCACAGGTACCCCAGGTATTGCGAAAAGCCGATATAGCCGGAGGCGATCTCGAGCGGTCCGCTCAGGATGAACTGCCAGATGAACAGGAACGCCGCGAGCCGCCCCCATCGCTCGGGGCCGTAACCCTCCCGAAGGTAGACGTAGCTGCCCCCCGAGCCCGGCAGGGCGGATCCCAGCTCACTCCAGACCATGCCGTCCGGAATGACGATGAGGAGCGCGACGATCCAGCCGAGCATCGCCTGCGGGCCTCCGAGGGCGGTCATCAGGAGAGGAATGGTGATGAACGGCCCGACGCCGATCATGTTGGTCATGTTCAGCGCGGTGGCCTGCAGGAGGCCGAAGCGGCGCGGCAGGATCGATCGGCCGTCCGCCGCCGACGTGTCGGTTTCAGTGTGCCCGGTCGGACGAAGGCTCATGGACTCCCCTGCGGTACGGTCGGTGGCGCGCGGGCAAGCCGGCGTGCATCGGGCGCATCGGCAGCCGGTGCGCGGCTCTACGGACGGTGGCTGACGGTTTCGATTAGGGCTTCATACAGGATCTGAATGGCCGGGCCGACCACGTTCACGGGCAGGAACTCGGCATCGCCGTGCATCGAGGCCACCGCGATCGCCGGGATGACCACGGGAGAGAATCCATAGCCCTTCACGCCGCGCGGCCGGAAGTCGTTCGTATCGGTCCCGTACGGCACGATGATCGGCGTCACCACCGCATTCGGGTACTTCCGTGTCACGGCACCCTCCAGCGCCCGATAGAACGCCGAGTCCTGACTCGTGACCACGGGATCGGGACCCTCGTAGACGATTTCGATCTTGATCCCGTCGTCGCCGAGCCGGCGTCGGATCTCGGCGAGCCACTCGTCGCGGGACGTCCCGGGGAGGACACGGCAGTCGAGCGTGGCCTCGGCGACCGACGGAATCACATTGACCTTCGGGGGATCGCCGACTCCTGAGCGAAGACTCGTGATCGAGATGGTGGAGTGCTGAATGGCGTTGGTGAACTTGTTGACCGCGAACGCCCCGACACGCGTCTTCATCGCCTCGAGCACCGGAACCGAGGACGCCGGGAGGGGCTGGCCGAGCAGGCGCGCG
This sequence comes from Acidobacteriota bacterium, assembly GCA_031361295.1. Lineage (GTDB taxonomy): Bacteria > Acidobacteriota > Vicinamibacteria > Vicinamibacterales > 2-12-FULL-66-21 > JALZOC01. Next base: position 4,056 of record JANMCN010000217.1, on the reverse strand, counting down.
AGCGCGCGAACCAGCCGGTCGTTCGGGTTCTGATCGTTCGGCTGCGACCCATGGCCGGCAACCCCTTCCGCCCGCAGCTTCAGCCAGAGCATCTTCTTCTCAGCCACCGAAATGCCGAACACCAGCTTGCCCGGCGCGAAGAGATCCGGGCTCCCGAAGCCCCCCTCGTCGAGGATGTATTCCGGATCGAGGTCCTCGTAATGATTCTTGAGCATCCACTTGGCGCCGAGCCCCCCTCCGACCTCTTCGTCCGGAACGGCCATGAGGATGACGTCGCGGTCGAGCGGCACGTTCAGCCGCTTCAACGAAAGGAAGGCCATGAGCTGGATGACTCCGAGGCCCTTCATGTCGAGCGCGCCACGGCCCCAGAGCCGGCCGTCAGCAATCTCGGCGCCGAAGGGGTCGTGCGCCCAGCGTGAGGGATCGGTTGGCACGACATCCATGTGATGCAGCAACATCAGAGGCTTTGCCGCTCCAGTCCCCTTGAGCCTTGCGAGTACGATCGAACGCCCCGTTCCGGATTCGTACCTCTTCACCGGAACGCCTTCGCGCTCCAGGATGCCCGCGAGAAAATCCGCCGCCTTCGTGACGTCCCCGGGAGGGTTCGAGGTATTGATCCGGACATAGCTCTGGATCAGGGCGATCGCCTCGGTTTCCAGCGCCGTCCAGTCCGGGGCACGCTGCGCCCGCGCAGTGGCGGGCACCAGGATGGCAAGCACTATCAAGGCCAGTCTGCGTCGCATCGCGTGGCTCCTCACCCGCATCAAGACATCCGGCTCCGCGTGCCGGGCAGTCGTACGCCATCTCAGGCTTGAGTACGGCACAATGATGTCGTACAGCGGGGGTCCGGCTCCAGCGCCTATCCAGCGCCCGATCCGAACTCCTCGACAGGAAACGACATGACCATGAAGCACATCGCCACGATAGCCCTCCTCCTCGGCCTGCTGCCGGTGGCCGCCGCCGGTCAGACGACGCCGTCGGGTGAGGTGCCGCGGTTCCAGGACCTGTTCAACGGAAAAGACCTCACCGGCTGGGTGAACATCAACACGGCCGAGGACACCTGGAAGATCAGGGACGGCATGCTGATCGACTCGGGCCGCCCCACCGGCGTGATGTGCAGCGAGCGGCAGTACGAGAATTTCGTGCTGCACATCGACTGGATGCACATGGAGGCCGGCGGCAACTCCGGCGTGTTCGTCTGGAGCAACGCACGGCCCGATCCGCGCGACAGCCTGCCGAACGGCGTCGAGGTTCAGATGCTGGAGCTCGAATGGCCCAACATGCACAAGCAGGACGGCGTCACCCCGCCGGTCGCCTACGTGCACGGCGAGGTGTGGGGGGTGGGCGGCGTGCACACCACCCCCGACAACCCCCGTGGCGAGCGCAGCATGTCAATCGAGAACCGCGCCAAGGGCAAGGGCGAGTGGAACACCTACGACGTGGTCGCGGTGGACGGCACGATCAAGCTCGCCGTCAACGGCAAGTTCGTCAACGGGGTCACGCACTCGACGCAGAAGAAGGGCTACCTGTGCATGGAGTCGGAAGGGGGCGAAATTCACTTCCGCAATGCGCGCATCCTCGAGCTGCCGCCGGGCGTGACCACCCCCGAACAGACCGCACCCGAGCGGAAGTGAACGCCCTGGCACGCCACCTCTAACGCACGGGGACACTCGGGGGCGCTTCGTAAAGGCGCAGCAGCCGCATCGACCAGGGGGGAGCATCGCTGACGGCGGCCGTCTGGGTGATGCGAATCACACGCGCGCGGACCGGCGCGAAGGTGACGACGGTGGTCCCCGGCGTGCCCTGTCCTGCGGCAATCGGCCCGCTCCATTCCTGGCCGTCACCGGACACCTGAATCCGGTAAGTGCGAGGGAAGGTCCAGCCCGCCGGCGAGCCGTCCTCTCCGCCGACCATCGACGCCGTGAACTGTACTTCGGTCAGCATCACCGGCGCCGGCAGTTCCACCTGAAACCACATGCCGGCCTGCTGGGGCACGCCGGAGGTCCAACCCAGGAAGTCGACGGCGCCAGCAGTGGTGCCGAGGAAGTTGTAGCCCCCCGCGGCGTTCGGGTGGGGCGTCGGCCGGCCCTCGTGGCTGGCCGTCATTTTCCACGTGCGATCGGCAACGAGGGCGCGAGGCAGCGAGGCCTCCAGCTCCTCGACCGTCCACGGCGTTTTTCGATCGCGGGTGGCACGGACTCTCGCCACGTCATCCGCGGTCGCGAAGAGGCCCGCATTGCCGAAACTGTTGCGCACGTACGATGCGATGTCGGCGATCCACTGATCCTTGTTCGAGCCCATCGCCACCATGACCTGCGGATAACGCCGGCCGTCGATCGGCCCCGCAAGCCCGTCCATCACCGCCTTGATCGCGTAGTCGCGATGGCCGTTGACCCGCGGCGATCCCGCGAACGACGGGGCCAGCGTCGCTCCGGCTGCGCCTCCCGGCGTCGGCGTGCCGCGCCCGTTGTCGCCGTGACACGAGAAGCACAGTTCGGTGTAGATCGCCGCGCCGCGATCGAGGCTGGCCTGCTGCTCAGGCGTCAGCGGCGCACCATTCCGTCGGCTTCGAGTGCCGCCAGCCGGCGCATTGAGGATCCTATCTCCGACGAACTGCACGCCGCGCGCCCGGTTCGCGTCCATTGCCGCCTTCACTGTCGACCTCGTGTCAGCGACGTGCAGGACGTTCATCGTCAACATGGCCTGGATGACGACGTCCACGTTCGGATCCGTCACCAGGGAGCGATACTCGCGGACGAACGAGGTGTCGCCGGCCTTGTACAGCGTTTCGCTGACGCGCAGGGCCTGAATGCGCATGCGAGGCTCGGGATCGGACAGCAGCTCTCGCGTCTGCGCGGCGTCGAGGGCACCCAGCCCCTCGAGCGTCCAGAGGGCGTGGAACCGGGCGAGCACGTTCTTCGAGCTGCGCACGATCGTCACGAGCGCGGGCGTCACGGCCTGGTCCTGCTTGAGCACGAGGAGCTGCTGCGCCGTGTCGCGCCACCACCCGTTGGGATGCGACAGGTGCGAGACGAGCTGCGCGGACGTTTCCGTCAGCATCCGAGGCGGCGTCCTGTCGCGCGCGATTCCGTCGTACGTCAACCGCCAGATGCGGCCATGCCGTGTGATCGTGTCGAGCTGGTACTGCTTGATCTTGGCACGGAGATAGGTGCCTTCCCTGGCCCATTCCGCTCCCTCGATCATGCCGCGATACATGTCGGCGATGTACATCGTGCCGTCGGGGCCCGTGGTGATGTCGACGGGGCGGAATAGCGGGTCGAGCGAACGAATGAACTCGGATCGAGGGTATGCGTTCCGCAGCTGGATGAGCCCCTCGGTTCTGACAGGCCTCAGCCGGCGGACAATGCGAGCGACCTCCTCGCCGTAGAAATAATCGCCGAGCAGATCCTTCGGCAGCCGATCGCCGCGATAGATCTCATTGCCGGCGGCCGCCGTCGCGTAAATCAGCGATCCATCGGGCATCCGGGTACCGGGCATTCCTGCCTGGATGTCACCGATGCCGATCGGCGCGCCCCAGACGATGTTCAGGTCGGGCTCGAACTGATCCGGCGGCGCAAAATTACCGTAGTGCACCGGGAACTGGAAGTATCCCGGCATCCCGCTGGCCCCGCTCTGGAACCAGACCTTCCCGTCGTCGTCCTGCGTCACCCCCCACTGAGAGCCATTGGGCCCGGTTGGCTCTTTCAGGAGCCCATGCGGAGTCCACCGCAACCGGAAGGCGTTCATCGTGCTGTAGAGCCAGTTGTCCATCCCCCAGAACAGGCTCGCCTGCTGGGATTCCATGTTGCCGGCGCGCCCGAAGTTCGTGGCGAACAGCTCTTTCCTGTCGGCCACGCCGTCGGCATCCGTGTCGGTGTACTTCCACACGTCGTCCGCATTCGTCTCCATGGTGAGGATGCTGTTCGCGCCGAACGGCATCACGAACCGCGGAAACACGAGGCCGTCGACGAACACCGTGTGGTGTTCGAAAACGCCGTCGCCGTCACGGTCTTCGTGCAGAGAAATGCGGCCGGCCGGAGGAATCAGGTCGATGCC
>JANMCN010000205.1:0-34029 GCA_031361295.1 Acidobacteriota bacterium | reverse complement strand
CGGCTCAGCCTGCACTGTGGTCGCCTCCGCCCTTGGGCCGGCATCCGCCGACGCCGGCGCCGCCGACGACCCCTGCTGGCCAGGCGCAGCCAGCACGACCGAAATCACTATCGGGATAAGCAGAGTCATCGCGTCCACATTAGGACGAAGAAACGCCGATTCCAGCCTCCGCCATCGGTTTTCCGGTTCAATATCGTTGCCTGGAGAGCGTCCCCCGCGTGGGACAGGGCGTTCGTGAACGGACGATCCGGAAGCGATCTCGCGCTCGTGTTACCCGCTGTATCCCCTACGATACCGCGAGTTACGATATGCCGGCACCGGCGGCACGCGATTGGCTGCGGCATGCAGAGCTCGAAGGCGGACACCTTATAATTGAGGAGCCGTCCGGCGGTAACGAGAAACCGATGCGCGCGACGGTCCGTCTAACCGTCGAGCGTCCCGTTACATCCAGCGAGAAAGGTTCAGGAGCCCATGGCGTTCTTCTCGAAGTCCTCCCAGCCGTCGGTCGACGCCACCAGTGAGGCGCTCGCGTCCAACGCCCTCATCGCGCTTCGGAACATCGAGAAATCGTACGCGCATGGCACCAGCCGCACCTACGTGCTCCGCCGCATCAACCTGGACGTGAAGGAGGGAGAGTTCATCTCCATCATGGGGCCGTCGGGCGCGGGGAAATCGACGCTCCTGCACATCATCGGCATGCACGACAGCGCCTGGCATGGTGAGTACTACTTCCTTGTCGAGGATGTCGCAGACCAAACTCTCGCGCTCGGGTTTCCGGATGTCCCGGTACGAGAGCGGGACGTCGAGGTTCTCGGCGACGGTCAGGTGGTCGAGCAGGTGATAGCTCTGGAAGACGAACCCGACGTATTGCTTGTGCAGCTTGGAGCGGTCCCTGGGCGCCAGCTTGTGCACCGGCTGATCGACGAAGTAGTAATCGCCGGTCCATGCGCTGTCGTGCATGCCGATGATGTGGAGCAGCGTGGATTTGCCGGCCCCCGATGGGCCCATGATCGAGATGAATTCGCCGTCCTTGACGTCCAGGTTGATTCGCCTCAGCACGTAGCTGCGGCTCGTGCCGTGGGCGTACGACTTTTCGATGTTGCGCAGGCCAATCAGGGCGTCTGGCGCGACCGTCGCCAGCGCAAAGGTCTCAGGGGAACGCGCCGGCTGGGTGTTTCTTGAAAAGAATGCCATGCACCTGCTGCACCTTCCTGCAGACGAGCTCCCGCCGGCCGATCGACGAACAGCCGCCCGACCCTTAGACGGGGCCCCGGTCGGAACGGTTTCCGATTATAAGAGGACCCAGCGGGCTATCCTGAGGGAACGGGCGCGTCCGGAGAGACCGAAGCCGCCACCCGCCCCGGGACGTCCTAATACACGCAGCCGTGATCATTCCCCTTCTTCTCATGGTGCTGGCGGCCGTTCCGGCGCCGCCGCCGCAGCCGCCAGTCCTTGCCGGCGCGGCGGTCGATCCGTCTCCTGCCGGCGGTGCGACGGACCAGGACCCACCCGGGACGCTGCCTGTTTCCGTCGAGCGGATCCAGCGTGCGCTGTCGCGTCCGCCGGCCATCGACGTGAACGCGGAGCGGCTGGTCTTCCGCGTCGAAGTGCTGGGGAAGAAGGTCACGATTGAGGACATCCTCGGTCCCGACTATCTGAAGGGACCGGTGCCGCGGGCCGGGATGACGCACCAGGAGTTCCTCGACATGGTCACGCCGAAGGACTACCAGGGCTACGCGCCCTACACGAACCGCGAAGCGATGACCATCGCGGCGACCTCGTTCGCGCTGAAGTGGGCGCTCCAGAAAGCGATCCACAAGTACGAGACGGCGCAGCAGGACCGCGAGCGGGAGGCGGCGCGGAAGGAAGTGCAGGACGCGCTGGCCGAGCTCGAAAAAGCCCGGCTGAAAGCCGGCCTTCCGCCCCGCTGAGATCCCTCAGGCGGACTTCTTGTTCCTCGCTCCGCCGCCGTGTTTCAGGTTGCACCGGAGGCACGGGGTCGGCGGCAGGGTATTGTCCACGTAGTGGTCGACGGGTGCGAGTGTTTTCAGGTACCCGAAGACGGCCTTCAGGTCCTCGTCCGTCATGTTCCTGTAGAAAGACCACGGCATCAGTTCCGAGATGCGCCGATCGCGCACGCGGCCTGTCCGGAGGGTCTCCACGAACAGTGCCTCGGTATAGTACGGAATCCCGCTCGGTGCAGGGGTCAGGTTCGCCGACGCGGCGCTCCGGTGTCCTTCGAACATCAGTGTATTGCCGCCGGCGAAGGCCATCCCCGGCACCGGTTGTCCCGTGTCGTCCCTCGGCGAATGGCAGTCACCGCACGACGCCATCGTCACGAGGTACCGCCCGCGCACGAGCGGATCCGAGAGATCGGGCGACCGCACGCGCCCGTCGACTGGCTGGGGGGCGGCGTTGATGAGGCGATTGATCGGGAAGGGCACCGTCGATCGGGGCTGCTCGCGACGGACCGGCTTCAACGTCCGCATGTAGACGATGACGGACGCGAGATCCTCGTCGGACATGTTCCGGAAGTTCCCGTACGGCATCATCGGAAACAGCGCGCGTCCGTCGTGGCCGATGCCTTCCCGGACGGCTCTGGCGATCGCATCATCGGACCAGCTGCCGGCCCCGGTGTCCTTGTCCGGGGTGATATTCGGCGCCACGAGCCATGGCATGCCTTCAGGGGCCCACACGTGCCCGGCGCCCTCGCCGCTCACGCGCGGCTGGAGCACCTCTCCGACAGACTCGACATCCGAGTGGCAATAGACGCAGCCCGCAACGTCCCGGACCAGATACGCGCCGCGCTCGAGGCGCGCCGCGGTCGGTTCGAACCTCCGGGCCGTCAGCGGGCGGGCGCGCGGCCCCACGAACGGGCGCCACCCGACGGTGGCGGTCACCGCGATGACGAACAGGGCCCCGAGCCCCAGCGCTGTGAACGCCGCAGCCTTCTTCCATCCCGTCACGGTTTGTCGCCCCGCCCCTTCAGGAACTGCTCGATCTCGTCGATCGTCCGCGGCACGCCGGCGGAGAGCCGTTCGATCCCTGACTCGTTCAGGAGATAACTGTCCTCGATCCGGACGCCGATGTTCTTGTACCGCTCCACCATCGGTCGGACCTTCTCGATGAACGCGAGATTGGCCGGCGTCTTCGGCAGATCGTCGAGCGCCGCGTCGCGGATGTAAATGCCAGGCTCGATCGTGAAGGCCATGCCGGGTCCGAGCGGCCGCGGAATGGACACGTCGTGCACGTCCATGCCGATCCAGTGCGACACGCCGTGCGTCGCCCAGGTCTTGAACTGCGTGCCCGACGGATCGGTGACGAGGCCCAGCCGCAGGAGGCCGGCGCGAAGGACCTCGTCGCAGGCCTTCTGGATCTCACGCAGCTCCGCGCCCGCCTTCGCCGCCTTCTCTCCCGCCTGCTGCGCCGCGAACACGACGTCGTAGATGTCGCGCTGTTCGCGCGAGTACGTGCCGCCGACCGGATACGTCCGCGTGATGTCACCCGTCAGGCCCTGGTAATTCGCGGCGGCATCCACGAGCAGCAGATCGCCGGCTTCCATCCGGCGCAGCGACTTTTCGTAGTGCAGGACCGTGGCGTTCGGACCGCTCCCGACGATGGACGGGTATCCCCAGCTCATGGCCCCGCGGCGGAGATACACCGCTTCGATCTCGGCTTTCACCTCGTACTCGAATTTGCCGGGCGCTGCCGCCCGCATGCCCGCGCGGTGCGCCTCGTTCGAGATCGTCACGCTCTTCCGGAGCACGTCCTGCTCGTAGGGCGTCTTGATCTGCCGCAGCTCCGCGAGCACCGGCCCGGCGTCGACAACCGAGAAGCCGAAGAAGTGCTGCCGAAGCCGGCCGGCGAATTCCGCGCCCCGGCCCGGCGGGCCGGACAGGTCGCCCTGCACGTCGGAGAGCACCGCAAGTTTTGCGCGGCTCTCGGCCAGGGCCTTGATGAACGGCGCGAACTCCGCCGTCGCGCTGCCGCTGCGCCGCGAGAAGATCGCCGCGATGAACGGCTCGAACTGGTTCGCCGTCATGACCGTCGCGACGCCGCTCTGGGAGGAGGCTTCGGACGGCGTGAGGCTGTGGCCATTCCAGTGCTCGCGTCGAGGATCCGCCTCGCGCACGAAGAGGTATTCCTTCCCCTCGCTGCCCGGGATCAACACGAGGATCGTGTCTTCCTGATCGATGCCGGTGAGGTAGAGCAGGTTGCTCTCCTGCCGGTACGCGTAGTTGACGTCGGTCGAAAACACCCGCGGTGCCGCGCTCCAGAAGATCGCGAGGGCGTCCGGCCCCAGGCGGTCCAGCACGCGCGCCCGGCGCGCCTTCACCTCGTCCTGCAGGGGACCCGCGGACACGACCGCCGCCAGGGCCAGGCAGAGCCCTGCGAGCACGGCACAACGGGAGCGTCGGAGACACGGCATGATTGGCGCGCATCTTATCAGAGGGTCGCCGTTTACCGGACATCCGGGGGTGTTCGCCGGGAAATCGGGGGAGCAGCTCCGCGGCCGTCGTATCTTCGTGCTGGAGGCACTGGAGATCGTCATGAGCACAGACATGCAGGCGCCGCAGCGGAACAACGGCCGGATCCTGGCCGGGATCGCCGTCATCCTGGCCGGCCTCTCCATGCTTGCCGACCGCACGGGCTTCGGCCGGCTGCATCTGTCCGGGCGGTACTGGCCGCTGATCTTCATCGCGCTCGGGGTTTTGAAGCTGTCGGACCGGAGCCGGCCGGACGGTTCCCGCCGGTCGCCCCGAACGGGCCTGTGGCTCGTCTACATTGGCGTCTGGGGGCTGGTGAGTGAGTTCCACCTCTTCGGCTTCGATTTCCGCGATTCGTGGCCCCTGCTCGTCATCGGGGCGGGCGCGCTCATCGTGTGGCGGGCCTTCGAGAGGCCGGCGGACCGGCGCGGTTCCGTCCGGGAGAGCTGACATGGAGCCCCGCGTCCACCCGGACGTGGACATCGTCGCGGAATGCGGGAACGGCTTCGAGGCGGTGAAGGCGGTCTCTGAGCTGAAGCCCGACCTGATGTTCCTCGATGTCCAGATGCCCAAACTGAGCGGCTTCGAGGTGCTGGAGCTGCTGGGGCAGGAGGTGCCGGTCGTCTTCACGACCGCGTACGACCAGTATGCGCTGCGCGCCTTCGAGGTGCATGCGGTGGACTACCTGCTGAAGCCCTTCGGGCCGGAGCGGTTTGCGGACGCGCTGTCGCGCGCACGTGCGCGTCTGACGGCGCGTGAGGCGCTGCCGGTCGAGGCGCTGCTGGCGGACGCGCGGCCGCGGCAGACGCCGCTCGAGCGCGTGCTCATCCGCGACGGATCCCAGGTGCACGTGCTGCCGGTCGATCGGATCGACTACGTCGAGGCGCAGGACGACTACGTGAGCTTCAAGTCGGAGGGGAAGGAGTACCTGAAGGATCAGACGCTGTCGTCGGTCGAGGCCGGCCTGGATCCCGCCCGGTTCGTCCGCATCCATCGCTCGTATCTCCTGAACATCGATCGGATCGCGAGGGTCGAGCTGTACGCCAAGGACAGCCGTGTCGCGATCCTGCGCGACTCGGTCCGGCTGCCGGTGAGCCGCGCCGGGTACGCGCGGCTCGCCAGACTGCTGTAGGCGACGTCGCCCGGCCCGGCGCTTGACACGCCGTCGGTGTCGATGTTAACTATCCGGTTAGTTTGATTAACTGGATAGTCAACATGCGCGGCACCCGTCCATGACTGCGGCCCGCCGCCCTCCCGCCGCGCGCCCGCCCGCTGCGGGGGCACGCGCGCGCCTGCTCGCCTCGGCGGCGTCCGAATTCGCCGCACGGGGGTTCGCGGGCGGCAGCGTCGACCGCATCGCCAGGACGGCGCGCGTCAACAAGGCGATGATCTACTACTACTTCAGGAGCAAGGCCGGGCTGTACCGGGAAATCCTGCAGGACATGTTCGAGGCCGTCGCCGCCCGCGTCACGGAGACGGCCCGTTCGCCGGCCTCGCCGCCCGACAAGGTCCGGGCCTTCGTGGAAGCGATCGCGACCGAGGCCGAGGCCCGCCCGCACTTTCCGCCGATCTGGTTCCGCGAAATCGCTGACGGCGGCCGGCACCTGGATCCCGGGACCACCGGCCACATGACGGGCATCGTCACGACGCTCGGCGCCATTCTCTCGGAAGGCGTCGCGGCGAGGCGCTTCAGGCCCGTCAACCCGCTGTACGTGCATGCCGGCATTGTCGGTCCGCTGCTGCTCTACTTTGCCAGCGGAGAGGTGCGCAGCCGCCTGGCCCGGCGCGGCGTGAAGGGGGCCAATCGACTGGAGCGCCGCGAGGTCGTCGCGCACGTGCAGCGGATGGCGCTCGCCACGCTGGAGGGGCACACGAAATGAGACAGGCGTGCCGTCGCGGTGTCGTCGCCCTCGCGCTCGCGGCGCTCCCGACCGCCGGCGCCGGCTGCCGCGCGAAAGGGGAAGGGCCGCCGCGCGCGTCGGGATACGTCGAGGCCACCGAGGTCCGCGTGGCCCCGGAAGTGGGAGGGCGGGTGCTCGAGGTCGCGGTCAGCGAAGGGGATCCGGTCGTGGCGGGCGCGACCGTCGCCCGGCTCGATACGTCCGACGTCGAGATCGCGCTCCGCCGCGCGCAGGCCGAGCGGGATCAGGCGGTCGCGCAGCTCCGGTTGCTGTCGGCCGGCGCACGCGCCGAAGACGTTCGCCAGGCGAGTGCGCAGGCCCGGTCGGCCCAGGCCGACGTGCAGGCCGCCGAATCAGAGCTCGCCGCGGCGTCGGCGGATCTGCAGCGGTTCGACGCGCTGCTCCAGTCGAACGCCGGATCCCGCAAGCAGCGCGACGACGCCGCGACCAGGCGGGACGTGGCGGGCGCACGGGTCACCGCCGCGCGCGAACGGATGCGGGCGGCGGTCGAGGGCGTCGAACGGCTGAAGGCCGGCGCGCGCACCGAGGAGATCGCCGGCGCGCGCGCCCGCGTGGCCGTGGCCGACGCACAGATCGAGGCGCTCCGGAAGAGCGTCCGCGATGCCGTGCTGTCGTCACCCGTCGCGGGGGTCGTCACCGCCAAGCTCGTGGATGCCGGGGAAACCATCGCGCCTCGCACGCCCATGATCGTCGTGACCGACCTGGCGAAGCCATGGGCGAATGTCTACGTGGACGAACCGGTCGTCCCTCGCCTGCGGCTGGGACAGACAGTCACCCTCGTGACGGATGCCGGCCAGCGACTCGACGGTGTCATCACGTTCATCTCGCCTCGCGCCGAGTTCACGCCCCGCAATGTCCAGACCGCGGACGAGCGGTCGCGCCTGGTGTATCGGATCAAGGTCACCGTGGACAACCGCGGCGGGGTGCTGAAGTCTGGAATGCCGGTCGAAGCCGAGTTGCCGCGTTAGCGGCCGGGAACCAGGATGCCTGCCCCCGCCCTGAGCTTTCATCGCGTCTCCAAGCGGTACGGATCGACGACCGCGCTCGAGGACGTGTCGTTCGACGTGGCATCCGGCGAAATGTTCGGGCTGATCGGTCCCGACGGCGCCGGCAAGACGACCTCCATTCGCCTGGCGTGCGGACTGCTGCGGGCGGACGGAGGCGACCTCCGCGTCCTGGGACGCGATCCGGTGAGGGAGCACAGGGCCCTGACCGCCGATGTGGGGTATCTCTCCCAGCGATTTTCGCTGTACGGGGACCTGACGATCGACGAGAACGTGGGTTTCTTCGCCGAGATTCATGGTGTCCGGCGATACGCGGCGGCGCGCGACCGGCTGCTCGAGATGACACAGCTCACCGCCTTCCGCTCGCGCCGCGCAGACCTGCTGTCGGGCGGGATGAAGCAGAAGCTGGCGCTGGCGTGCACGCTGGTGCACGCGCCGAAGGTGCTCCTGCTCGACGAGCCGACGACCGGAGTCGATCCCGTGTCGCGCCGGGAGTTCTGGAAGCTGCTGTCGGAGTTCCTCGCGCAGGGGCTGACCATTGTCATGGCGACCCCCTACCTGGACGAAGCGGAGCGGTGCGGACGCGTCGCGCTCCTGCACGACGGACGTCTCCTGGCCCTCGACCGGCCCGGCGCCCTGCAGAAATCCGCCGGGCAGCTTCTCGAAGTCTCGGTCGAAGGGGCGAGGCCTCCGCTCGACCTGCTTGCGGCGCTGACCGGCGTGGGCGATGTGCAGGCGTTCGGCGATCGCGCCCATGTGCGCCTCGCAGGGGTCAGCCTTGACGAGGGCACGCGTGCGATCGCGGAGGCGCTTCGAGCCGCCGGCCTGAGATCACCCGCCATTCGTGCCGTCGGGGCGTCGCTGGAAGACGTCTTCATCGAGCTGATTGGCAGGTCCGCGGCCGGCGGCCGCGAGGTGAACCAGTGACGTCATGACGATTGCCACACTCTTGATCTGGGCGATGAGCGGAGCACAGTCGCCCGCGCCCGAGCGAGCGGCGCCGCCGTCCGCGGTCTCCGCCGGGCGCGTCGAACGGCTGACGCTCGAGGATGCCCTGGCCCGCGCGACCGCCAGCAGTCAGCGGCTCGCGGAACTCCAGGCGCGGGTCGAGGGCGCCGAAGCGGCGGAAGCGGGCCGCGGCGCCGCGGCGCGGCCGCTGGTCGCGCTGATGGGCGGATACACCCGGACCAATCACGTGGACGAATTCGGGATCAACGTGCCGGGCCTGCCGCCCCGGATCATCTATCCCGACATCCCGGACAACCTCCGGGCACGCCTCGACCTGCAATGGCCCGTTTACACGGGCGGACGCACCGGGGCGCTCGAGCGCGCCGCGCGTGCCGAACGTGAGGCAGCGGGAGAGGACCTGGCTGGCGCCCGCGCTGATTTGCGCCTCGAGGCCACGCGCGCTTTCTGGGCGCTCGTCACCGCGCGCGAGACGGAGCAGGTGGTGTCGCGATCGCTCCACAGCATGCAGGCGCACGTGGCCGACCTGCGCAGCCGCCTGGACCAGGGAGTGATCCCGCCGAACGAGGTCCTCTCGGCCGAAGCGCAGGAGTCCCGCGCGCGCCTTCTCGCGATCGAGGCGAGGAATGCCCGCGCTGCCGCGGAGGCCGATCTTCGCCGGCTGGCGGGTCTCGAGAGCGACGGCACACTCGAACCGTTGGCCACGCTTGCCGCCGCGCCGGCCTCCAGCGAGTCTCCCGCCGCATTGACGGACCTGGCCCGAACGGAGCGCCCGGAGCGGCGTGCCCTCGCGGACCGGGTCGAGGCCTCGGAGGCCAGAGGGAGCGCGGTCGCTGCAGCGGCCCGCCCTCAGATTGCCCTCGGCGGGGGGTACGACTACGCTCGCCCGAATCCACGCATCTTTCCCCGGTCCGGCGAATGGCGCGACTCATGGGATCTGTCGGTCAGCGTGACGTGGCTGCTCTGGGACGGCGGGCGCCGCCGCGCCGAGCAGGCCGAGGCGCTGGCGGGCGCCCGGGGCGCTCGGTCGCGAGTGGCCGAGTTCGATCGTCAGGTCGCCTTCGAGGTTCGACAGCGCTGGCTCGACCTCGATTCGAGCCGGGCGGCTGTGACCGCGGCCGACGATGGGCTGCGAAGCGCCACCGAGGCGCGCCGCGTGGTCGGCGAACGGTTTGACGCCGGCGTCGCGATCAGCGCCGACGTGCTCGACGCCGAGATCGCCGTGCTGCAGGCCGCACTGGACCGAACCCGCGCGCTCGCGAATGTGAGGCTTGCAGAGGCGCGCCTCCAGCGCGTCGTCGGGCGGTGAAGTGGAGGGACGTCGAAATGAGGTGCGCTCGTGCCCGAACCAGCGGTCCCTGACGCGATCGAAGTCAGACACCTGACGCGTCGGTTCGGCAGCTTCGTCGCCGTCGACGACGTCTCGTTCAGCGTCGCCCGCGGCGCGATCTTCGGCTTCCTCGGCAGCAACGGCGCCGGAAAGTCCACGACGTTCCGGATGCTGTGCGGCTTGCTGAAGCCCACATCCGGCACCGCGATGGTCGGCGGCATCGACGTGTCGGCGGATCCCGAGGGAGTCAAGCAGCGCATCGGCTACATGTCGCAGCGCTTTTCGCTGTACGAGCTGCTCACGGTGGACCAGAACATTCAGTTCTTCGGAGGCATCTACGGTCTTCGGGCGACACAGCTCGCCGAGCGGCGTCACTTCGTGCTCGAGATGGCCGGGCTGAAGGGCCGCGAGGGCCAACTCGCGCGCGATCTCGCAGGGGGGTGGCGGCAGCGCCTCGCGCTCGGGTGTGCCATCCTCCACGAGCCGGCCATCCTCTTCCTCGACGAGCCCACCGGCGGAGTGGATCCGCTTTCGCGCCGGCAGTTCTGGCACCTGATCGACATGCTCGCAGCTTCTGGCGTGACGGTCCTCGTCACGACCCACTACCTGGATGAGGCAGAGCGGTGCCATCGCGTCGCGTTGATCCACGCCGGACGGTTGGCCGCAATCGGCACCACGACCGAGGTGAAGCAGGTCTTTGCCGGCCGCCCCATCGTCGAAGTGCGCTCCAGCCGGCCGGTCGACGCGATGCGTGCCCTGGACGGGATGCCGGACGTCGAGAAGACGAGCCTGTTCGGGACCGCGGTGCACGCCGTTCTTCGCCAGGGGAGCGGCAGTGCCGACGTCATCGCCGGGCGGCTTCGATCCGCCGGGATCGATGTCGAGAGCGCAGGGCAGGTGTCCCCCTCCCTCGAGGATGTCTTCCTCGACGTCGTGGAAACCGCTGAACGCGCGCGGGGCGCCGCATGAGCAAGGCCCTTGCCGTCTGCCGGAAAGAGCTGCGCCAGATTGCGCGCGATCGGCGCACGCTGCTCATCCTGGTTTTCGTGCCGGCATTCTTCCTGCTGCTTTATGGATACGCCTTGAACTTCGACATCCGCCACGTCCGGCTGGCGGTCGAGGACCGCGACGGGACACCGGAAAGCCGCGCAGTCGTGTCCGCGTTCATCAACTCCGGATATTTCGATCTCGAGGCAGGCGTGTACGCGCCGCGCGATGGTGAACGGCTCCTCGACCTGAACGAAGCGAAGGCCGTGCTCGTGATTCCTGCAGGATTTGCGCGTGACGTGCGTTCACGCCGGCTGACGCCCGTGCAGGTGGTGATCAGCGGTGAGAACGCCAACACGGCGACGACGGTGCTCGGGTACGCCGGGAGCATCCTGCGAACTGCCGGCGTGCAGCTTGCGCCGGGGCCACCGGTCCCGCCGCGCGTCTCGGTCGAGCCGAGGATCTGGTACAACCCCGAGCTTCGAAGCACCCTCTTCCTCGTTCCCGGTCTCATCGCCTACATCGCGATGATTACCGCCGTCGCGTCGACCGCGCTGTCGATCGTGCGCGAGAAGGAGATCGGGACCATCGAGCAGGTCCGCATGGCGCCGCTGAGCACCCCGTCGTTCATCATCGGCAAGACGATTCCCTACTTCCTCATCGCGCTCTCGTCGGCCGCGCTCATCATCGGCGCGTCGATGCTCCTCTTCGGCCTGCCGATGCGCGGAAGCTGGTTCGCGCTGCTGCTGGCGCTGTCGCTGTTCCTCGTCGGGGCGCTCGCCACGGGGCTGCTCATCTCGACCGCGTCCGATACGCAGCAGGTGGCCTTCCAGCTGGCGCTGCTCATCTCATTCCTCCCCACGATCATGCTGTCCGGCTTCATCTTTCCAATCAGCAGCATGCCCGCGGCGCTGCAGCTCGTCACATACATGGTGCCGGCCCGGTACTTCCTCGTGGCGCTCCGCGGGATTGTGCTGAAGGGGACGGCCGTGACGCACCTGCTTCCGCAGCTTGCCGCGCTGGCGCTGTATGCAGCCGCGATGCTCGGACTGTCGTCCCTGCGTCTCGCACGGGAGCAGGCCTGACATGCAGCGCCTCAGGTTCCTGGTGCGGAAGGAGTTCCAGGAGCTCCGCAGGAACCCGCGACTGTTCGGGCTCGTGATCGTCGCGCCCATCATGCAGCTCACGTTGCTGGGATATGCGGCGACGACCGACGTTCGAGACGTGCCGGTCGTGGTCGCTGACGGGGACCGCTCGGCCGCGAGCCGGGAGCTCGTCGGCCGGTTCGACGCCTCCCCGAACTTCTCGGTGGTCCGGACCGTGACGACGACACGCGAAATCGAGCCCTTTCTGGAAAGCGGGAACGCCTGGCTCGCGCTGTCCATCCCGGCGGGATATGGAGAGCTGATCAGCCGCGGGCAGCCGGCCGTCGTGCAGGTGATTGCTGACGGCAGCGATTCGAACTCGACCAGCGTCGCGCTCGGCTATGCCACGAGTCTCGTCGGGGGCTACGCTCAGGAGCTCGCACGGCAGGCCCCACGCGGCGAGGGCGGAATCGATGCGCGGATTCGCGTCTGGTTCAACCCGCAGCTGGAAAGCCGGCACTTCATGATTCCGGGCGTCCTTGCGCTGGTGCTGCTCGTCGTGACCGCGAATCTCGCGGCGATGGCCATCGTCCGCGAGAAGGAACTGGGGACGCTCGAGCAGTTGAACGTGTCTCCACTGCGCCGCTGGGAGCTCATCGTCGGCAAGCTCATGCCTTACGGCGCGATCGGAATGGTGGACGTCCTCCTGGTCGTCGCCGTGGCCGTCTTCTGGTTCGAGGTTCCCTTGAGGGGCAGCTTTGCGCTGCTCTTCGCGCTCAGCCTTCTGTACGTGCTCTGCACACTGTCGCTCGGACTGTTCATTTCGACCGTGTCCGAGACGCAGCAGCAGGCGATGATGACCGCGACGTTCTTCTTCCTCACCCCGATGGTGTACCTGTCAGGGTTCATATTTCCGATCGAGAACATGCCGGCCGTCATCCAGCCGTTCACGTATCTCATCCCGCTGCGGTACTTCCTCGTGATCGTCCGGGGGATTTTTCTGAAGGGGATTGGTCTGAAACTGTTGTGGCCCCAGGCGGCGGCGCTCGCCGCCTGGGGCATCGTGGTGTTGTCGCTCGCGGTCGTACGGAGTCGGAAGCGCGCGGCCTGAACGTTACTTCGCGGGGGCGATCGTCAGGGTGTCGACGACGCGCGTGACACCCTTCGTGCTCTTGGCAAGCGCAACGGCCCGTGCGCGACCGGCGGCCGAGGCGACAGTGCCCTTGAGCGTCACGACGTGGTTGTTCGTGTCCACGTCGATGTCGCTGCCCTTGAGGGCGTCTTCGTTGATGAAGTTCGACTTCACCTTGGTGGTGATCCAGGCATCGCTGATGGTGGCGGTCCCGGTTGTCCCGGTCTTCGTGGCCTTGTCGTCGTTCTCGACCTTGCTGCCCGCGTTCTCGAGCGCCTTCTCGCTCTTGTGGCGGGCCTTGTGGGCGGCGGCGGCGCTCTTGTCTCCCATCTTCTCCGTCTTGCTCGCGGTCTTGTCCATCGCCCGGTCGGTCTTGTCGGCAGCCTTGTCCATGGCCTTGTCGGTCTTGTCGCCGGCTTTGTGCATCGCCCGGGTCGTCTTGCTGTCGACCGTCAGCTTGTTTTCCACGTTCGTGACGCCGGCCACCTTGGCCAGGCTCCGTGCCCGCAGGCTCTGCGCCTCGGAATGGACGGTGCCGGTGAGCGTGACCACGCCGTGGTTCACGTCGACATTGATGTCGTCGCCCTTGAGCGAGGCACTGTTCTTGAGGCGCGCCTCGATCCGGCTCTTCAGTGCGCCGTCGTCCACCCTGGCCGTGGTGGTCCCGGCTGTGCTGGTCGCCTGAGCAAGGGCGGCCTGCGGCGCGAGTCCCAGACCCGCGACGGCCATCGCCCCGATAAAGTTACGAACTTTCATTCTGTCCTCCTGGGAGTGATTACGCGTTCCGGCCCTAGACGATGCAACAGGTGGACCAGTCTGCACCGAATGTTTTCGCCCGATTTGTGCGATTCGTGCTGAGGAGGCTGTCCGGATGCTGGTCACGCGGAGGGATTGTCGGCACGCCTGAACCGGAGTCGGCTCAGCTTGCCACGGTGCCGGAGTGCCGAGGTGCAGGCTGGCAGGGCGGACCGTTGCACGCTGTGGGGCTCAGCGGTATAAGGTGTGAGGATATGCGAACTGTTCGAGGGTTCGAGCGGCCGGTGCTGCAGTGGCTCTTCGTTGCGCTGGGGGGGCTTCTCATGACGATCGCCGCAGGGGAGGCGGTGGGGCTTCGCAGGGCGCACGCGGTGATCGCCGGGTTGCGTGCGGCGGATCTGAACTCACGCATGGAGCGGCAGCAGCTCGACACGCGTCTTGCGCGGGAGCAGGCGGCGCGCGAGTCGTTCGCGCTCGAGCTCGGACGCGTGAGAGGCAGCGTCACGACCGCAATCACCTCTGAGCCGACACTCACACTGTCGCCCATCGTCTCGCGTCGCGCGACGCCCCCGGATGCGACGGTCGCCGTGCCGGATCCCGCCCAGGCCATCCTGCTGCGGCTCGTGCTGCCGAAGGGACACGGGCCGTCATCGGAGCGATATGCGGTCTCTCTGCGAACCTGGTCGAAGGGCGGCGTCGTGTGGTCACGGTCGGATTTGGGTATATCGGCGGTCGATGGAAAGGCCGCCGTCACCGCGAGACTGACCGGAGATGTGCTTACACCCGGCGCCTACGAAATCCGGCTGACGAAAGCGACCCAGGACGGCCCGCCTGTTGACGTGGCGTTTTACGAGATCGCGATCGCGCAGCCTGGTTCCTGAGGGCGCTCGTTCGTCCCTTGCCACACGCCGGTGCGCGGGCACGGGAAGGTTGCGTCCCACGAGCGGCCGCGTTGTAGACTGACGCGCGTGCCACAGTCTCCTTCGCGCGTGCTCGTCGGGACCTCCGGCTACAACTATCCGGAATGGCGCGGCACGTTCTATCCGGAGAAATTCAGCACGGCAAAAATGCTCCGGTACTACGCCGAGCGCTTCAACACGGTCGAGATCAACTACACCTTCTACCGACTGCCGACCGAGAAGATCCTGGCCGGCTGGTCCGCCGCGACCCCGGAGCATTTTCAGTTCACGCTCAAGGCGCCCAGGCGCATCACCCACGACGCAAAGCTGCAGCGGTGCGAGGATCTGCTGCAGGCCTTCTGCCGTACCGCGCGCACGCTCGGGCCGAAGCTGGGCGTCCTCCTGTTTCAATTGCCCCCGACGTTCAAGAAGGATCCGGCCGTGCTCCGCGCCTTCGTGGATCTGCTGCCGGACGGGACACGGGCGGCCGTGGAGTTCCGTCACCCATCGTGGCTCGATGCTGAGACATACGATGTGCTCCGGTCTAAAAATATCGCGTTGTGCGTCGCCGACAGCGAGAAGATGAGCACGCCGCTCGAGGTGACGGCCGACTACGCTTACCTCCGTCTCCGCGACGAGGGGTATCAGCAGTCGGACCTGGAGAAATGGGCGGCGTCGGTGAAAATACTCGACGGTGTGGGAGATGTGTTCGTCTATTTCAAGCACGAAGAGCAGGGTCTTGGACCGGACTTCGCCCGACGCTTCATCGAAGCGGTCGGATAGAGGTCGGACGTCTATTCGCCATCAGCTCTCCGCCATCAGCGCAACTCTGAGGTGCTATTTCCCGCTTTGTCGGTCTGCGAATTCCACGACCTGCCGTTCCGCCCAGTAGCCATCGTCGTCGGCCGTGCGCTCTGACACGAAGCCGCAGTGGCCGCCGTGTCGCGTCATCATCAGCCTGATGTGCACGTTGCCGGTCAGCCGCGGATCGCGGAATGGGTCGACGGGTACGAACGGATCGTCCTCGGCGGTGATGATCAGTGTGGGAACCCGGATGCGATCGACGACGCGCATGGCGCTGGCTCGATGGTAGTAATCGTCTGCTCCCTCGAAGCCGAAGTGCGGCGCAGTGAAGAGCTCATCGAACTGCCGAACGGAGCGGACCTCCGGCAGCCGCACGACCGTGAAAGTGCCGGGGTGGGTGAGGGCCTTGCGCCGCATGCGGGCCTTCAACCCGCGAACGAAGTTCCACTGGTACACGAAATTCCGCCGTCGCTCGAGCGCACCAACGCAGGCGCCGAGCTCCAGCACGGGGGACACGGCACACACCCCGCGCAGGGCCGCTGGCGGCGCGTCGGCGTAGTCGCCTGCGAGTTTGAGCGCCAGATTGCCGCCGAGGGAGTACCCGGCGACGACGATGCGTTCGACGCCCTCGGCGCCGATCTCGCGGATCACGCGATCGGCATCCTGCGTCAGGCCCGAGTGGTACAGCGTCTCCGCCAGGTGCTCCGTTCCGCCACAGTTGCGCTGATTGAGCAGGATCACGCTGAAACCCCGGGCGAACGCCTTGTCGGCAAGCCCCTGCATGTAGTGCGCGCGGCTCGATCCTTCGAGCCCATGGAGCGCCAGGAGCAGAGGCCGGGTCGCGGGTGCGGGCTGCCAGTAACAGTGGGCGAGCACCCGCGTGCCCCGCTCCACGTCGAAGTGGCGGATCGTCGGCACCGGCAGGTGCGGGAACCTCCTCGGCCGGGCCCAGGAGTACAGCGTCATCGCATGGCCATTACGAAGGCCGCGCTTGGGAATATAGTCGGGCATCAGTTCCGGATTCGGTATTCGGGATTCGAAATTCGGCCACGACGCATCGCGAAGTCTCCTAGCCAATCGAACTATTTCAGTCGATAAACCCGCAGCCGGCCGCTCTGGAAGGCAATCGGGAGATCCAGCGGCTGCTCAGCGACGAGGTAGTCGAGCCCGTAGCGGGCGCCGAGCGTCCGGGCGCGGCTGGCGCTGAGCGTCGCGAAGTCGCCGACCTCCGCGAGGTGGTCGCGTGTGCGCATGGCGACG
Source organism: Acidobacteriota bacterium (assembly GCA_031361295.1). Lineage (GTDB taxonomy): Bacteria > Acidobacteriota > Vicinamibacteria > Vicinamibacterales > 2-12-FULL-66-21 > JALZOC01. The sequence goes on along the minus strand of JANMCN010000205.1, from coordinate 17,397 downwards.
GCCCGCTCGTACATGCCAATGGCCGCGTCCTTGACGGCTTCGACGAAGACGTCGCGTTCGCCGGCGACGCGGAGGCTGGTGCCATAGGTGACTGCGTGCATCGGATCGGCGAGCCAGCCGGAATCCGCCGGCGTGCTTCGCGCCCACGCCATCGCGCGGCCCCAGTCATTCGCGGGCACGTTCAGCTCGGCCATCCGGCGCTCCGGGAACTTGACGAACATGACGTACGACCCGCGCGCGAGCGATGCCGCCGTGATGACAACCGCCGTCAAGCGGGCGCGCTGTGGCAGGGCCCGGGCCCCTTCGGCAATCGCCCAGACGGCATAGATGGTCGCGAGAAGATCCAGCATCCAGAAAATGCGCGGCGTCTGGAGCTGCACGGCAAGGGCGACGCGCGCGGCGTTGAACGGGAGCGCGGCCGCAAAAATGAGCAGCAGCGCAAGGCACCCGACGACGAGACCCGTCTCACCGGGAACGAGGGCGCCCGCGGCCAGACGCCGCCTGTAGAGCCAGATGATGAGCGGCGCGTAGGCGAGATTGACCACCCAGACATCAGTCGGCCACGAGAACGGAAAAAGGTAGTCCTTGGTGGCGAGTGTCGCGAGCCATTCCTGGTCCATGGCTGCCAGCCGGCCCGCGAGCGGGCCCGCGACCAGGCACCAGATGCCGAACAGTCCGGCCGCCGCGGCAACCAGACCGAGCGGCAGGCGACTCTGTTGCTCTTCGACCATCGTTGCGACGCCGATCCAGATCGCAAACCACAGCGCCGTCGTGGGGTGGAGCAGCCCCGCGGCGACAATCAGCGCAATTGGCAAGGCGCGGCTCTTGCGCAGGAAGCCGGCGAGCGCCAGCACCCCGAACGAGAACGCGAGCTGGCGCGGGTGGAAATAGCCTTCGAGGGTATTGGTGCCGGACCGGGAGATCGCATGTCGAAGGGTGAGGGCTGCGATCAACGCCGTGGTTGCCCACGCGCTGCGATAGAGGCGCGACCCGAGGAGCCACAGTGCCGTCGCGAGAAGCGCCAGCGTGACGACGTAGAGCCCCGCGAGCAGCACAGGGAGCGGCGCACCGGTCAGGCGCGCGAGCGCGCCCGTCACCTCGTCGAAGGCGGTGAGCTTCGCCTGCGCGGCTATGAGCGCCGCGTCGCGGGGGAAGAGCGCGGGTGTGATCCGTTTGAGCGCCGCAGGGATGTAGAAGGCCAGGTCGGACGCGCCGTATCGATAGCCGCCGGAGTTCAGCGTCGAAAGAACGATGAAGGGAACGAGACCCCACGCCAGGGGCCAGGCCGGCACCGCCCGTCGCTCAGCGCGCCGGCCCTCGGGAGCGGCCACCTAGGCTTCGTCGGCCGTCGGCCCGTAGATTGGCGGCACGGGGACGTTCTGCAGGCGAAGATACACACTCAGCTGGCCGCGGTGATGGATGATGTGGTTCATCACGAAGGACCGCAGCGCCCCCGTCCTCGGCATGGTGAAGAGAACGAAGTCCGCCTTCTTCAACGACCACGGCGCGGCCATGTCGGCGTCGGACGCGGCCGCCAGTGAGCCCCGGGCCTTGACCACCTTCGAGTCGAAATCGGCCAGCACGTGCGCAACCGACTCGGGCGTCCCGGGTCTGTCATCCGGCCCCGAGGCCGCCAGGTCGAAATCGCCGCGGTCGAGGATGGCGCTGCCCCAGTGCGGAATGTTCGCGATGTGCCCGGCGAGCTGGCCGAGGGTCATGGACCTGTCGTGGGGCTTCCAGCCGAGCGCGCCATCCGGCACGCGGTCGAGCAGCCGGCGCGTGGTCGCCATCTCATGATCGTACTCGGCCAGGAGCGCATCGTGCATCGCCATCAGGAGAGAATATGCGGTCGGCACGGCCGCCGCAACACTGCCGATGCGCCGGAGCCCGGCGGGCGATTGTCGCGGCCTCCCGGCGTCGCCAGACGTCATCGCATGAACGTGGCGTCCGCCTCGACCACGACAGTCTTCTGGCCGATCGTCCTCTCGCCCGCGGTCACTTTCACGAGGTACGTGCCGGGGGGGACCGCCGTGGCGGCGGCCATGCCTCGCCCGCCGCCAACCCCGCCGGCGCCTCCGGCCGCACCCGCGCCGCCGCGTCCGGCTGGCGGATTCGGGAGGAGGTCCCATTGGACGCGGTTCAAGCCCGCCCGCTTCGTCCCGCTCATCACTCTCACCTCGCGGCCGGTGATGTCGGTGATCGAAATCTGGACGTCAGCCTCAGGTTGGGTCTTGAGCCAGTAGCTGATCGCCGACCCGCGCGGCGGGTTCTGGGCGCGAAAGAGCTTTGCCCCGCCTGCCGTCACCGCGCGCTGCATGTCGGTGGCCCACGCGACAGCGGGACGTATGTCGAACAGCAGCGCGTCGGTGTCCCCACCGACAGCGGGCATCTGCTGCAGGGCCGAAATGTCGTCCAGGATGTAGATGCTCCGGCCGTGAGTCCCGACAACCAGGTCGTTGTCGCGAGGCTGCACGAGGATGTCGTCGATGCGCACAGTAGGCAGCCCGTTCATGAAGCGTTTCCACGCCTTGCCCCCGTTCAGCGAGACGTAGAAGGCGAACTCGGTGCCGAGGTAGAGCAGGTCGCGGTTCCTGGGATCCTCGCGAATCACGTTGACGTTGCCGTCGGGGAGGTTGCCCGCAATCGACGCCCACGTGTCGCCGAAGTCTGTCGTCCTGAACACGTATGGCTTCAGGTCATCGGTGCGATGCGCATCGAAGGCGACGTAGGCGGTGGCGGCGTCGAAATTCGAGGCTTCGACGCGCGACACATGCGTCTCGTCCGGCACGCCCGGTACCTTGTCGGCCACGTTGCGCCACGTGTGGCCGCCGTCGCGGCTGACCTGGACGTTGCCGTCGTTCGTGCCCACCCACAGGAGTCCTGGAAGGACGGGAGACTCGCTGACCGTCGTGATGTTGCTGTAGGAAGCGGCGCCGTCGTGTTTCGAGGCCATCGGCGCGGTTCCCGGGACCCCCATGATGGGCCGATCGTTCCGCCCGATGTTCCGCGTCAGGTCGGGCGACGCCATCCACGTGTTGCCGCTGTCGTAGGAGCGGAACAGCCGGTCACCACCCAGGTAAATCGTGCGCGGGTTGTGCGGCGAGAGGATGAAGGGCGTGTTCCAGTAGAACCGGAACGCCGTGCCGGCAGCAGGCGTCGGCACGATGCTGCCGCCCGGGTCGATGTTCCCGGGCGATGCCGCCGCGAGGGCTGAGGCCGCGGGATCGGGCGTTTCCGTTGCAGGAGCGGTGGCGCCGCCCGCGGCCTGCTGCGGTGTTCGAGGTTTGATACTCGTGCTCCGCCCGGCGCGAAGGTCCACGCGGGACGCCGCACCGTCCTGCGACTCCCAGTAGAGAATCGTCCAGTCCGTGGGATCGTTCTGTGTGTAGAACCCGTCGCCTCCGCCGACCCGGAACCAGTCCGAGTTGAGGATGCCGTTGCCGCTGCGCGTCGCGCTCGGGCCACACCAGCTGCCGTTGTCCTGCAAACCGCCGCACACGTAGTACGGTTTCCGCATGTCCGCGCTGATCGCATAGAGCTGGCCGACCGGCAGGGTGTTCACGTACTCCCACGTATCCCCCTGGTCGTAGCTGACGTCGAGTCCGCCGTCATTGCCGATCACCAGGTGCCTGCCGTCTCGCGGATCGATCCAGATGGCATGATGATCGCTGTGCGGAATCCCCTGGACCTGCTGCCAGGTCTTGCCGCCGTCCGTGGTCTTGAAGAATGGTGCGCCGCCCTGGTACGCAATATCGGGGTTGGACGGATCGATGCGCACCTGGCTGTAGTACATCCACCGATCGCCCTGGTTCGACAGGAACCTCCACGTCCCGCCCCCGTCGTCCGACCGCCAGACGCCACTTTTCGCCGGATCCGGAGGAGCAGGGGGCTGGCCGCGGCCGCCTCCGGGCGCACGCTGGCCGGGAGGCAGCAGCGTGCCGTCTTCGTTCACCCCCGCGCCGGTGCCCCCACTCGGCCCGACTTCGATCGAGGCATAGATCGTCGCCGGATGCGAGCGCGCGATGTCGAGGCCGATCCGGCCGATGAGGGGATTTTCCGGGAGGCCGTGGCCCGTCAAGCGCGTCCAGGTCTTCCCGGCGTCCGATGTCCGCCACAGAGCGCTTCCGGGTCCGCCGCCGTTGAACCCCCAGGGCGTCCGCCGCCGCTGGTAGGACGCGGCAATCAGGACGTTGGGGTTGACCGGATCGATCACGACGTCGGTGAAGCCCGTGTTCTCATCGACGAACCTGGCGTTCGTCCACGTGCGGCCTCCGTCGGTGCTCTTGTACAAACCTCGGTCGGTGTTCGGACCGAACAGGTGCCCGGGCGCCGCGACATACACCACGTTCGGATCCTTCGGGCTGACGACGATCCGCGCAATGGTCTGCGTGTCCTTGAGTCCGACATACTCGAACGAGCGTCCCGCGTCAGTCGATTTATAGACGCCGGCGCCGAACGACGAGCTCTGGCGGTTGTTCGCCTCCCCGGTGCCGACGTAGATGACGTCCGGGTTCGACGGCGCAATCGCGATGTCGCCGATCGACGACACGGGATACCTGTCGAAAATCGACGTCCAGGTCGTCCCGTTGTTCGTGGTCTTCCAGACCCCTCCCGTGGCGAGCCCGATGTACATGGTGCCCGGGTCGCTCTCGACGACCGCGATATCGTCGACGCGGCCGCCCATGTTCGCCGGGCCGATCGATCGCCACACGAACGGCCGCAGAACCGGGTCGTCCGACTGGTTGACGAGGGGAGGCAGGGTCGGGGCCGTCGCCGGCCCCTGGGCGAGCAGCGCGTGCGCGGCGAGCGCGGACAAACCGAGACCGAGCCACGTCCCGGGACGGACGCGCACGCACCGTCGCTTCACGAAACGTCTCCTCGATGGATGCCCGGACCGACCGTCAGCGGCCGAAGTTCACCTTCGGAGCCTGCCTCGCCTCGGGAGGAACCTCCCAGTAGGGATATTCCTTGAACTTGAACATCTTGGCCGTGAGGTTGGACGGGAAGCGGGCCCGCTGCGCGTTGTAGTCGCGAACGAGCTCGTTATAGCGCATGCGTTCGGTGGCGAGGCGATTCTCGGTGCCGGCCAGTTCGTCCTGGAGCCGCAAGAACTGCTGGTCAGCCTTGAGCTGCGGATAACTCTCGACGACCGCGAGCAGGCGGCCGAGAGCGGAGGTCTGCTGGTTGGCGGCCTGGATGGTTTCTTCCGGACCCTTCGCCCCGAGCAGCCTGGATCGCGCGTCGGCGATGTCCTTGAAGACGCCCGCTTCGTGCGCGGCATATCCCTTGACCGTCTCGACGAGGTTCGGGATGAGGTCGTTCCGGCGCTGCAGCTGGTTCTGGACCTGCGCCCACTGCCCCTTGATGCCCTCCTCCTGCGTCGCGAACTTGTTGTACGAACAACCGGACGCCGCTATCGCGAGCACGGCGATCGCCGCAGCCTGGACGAGTCGAATTCGTTTCATGGAACTGTTGCCTCTTTGCTCTGAATCGTCACCGTTGCCATCAGTGTACTCCCGAGCCCCCGCCGGCTCCGAGAGCGCCTTCCGCGGCGTCGTGCGGCACGCGCGACGCCCCGAATGCCTGAGTCCCGGACTCCGAACCCGGAACCTACCACCCCCCCGACGCGCCGCCGCCGCCGCCGCGACCTCCGCCAAAGCCCCCGAAGCCGCCGCCTCCACCGCCGCCCCCGAAACCGCCGAACCCGCCGCCGAATCCGCCGCCCCCTCCAAAGGGGCCGATGCCGCTGTTCCAGCCGCTCCAGGGGCCGCCCCCCCAGAAGCGGCGCCGTCGGCCGCCGCGTCGGCTGAAGAAGATGGCGACGAGAATCCAGAACAGGATCATGCCGAACGGGATGCGAGGAGACTGCCGCACGGGGGTCGGCTCCTTCGGGACGTCCTGGAGCGTGACCCCGCGCTTGTCCGCGATGCGGTTGATAATCCGCGTGGCGCCGGCGAGGAGGCCTGCGCCGTAGTCTCCGTTGCGGAACGGCGGAGTGATGACCTCGCGAATCGTCTCGCCCGAAAAGCCGTCGGTGATGAACTCCTCGAGGGCGTACCCGACCTCGACATCGACCCGGCGATCCTGGACGGCAACCACAATCAGGAGGCCGTTGTCCTTCCCCTTGTCACCGACGCCGCGTCCACCGTTCTGGAACATCTTGCCGGCGTATTCCCGGATGTCGCCGTAGGGCTGGAACGTCGGCACCGTTGCAACGACCACGACGTCGCCGGTCGTCGCCTGCAGCGCGCGGATCCGGCGGTCGAGCTCCGCCGCGCTCCCGGCGTCGATGACGTGGGCATAGTCGTTCACCGGCGCGGTGAGGGCGGGCGGCGCCGGCTGTGCGGCGGCGAGCCGCGGTGAAGACACCAGGGAAAGGAGCGACAGCACCAGGACGAGGCGATGGGTCATGCGCGCGCCCGCCAGGCGTCGACGAACTCCCACACCCGCTCCGCCGCATCGATGTACCGGGAGAGCAGGGCTGAGGGCTCTGCGATGCTGCTGCTGTTCCCGCCAGCGTGGGCCAGTACCTCGCGCACCACGGATGCGGGGATGCCCATCTGGCGCTCCGCGGCGGCCGCGACGTCGGCGTCGTGATCGTCGCCGAGCCTCGCGATGTTGGCCAGCAACGCACGAAAAGGGGCGCCGGAGGCGGCGATCAGACTCGCGGTGGCCTGCGGGTGACCGCCCGTCTCGAGGAATCCTTCGCGCAGGTGCACGAGGTGGCTCTTTGCCGCCAGTTCACACGCGCGCCGCACATCGTCTGGCGCCACGCGAACGCCGGCGAAGAGATCCGTGCCGGCCACGATCACGTGATGGGCGATGATGTCGCCGTACTCGAGAGGGAAGACGTCCAGGGTGCGGAGGAACTCTTCCCGCTCGAGGATTAACGGTACCGCCAGCGAACCGCGCCGCCAGTTCGCCACCAGCGGTGCGCACTGGGTGAGGTCGCTGAACGCCAGGTGGTCGACGAGCGCGATCGTGTGGACGAGTCGTGGTGAGGCCGCCGGCGCGTGCAGGCCGTATACGGCGAGCGTGTGCAGCCGCGGTCCGAATACCCGGGCGAGATCCGCGGCCAGACCCGCGAGCGCCGTCTGTTCGGCTGATGAGAGCGATGGAGAGTCCATCCGTTCATTATGTGTCAGCTTCTCAGACATCAGCTTCCAGCTCCGAGCTTCCAGCTTCCAGCTTCCAGCTCTCAGTTCCTCATTGGCGGCTCCCGGTCCCAATCCCCAACCCAATCCCCAATCCCCCATCCCCACCGTGGGATAATGACCGATTGATGCAGCTGCGCACGTTGAACGTGGGGTGCTTTGGCGGCGGCACGGGTCTCCCGAGTCTGCTCGGAGGACTCAAGGGGAACCCGTGGCTGACGTTGAATGCGGTCGTGACCATGTTCGACAGCGGCGGGAGTTCGGGGCAGCTGCGGGACGAGCTGGGCGTGCTTCCGCCGGGCGACGTGCTGAAGTGCGCGCTGGCGCTGGCGCGCAACGAAAAGGAGGCGCGGCGCGTTCTGCTCTCGCGCCTGCCGATGCTCGAACACGCCCGGCTGCGCGGGCACACCGGCGGCAATCTGCTCCTGTCGATGATGGAGCAGTACAGCGGAGACTTCCTGGCGGCGGTGGACGGCCTGCGGGCGCTGCTTGGGTGCGCCGGACGGGTCTGGCCGGTGAGTATCGAGCAGGCGAGCGTGTGCGCGGAGTACGGCGACGGCACGCGCACGCGCGGCGAGGTCGAAGTCGACGCGGGGCAAACGGCCGGGAACGCCATCGCCCGCCTGTGGCTCGAACCGGAGGTCAGCCTGCACGACGCGGCGGCGCGCGAGATTCCGCGGTTCGACGCGGCGATCATCGGGCCGGGGAGCTTCTACACGAGCCTCCTGCCGATTTTCCTGGTACGAGGCGCGCGCGAGGCGGTCGGGCAGGTGAGAGGTCCCGTGATCCTGGTCACGAACCTCCTGACCGAAGGGCGTGGCATGTGGCATTTCACGGCCGCCGAAGCGGTGCGGCAGATGGGCGACGCGATCGGCCGGCCGGTCGACGTGGCGCTCGTGAACACGGCGCGGCCGGCGGAGAAAACGCTGGCGCGCTACCACGCGGAGCACAAGCGGCCGCTGGAGCTTGGGGACGTCTCCCCGTCGTGCGAGCTCGTGACCGGTGAATTCTGGTGCGGCGACATCGCGCGGCACGACCGCGGTCGGCTCGCGCAGGCGATCTGGGCGGTGCTGGCGCGCCGGCTCCTTTGAACGTGCGACGTGCGACGTGCGACGTGCAACACGTGCGACGTGCGACGTGCGACGTGCGACGTGCGACGTGCGACGTGCAACAGGTTCGACGTGTAACGTGCGAGCAGCGGAGCGCGTGCTCAGTCTGCCTCGAGAATCAGAACAGTAGTCCATTGCCAGTCATCACCCTCGATTCGGTTGCCCTCGCGTTCGGTCACCTGCCGCTCTTCGAAGCGGCGGATCTGCGGATTGAGCCGGGTGAGCGGATCGCCCTCATCGGGCGGAACGGGACCGGTAAATCCAGCCTCCTGAAAGTCATCGCCGGCGAGGTTCCGCCGGACGGCGGCACGGTGTGGCGAAGTCCCGGGGTGCGCATCGCGCGGCTCGAGCAGGATGTGCCGGGATCCGGGGAGCGGTCGGTCTTCGACGAGGTCGCGAGCGGGCTCGGCGAGCTCGGCGTCATTGTCGCGAACTATCACCATGCCGCGGTGCGGGTGGCGGAGCACGCGGAAGACGCGGTCGCACTCGGACGCCTCGGCGACGCGCAGCACGAGCTCGAGGAACGAGACGGCTGGCGCCTCGAGCAGAAGGTCGAGACGGTCATCACCCGCCTCGGGCTTCCGGCGGACCGTCCGATGCGCGAACTGTCCGGCGGCTGGCGCCGGCGCGCGCTGCTGGGCAAGGCGCTGGTGTCCGAGCCGGACCTGCTGCTGCTCGACGAGCCGACCAACCACCTCGACATCGACGCGATCCGCTGGCTCGAAGATCACCTGCGGAACTTCGGCGGGGCGCTGCTGTTCGTCACGCACGACCGCGCGTTCCTGAACGCGCTCGCGACGCGCATCATCGAGCTCGATCGTGGACGCCTGACGTCATGGCCCGGCAGCTACCCGCAGTATCTCGAGAAGAAAGCGGACGCCCTCAACGCCGAGGCGGGCGAGCTCGCGCGGCTCGACAAGAAGCTCGAGAAGGAGGAGGCGTGGCTGCGCCAGGGCGTCAAGGCCCGGCGGACCCGGAACGAAGGCCGCGTCAAGGACCTGATGAAGCTGCGCCAGGAACGCGCGGATTACCGCGCCCAGGCGGGCAACGTGCGGATGAACGTGGACGCTTCGGAGACGACCGGGAAGCTCGTGTTCCATGCCGACCGGATCAGCAAGTCGCTCGGAGGCGTGCCGGTGATCCGCGAGTACTCGCAGCGCATCCTGCGCGGCGATCGCGTGGGGCTCATTGGTCCGAATGGTTCCGGGAAAACCACGCTGCTCAGAATGCTGGTCGGGGAACTCCAGCCGGACTCGGGCGAAGTACGGCAGGGCACGCGTCTGCAGATCGCCTACTACGACCAGCAGCGCGAACAGCTCGATCCCGAGAAGACCGTGGCGGACACGGTCAATGGCGGCAACGACACGATCATCGCCAACGGCGAGCCCCGCCATGTCATCGGCTACCTCGCGGACTTCCTGTTTCCCCGGGAGCGCGCGCAATCGCCGGTCAAGCTCCTGTCGGGTGGAGAGCGGAATCGCCTGCTGCTGGCGCGCCTCTTCGCCCGCCCCGCGAACGTCCTGGTGCTCGACGAACCGACGAACGATCTCGACATCGAGACACTGGAGCTGCTGGAAGAACTGATCGGCGGATTCGACGGCACGGTGCTGCTGGTCAGCCACGACCGGGTCTTTCTCGACAACATCGTGACGAGTACACTCGCCTTCGACGGCCAGGGGGGTGTGACTGAATACGTCGGAGGCTACGAAGACTTTCTCAGGCAGACTCGAAGCCGGGATGCGGGATTCGGGACGCGGGACTCGGATCCGGTGGCGCCGAAACCGTCCGAACTCACTTCTGGAGCGAAGGCGGGACAAACTGCGGCGCGGCCTGCGGCGCCCGGTCCGACGAAAGGTCCCTCGTCTCGGAAGCGCTCCGCGACTGGACCAACGGCCAGCGCGGAACCTTCGCGGCGAAGGTCAGGTACACCGACTCCGGTCGCGACGGCGGAGGCGACGCCGAAGCTCCCGAACCTCGTACGCGCACCGAAGGCCAAGCTGTCCTTCAAGGAGAAAAAGGAACTCGAGTCGTTGCCGGCGCACATCGAGGCGCTCGAGGCCGAGCAGGCGCGCCTTCAGCGCGAATCCGCGTCGCCCGGCTTCTACAAAGAGCGCGCAGAGCACATCAAGGGCGTGCTCGCGCGAATCGACGCGATCGCACGCGAGCTCGAGATGGTGCTCGCCCGATGGGTCGAGCTCGACGAGCGCACCCGCTGAGTCCTGCGGCCGCCTGCCGTGACCGTGCCGTCCGCGAAGCCGCGCCGCGTTCGCAGCTTCCGCCCGGGCGGAGGAATCCTACTGCTCGAACGACCGGGTGAACAGCTCTTCGATCGCCCGCTTCCCGTTGTCGTGCACCTTGCGGGTGCCGGTGCCGGTGAAGTGGGGATGCGAGATGGTCGGCGCGTTTCCGGCGAGGCTCTTCCACTCGCCGCCGGTCCAGCCGAACCACCCGTCCTTCTCCTGGTCGAAGACGAAGAGCGGCTTGTTGCACAGTTTCGCGAACTCGGCGCCCCAGCCCGTGCCCCCACGCACGGTCTGGTCGTCCTGGATCACTCCGAGGACATAAATCTCCTGCCCGTTGTTCACCTGATACCAGAGTGTCTGCAGCACCTTGCGGATGAGCGGGCTGTCGGTGTACCGCCGATGCATCAGCCGGGACACATATTCCAGGCTGACGTCGCCGGCCTGCAGCTCCTCATGATTGAGCACCCGCACGCCGCGCCGCCTCGCCTCCACGTGGCCGTCGAAGGTGAAGTTCACCTCCTCGATCCCATGACGCTCGGCGCACGCGCCGAACTCCTCCTCCGCACCGGGCGCGCCGCCGCTGAACAGGATGTAGTCGCTCTTGTTCATGATGATTTTCCAGATCTCATGCGCGTCGCCGCCGTTCGTCGGGCTGGCACGGACGCCTTTTTTGCCGCGGGCTTCGCCGCGCGTTCCTTCGTGGCAGCCGCCTTGGCAGTCTTCGCCCGCACGGGCCGTGCGGATGCGGCCGGCGTCGACCTGACCGCGGCGGCGGGCGCCTTCCGCGGGAGTGCCATGCCGGCCTTCAGCCGGGCGGCGCGCTCGATGATCGTGGCGAGCATCGCTCCGGCCTCGCCCCCCTTGGCAGGCCGATTCGATTCCCACACATCCGGTCGATCCGCGGCGAGGATGTCCTCGAAGTCTCCCTGGCTCGTGACGCTCAGCGGCGCAAACTCGGTGATGTCGACGTCGCCCGCCCAGTCGTCGCGATGCTTGATCAGGAGCCAGCTTCGCCCGTCGCCGGCACCCGACTTCGAGCCCCATCGTCCGCCGGTACGCACCAGCACCCAGGATCCCTTCAGCTTGAACCCGTCCAGAGAGAACTTGAGGTCCCCTTTTTTCAGCGCCGCGTCCACATCGTCGACGTCCGGCGTCCACGTGCCGCGGTCCCAGAGCATGACAATGCCGGCGCCGTAGCCCTCGGGGATGACCCCTTCGAACGTGCCGTATTCGATCGGATGATCTTCGACATGCATCGCGAGCCGGCGGGTTTTCGGATCGAGCGAGGGTCCTTTCGGGACCGCCCACGAGAGGAGTACGCCCTTGTACTCCAGCCTCAAGTCGTAGTGCAGGTGGCTCGCGAGGTGCTTCTGCACGCAGAAGAACAGGCCGTCGGCCGCTCGTGCACTCCGTGCCCGCGCTGCAGCCACGTCCAGGTCGCCCGCGGGCTCCGGCGTCGTCGTGAAGTTGCGCTTCTGTTTGTACTTCTCGAGCACCATCAGTGCACGTCCACCATGAGGCGCCGGCTGGGCTTGACGAGGATGAACATCACGGCCGCGGCACACGCGAGCACCAGCGTCACGTATCCAAACAGCGTGTTCAGCGGCATCGAGCTGAAGAACCCGGCCGCCCATCCCGCCAGCTTGTTGCCGAACGCGTTCGACAGGAACCACACGCCCATCATCAGTCCCACGATCCGCAACGGGGCCAGCTTGGTGACCGCGCTCAGGCCGACAGGGCTGACGCACAGTTCGCCGAGCTCGGACACGAAGTACGACACGATCAACCACCAGGGGCTCACCCTGATCCCTGCGCTGCTCGCCATCGCGCCTGCCGGGATCAGCACGGCAAACGACAGGCCCATCAACAGGAGGCCCCACGCGAACTTCGCCGGGACCGAGGGTTCGTGCCGCCCCAGGCGGATCCACAGCCAGCCGAATACCGGCGCGAGCAGAATGACGAAGATTGGCTGCACCGACTGGAACCACGACGACGGGAAGGCGAAGCCGGCCAGCTCGAGCCGCGTATAGCGATCCGCAAACAGGTTCAGCGTGGACCCGGCCTGCTCGTAGGCGCCCCAGAAGAGGACGGCGGCCAGGAAGAAGATGACGATGGCGCCGATGCGCTTCCACTCGTCGCGGCTCAGTCCGCGCCTCACCTCCATCGTCCGCCCGGCGGCGGACGTGTCGGCCGGGGTCGCCCCAGGCTGGGGGCCCAGCCGCGCGATACCGGTCGCCAGGCGATCGCGGCCAAGGACGTACTGGACCAGGCCGAGCGTCATCCCGACGCCCGCCGCCGCAAACCCAATGTGCCAGTTGACCCGCTGCGCCAGGTAGCCGGCAATGATCGGCCCGAGAAAGGCGCCGAGGTTGATCCCCATGTAGAACACGGAGAAGCCGGCGTCGCGCCGCGTGTCGTCACGCGGATAGAGCGAGCCGACGAGTGTACTGACGTTCGGCTTGAGGAGTCCCGTGCCGATGACGATCAGGACGAGACCGGCATAGAAGGAGGGCAGCGACTTGAACGCGAGCGTGAAGTGCCCGAGCGCGATGATGATGCCGCCGACCAGCACGGTGCGGAACTGGCCGAGCAGCTTGTCGGCGATCAGCCCGCCCGCGATGGTCGCTCCCCAGACGCTCCCCGTATACGTGCCGTAGATCGACGCGGCCTGTGCGTCGGCGAACCCGAGCCCTCCGGCGCTCACCGGCGCCACCATGTACAAAATCAGGAACGCCCGCATGCCGTAATAGCTGAAGCGCTCCCACATTTCCGTGAAGAAGAGCGTCGACAGCCCTCGCGGATGCCCGAAAAAGCCGCGATCCTCGGAATCGGCCATGGCCCCCAAGCATACAATGGCTTCGTGCGCGTCCTGCTGATCTCCACGTACGACATGGGCCGCCAGCCGTTTGGTCTCGCATCACCGGCCGCGTGGTTGCAGCACGCAGGTCTGGACGTGGCCTGCGCCGACTTGTCGAAGGAGCAGCTTCAGGACAGCGCTATCGAGGAGGCATCCCTCATTGCGTTCTTCCTGCCGATGCACACGGCAACCCGCCTCGCGCTGCCCGTCATCGACCGCCTCCGCCTGCTGAACCCCCGGGCGCAGCTGGCCGCCTACGGTCTCTACGCGCCGCTCAACGCGGCGATGCTGCGCGCGCACGGCGTGACCCACGTGCTCGGCGGGGAGTTCGAGCAGGATCTCCTCGATGTGGCGCTGAATGCCGCACGCGGCGACGCGCCGCCCCTCGCTCCTGCGCGTGAGGCCCACCAGGTCCCGCGCAGCCCGGCGTCCATTCCCCGGCTCGCGTTCCGCGTCCCCCTGCGCGACGGCCTGCCGCCGCTCGCCCGGTACGCGACGCTGCAGATCGCCGGCGAGCGCCGCACGGCCGGCTACAGCGAGGCCAGCCGCGGCTGCAAGCATCGCTGCCGGCACTGCCCGATTGTGCCGGTCTACAACGGCCGGTTCCGCCTTGTGCCGGTCGAGGTGGTGCTTGGAGACGTTCGCGCGCAGGTCGCCGCCGGCGCGAGGCACATCACCTTTGGGGATCCCGATTTCTTCAACGGGATCCGGCACGCGGAGGCGGTGCTCGCCGGCATGTCGCGCGAGTTCCAGGGCGTCACGTACGACGTCACGATCAAGATCGAGCACCTGCTGAAACACGCCGCCCAGCTGCCGCTGCTGCGGGAGACCGGCTGTGCGTTCGTGACGAGCGCGGTCGAATCCATGGACGACCGGGTGCTCGCGAAGCTCGACAAAGGGCATACGCGGGCAGACGTCGAGCGGGTCGTGGCGCTGTTCGGGGAGATCGATCTCCCGCTCGCGGCCACGTTCCTGCCCTTCACGCCGTGGACGACGACCGCGTCCTACCTCGATCTGCTGCACGCGATCGATGCCCTGGACCTCGTGGAAAGCGTCTCGCCGGTGCAGCTCGCCGTGCGCCTGCTGATTCCCGAGGGGTCCCGCATGCTCGAACTTCCCGAGGTCCGTGCGGTGACGGCTGCCTTCAACCCGGCATCCTTGACACATCCGTGGGTGAATGCGGACCCCGCGGTGGATCGGTTGCAGGAGGAGGTGACCCGGATCGTCGGTACGCGGCTCGCGTCGCCAAGGCGGGAAGTATTCTCGCAGGTCTGGGACGCCGCGCACCGGCACGCGAATGTCAGCGCGCCGCCGCGCCAGGCGAGCGGCCTGCTGCCCAGGGCCGCGATCCCGTATCTCAACGAGCCCTGGTACTGTTGAGCGGAGCCGACCGCAGAGCAGTTGGCTCTGATCTGACAGCAGGGACACGCCGCCCGTGCCAAGAATTCTCATCCTGTCCACGACGACCGGCTATCAACTGCGCTCGTTCGGCGAGGCGGCCGCGCGCGCGGGGATTGACCTGATCTTCGCCACCGATCGCTGCCATCGCCTCGACGACCCCTGGCGCGACGCGGCGATCCCCGTGCGCTTCCACGAGGAGGATGCCTCGCTCGCGGCGATCGTCGCCGCCTCCCGCGAGCGGCCGATAGACGGCGTCCTGCCCGTGGGTGATCGCACGGTGGCGCTTGCCGCGCGTGCCGCCCGGGCGCTCGGTCTCCCCGGTAATCCGCCCGACGCCGCGAGAGCCAGTGCAAACAAGACGCTGGCGCGCGAGCGGTTCGCCGCCGCCGGACTCGAGGTGCCCTGGTTCGTCCAGGTGCCTCCAGGTTCCGCGCGCGACGCCCGCATCGACTTTCCCTGCGTCGTCAAGCCGGTCGGCCTCTCGGGGAGCCGCGGAGTCATGCGTGCGGACAGCCGCGCGGAACTCGACGCGGCGATCGAACGGGTCCAGTCGCTGCTCGCGCGCAAGGACGTGCGCGCGGCCCGCACGGGCCTGGAGGACAGCATCATCATCGAGGGATTCATCGAGGGGCGGGAGTTTGCGATCGAAGGGGTCCTGACGCGGGGCTCGCTGCGTGCGTTTGCGATGTTCGACAAGCCGGATCCGCTCGACGGTCCGTACTTCGAGGAGACCATCTACGTCACGCCGTCCAGGCTGGACGTCCCGGCGCAGGCCGCGGTGCTCGAGCACGTGCAGCGGGCAGCCTCGGCGCTCCGGCTCACCGACGGTCCGCTCCACGCGGAGTGCCGAATCGGACCCGGCGGTGTGTTCATGCTCGAAGCCGCCGCCAGGCCAATCGGAGGACTGTGCGCCAGGGTGCTGCAGTTTCAGCAGGCCGGGCGGCAGATGACCGTTCCTCTCGAGGAGGTCCTGCTCCGCCATGCCGCCGGCGCCGACATCGCGATGTATGAGCGCGAGTCGCAGGCGGCAGCCGTCATGATGATCCCGATTCCAAAGCGCGGGATCTTCAAGCGCGTCGACGGGATCGAACGTGCGGCGGAGGTGCCCGCGATCGAGCACATCAGGATCACGGCCAAGAAGGATCAGCTCCTGGAACGGCTGCCCGAGGCCGGCAGCTATCTGGGATTCATATTCGCGAGAGGACCGTATCCCGACGATCTGGTGCACGCGCTGAAGCAGGCGCATGCGTTGCTGCGCTTCCGCATCGATACGCCGCTCACGGTTGTGGGAGGGTAGCGGGATCGAGCCTTACTTCGCCTGCTGCGGGACGTAGCCAGGGGGAAGGGCGGCGCCTTCGCCGAAGAAAAAATCTTCCATGTGCTTCTTCACGAGCTCCTGCGCCTCTTTCTGCCACGGCATCAATCGGTACTCGTTGAGAATCATCTTCATCCGCTCTTCCCAGAGCTTCCATGCCTCGGCCGACACGTTCTCGTAGATGCGCTGGCCGAGGTCGCCCGGCCACGGGGGCGAATCCAGACCCGGCATGTCCTTCTGAAACTTGCTGCAGAAGACGAGACGGCCGCTCGTGTTGGCCGACGGTGAAGGGGGCTGGGGAGGACTACACGGGCTCATAGCCCGATTCTACCAGCACGGGCGCCGGCCGCGCATCCGTTCGCAGCCGTCCCTGCTGCCTCATGTGTAGCGATTCCGTGCAGCGATTTCGGTCACCTAACCATCTCGCCATGATGCGCACTCGATGAATTACAAAAAACGCGTTTGATTCAAGCCGGCTCTGCCATCGCCGCATCCGCACTCCATGGCACAGCCCTTGATAGATAGCCCGGCGGTTGCCCGAGGAGAGACGGATACATGCAGCACGACGACGAGCGCCCCCGTCCGCAAGAGGACCCCGACGAGGCGCCCGAGACTCCGACGGATGAACCGTCACCCGTGCCCGTCCAGGATCCTCCGGCGGAACCGGATACCCCTCCCTATGTTGTGCGGATCGCCCGGAAGGGCGGCAAGGATTGAGAGTTGAAACCATGAGTGATGCAGCAAAGAACCGGATGTCGGGCGAGCGCAAGGAACGCCGCGGATTCGCGTCGATGACCCCCGAGAAGCAGCGCGAGATTGCGAGCAAGGGCGGTCGCGCGGCGCACCAGAAGGGCACGGCGCACGAATGGACGTCGGACGAAGCGCGTTCAGCAGGCCGCAAGGGCGGGCAGATCAGCCGCGGCGGGCGCGGGCGGCTCGTCGACGATCACGCGACGGAGTCGGCAGGGCAGGGCCTTGACACGTCCGCCACGGCTGGCGCTCTCGACGGACAGTAACCGGGTGGATTGGGGAGGCGTGTGCGTATGTTGGTGAAACGTGTAGCGATGGTGGCGGTCGTGGCGCTCGGATGCGCCGCGGCGGCGTCGGCGCAAACTTCCACGGCCGGAAGCGGGCGGGCGACACCGCAGTCGGCCTCCCCCGCGACGGCCACGTCAGGCGCGGCGCAGCAGGCGCCGGCTCGGGTGGCGAGCGACGGGGCGACGCGCCCGGCGACGACGACGTTCGAGGGGGACACGGGCCTGTGGTTCGTGCCGACGGGGGAAGTGCTGCCGGCGAAGCGGTGGTCGCTGAGCGCGTA
>JANMCN010000193.1:0-3107 GCA_031361295.1 Acidobacteriota bacterium | reverse complement strand
GGCCGCGACACCCCCCGTCGTCCGGAATCGCCCCCGAATCGGCATCACCCTGACGTCGGACTCGCGGGGCTGAAGCCCCGCGCTACGTAGGTGTTCGCCCGCGCTACGCAGGCGTTCGCCCGTGACGTACGCGCACCAGACCACGGACGTACGTCGCGCACCGCTTCAGCTGCGCGAGAAGAGCCGCGTGTCAATCCTCTTTGCGATCCGCCCGGTGCGGCTCGCTCGACTCCTTCAGCTGCGGCAGCGCGGTGCCGCGCCCTGTCGAAAGCAATCCGGCCTTCATGTAGGTCAACAGCTTGTCGCGTGTATCGACAATGTCGAGATTGCGCATCGTCAGCTGGCCGATGCGGTCCTGCGGTGAAAACGCGGAGGCCCCTTTCTCCATCGTCAACCGTTCCGGCTTGTAGGTCAGGTTGGGGGAGGTCGTGTCGAGAATCGAATAGTCGTTGCCGCGGCGAAGCTCCAGCGTGACCTCGCCGGTAATCGCACGCGCGACCCATCGCTGCGCGGTCTCGCGCAGCATCATCGACTGCGGGTCGAACCACCGTCCCTGGTACAGGAGCCGGCCGAGGCGCCGGCCGTTGTCCCGATACTGCTCGATCGTGTCCTCGTTGTGGATGCCCGTCAGCAGCCGTTCGTATGCGATGAAGAGAAGCGCCATGCCGGGGGCTTCGTATATGCCGCGGCTCTTGGCCTCGATGATCCGGTTTTCGATCTGATCGCTCATCCCGAGCCCATGGCGTCCACCGAGGCGGTTGGCTTCCGTCATCAGCTGGACGGCCTCCGTGTAGACGATTCCGTTGAGGGCGACGGGGTGGCCCTCATCGAACCGGACGCTGATTTCTTCGCGCTTCACCACGACGTCGTCGCGCCACGATGCCACGCCCATGATGGGCTCGACGATCCTGATGCCGGAGTCGAGGCGTTCGAGGTCCTTGGCCTCGTGCGTCGCGCCGAGGATGTTCGAATCGGTGGAGTAGGCCTTCTCGGCGCTCATGTGGTACTCGAACCCTGCGCGGCTCAAGTACTCGGACATCTCGGTCCGTCCGCCCAGCTCTTCGATGAAGGCCTGGTCGAGCCACGGCTTGTAGATGCGCAGGTTCGGGTTCGCGAGCAGGCCGTAACGGTAGAACCGCTCGATGTCGTTCCCCTTAAACGTACTGCCGTCGCCCCAGATGTTGACGTCGTCCTCCTTCATCGCGGCGACGAGCATCGTGCCGGTGACCGCCCGGCCGATCGGGGTGGTATTGAAATACGCGACCCCGGCCGTGGTGATGTGGAAGGCGCCGCACTGCAGGACCGCCAGCCCCTCGGCGACGAGCTGCTCGCGGCAGTCGATCAGGCGCGCGTGCTCCGCCCCGTATTGCCGCGCTCGCCGCGGAATCTCGTCGTAATCCGCCTCGTCCGGCTGGCCGAGGTTGGCGGTGTACGCGTAAGGAATCGCCCCTTTGGCGCGCATCCAGTGGAGTGCGGCGCTCGTGTCGAGGCCGCCGGAGAATGCGATGCCGACCTTCTCGCCGATCGGCAGATGTTGAAGGATGTTTGCCATTCAGTAGTGTGTCCAGCTGTACATCATACCCAAGGTGCTCCCGCAAGTGACGCTCTGGCACCTCGCTTGCTGTCCTTGAGGCAGTCGAAAATAGAGAGTCACTTTTCCAGGAGGAGTACGAATGACGACATCATCATTTGCGGAACGGCAGGAACACAGCGAGGGGAAGGTCGCGAAGGCCATCGAGGACCAGACGGCAAAGCTCCCGTCCGATACGTTCCTGTGGGCCGCCGTGGGATCGATGGCCACGTCGATGACGCTGCAGCTCATGGGCAACAAGCACGCGAGCCTCTTCGTGGGGCAGTGGGCACCAACGTTCCTGATCTTCGGTATCTACAACAAGCTCGTGAAGCAGCTCGGGTCCGATCGGACCCAGCGCGCCGCTTACTGAGCCGACTGTCGGAGCCGCCTCGGGCGGCTCCTCTCTTTCCCTCTCTCGGTCTCGCGCGACCCACCCCTCCCGAATTGGACTCCGCCCCGCACCTCAACCGGCATAACATCCCCACGGAGAGGTTCCGGATCCGATGAAACGCGGGAGTGCGGCGCTGTTCGATCTCGACCGGGCGGCGCGCGCGGTCTACGCCGGGATGAGCGCCACACCCCAGCAGCGCTGGCCCCTGCTCGACGCGCGGTGCGGCACGGCGGTCTGGGTCAAGCACGAGAACCAGACGCCGGTCGGCGCGTTCAAAGTGCGCGGAGGGCTCGTCTACTTCGAACACCTTCGTGCGGCGACCCCGGCCGTACAGGGAGTGGTCGCAGCCACGCGCGGCAACCATGGCCAGTCCGTCGCCTTCGCGGCCCGGCGGTATGCGATTCCGGCGGCGGTGGTCGTGCCGCACGGCAATTCGATCGGAAAAAACCGCGCCATGGAGGCGCTGGGAGCTGAGATCATCGAGCGCGGGCACGACTTCCAGGCGGCGCTGGAGGCGGCGGCCGCGATCGCCACGGAGCGCGGGTGGCACCTCGTGCCGTCGTTCGACCCGCTCCTCGTGCGCGGCATCGCGTCGTATGCCCTCGAGTTGCTCAGGGCCGTTCCTGGTCTCGACAGCTTGTATGTCCCGATCGGGCTCGGGTCAGGGATCTGCGGCGCCATCGCCGCGCGCGATGCGCTGGGGCTGTCGACGACCATCGCAGGCGTGGTGGCGTCTGCCGCCCCGGCCTATGCGCGATCGCTGGAGCTCGGGCGTCCGGTTTCGCATGAGGCCACCACGCGCATCGCCGACGGAATGGCGTGCCGCACACCAGTGCTTGAGGCGCTCGCGCTGATTCACGCCGGCGTCGAACGCATCGTCGAAGTGACGGACGACGAGATTGAGGATGCCATGCGGGCGCTGTTCGACGACACCCACAATGTCGTGGAAGGAGCGGGGGCTGCGGCGCTCGCCGCCGTGCTCAAAGACCGCAACCGGATTCGTGGCCGTGCGGTGGGCCTGGTGCTGTCCGGCGGAAACGTTGATCCCGGACCGTACGCGCGCATCCTGTCCGGCAGCGGCACGACGTCCGTGTGAGCGCAAGGCCCCGGCCGAGCCGTCAGCTCCGGCGAGCGGCCACGTAC
>JANMCN010000162.1:0-35761 GCA_031361295.1 Acidobacteriota bacterium | reverse complement strand
CGAGGTAGCCATGGCGATCGGTCAGGTGCGGGCCGACCTGCACCCGGAGTCCCAGCGCCTGCAGCGACTCGGTCGCCACCTGCACGTCGACCGATTCGAACGTCGCATTCGCGGGAGCCACGAGTCCGACCCCGTCGCCCGGCGCCAGCCGTCGCGGTCTGACGATGGCGGGCACCGGACCAGGCGCCTCTGAGATGCGACGCGCGCGCACCACCGCGACCATCGACGCGACGCCGGCGGACGCGAGGAATCGTCGGCGATCCATGGGTGCATTCTAAGCGAGGCGCGGCCTGGAGCGGATGTATGCTGGGCCCCAGTGACGAACGCGGGCTCGTACCGTTTCGGCCCTTACACCGTTGACGCCGGATCGTACCGCCTCTTCCGCGGCTCGGAAGTCATTCCGCTCTCGCCCAAAATCATCGACCTGCTCCTGTACCTCGCGGCGCGGCAGTCGGCGCTCGTGCCGAAGGACGAACTCTTCGCGGCCCTCTGGCCCGACGTGGCGGTGACCGACAACGCCCTCACACAGGCGGTCTCGGAGCTGCGCCAGGCGCTCGGTGACGACCCCTCGAAGCCCACCTACATCCAGACGGTCGCTCGACGCGGCTACCGCTTCATCGCGCCCGTTCAACCGGATGTGCGCGAGGCGGCGCCCGCCGAGGCGACACCACAGTCGGAAGAGGAAATCCCGTTCATCGGGGTGCTGGATTTCTCGAACGTGAGCACGGACCGTGAGTTCGCATGGCTGTCGTCCGGAATCGCCGAAACCGTGACGAACGACCTCAGGGCCGCAGGCACACACCGAATCATCGACCGCGTGCGTGTCGTCGAGGCCGTACGGCGGGTCGGCACGGACCTCTCGGCGCTTCGAGCCGAGCTCCTGCTGGATCTTGCGGTCGTGGGCAGTTTTCAGCGGGCCGGCGATCGCCTTCGGATCACCGCGCGCATCGTGGATGCCGCGTCCGGCGTCGCCCTCGCCGATGCGAAGGCCGACGGGGCGCTCGAACAGGTGTTCGAGCTCCAGGACCGCATCGTCGGCCAGTTCGCCGGGACGCTCGGCAGGACGGACCGCGACGGGTCGCGGCGGCGCATGCACCGCGAGACCGTCAGCCTCGAAGCGTACCAGGCCTTCACCGAAGGCCGCGTGCGGCTCGAGTCGCTCGACTCGTCGCTCGTGGCGGGCGCGATTGCCGATTTCGAGCGCGCCGTGACGCTCGACCCGAGCTACGCGCTCGCCCACGTCGCGCTGGGTAATGGCAGGTTCTGGCAGTACGAGATGTCCCGTGCGCGCAATCAGCCCGACGCGGGGCTCCTGACGCGTGCCATCGACCATGTCCGTCGTGCCATCGAGCTCGCGGACGACCTGGCCGAAGCGCATGCCACTCTCGCATTCCTGCTCGTCAGCGCGAACCGGTTCGTCGAGGCGGCCGCAGCGGCCCGCCGCGCCGTCACGCTCGAGCCCGGCTACTGGGGCCATCACTTCCGCCTGGCGCACGCGCAGTGGGGCGGCGACCGCCTGCGAACGCTCGCACGGTCCATGGAGCTGTACCCGGATTTTCCGTTCGCGCACTTCGAAGCCGCGATGGTGCACATCGCACGGGGCGCCCTGGACCACGCAGAATCCGTGCTGCGCGAAGGCACGATCCTCCAGGATCGGCAGTCACACTTCCGGCAGCGCTACCCGGCAAAAGGGCTGCACTGGCTGCTCGGGCTCGTGCGCCTCGCCCAGGGAGATCCGCGGAGCGCGCGTGAGGAATTCGACCGCGAAGTGGTCGTGGGGCCGTCGCAGCTCTATGCGGCCGAATTCGCCATGAACGCCTACGACGGCGCGGGGTTCGCGGCGCTCGCCGATAAGGAGCCCGGTGCCGCGGTGCCCTCGTTCCGGCGGGCGCTCGAGCTGTATCCCGAACATGCCCGATCGCTCGTCGGTCTCGGCGCGGCGCACGCCGCCCACGGCGACAGGCGGGCAGCCGACGCCGCCTTCAGGCATGCCGCGAGTGCAATCGAGGCGCTGCGGGCCGGAGGGCGGAGCAGCGAGGCGACGCTGGCAGAAGCCTTTCATCACGCGGTGTGCGGGCGGTCGGCTGATGCCGTCGACGCGCTGAGACGCCTGGTCGGCCAGCCAGAGCGTCCGTTTACAGGGTGGACCATTCCGATCGAGCCGCTTTTCGCACCACTGCGCCACACCCGCGGGTACCAGGCAGTTCTCGCCGCCATTGCGTCGCACGCCCGCTGAATTCAGTCTTCTTCACGCCCCCCTCACGACTTGTCACCGGGCCTGCCCGTATCGTACGGACATGGACGGTGAGCTGTCCGTCCCACACGCGGTTGCCGAGGGGCTCCCTGGAGATCGACAAATGTCAAAGCTGATGGCGATGCTGATCGTGACGTCCTGCGTCCTGCTTGTCGCGCCGATCCGGACGTTCGCCCAAGGGTCGGCGGCGCCAGCTGATGAGCCTGTCACCTGGTACGAGCTCGTCCTGCGTGACGGATCCCGGATGTTCGGCACGATCGTCAGCCAGGACGACGAACAGCTGGTGCTGAAGACACAGGCCGGCACGATGGTGACGGCCAGTCGGTCTGACGTGGCGTCGCTCAAGGCGGTGAGCGGCGAGGTGGTAGACGGCAGGTTTCTTCCGGTGGACCCGAACGCGACGCGTCTCTTCTTCGGGCCTACGGGACGTTCGCTGGCACGGGGGCAGACCTATCTCGGTGTCTACGAGTTCGTCATGCCCTTCGTGCAGGTCGGGATTACGGACCGGCTGTCGATCGGAGGAGGCACGCCGCTCGTGTTCGGCCTGGACGAGGGGAACCGCCCCTTCTGGATCACCCCGAAGCTGCAGCTCGTCTCCGGCGCGCGCACCCAGATCGCGGTGGGCCTCTTCCATCTCTTCAACACGCACGGCGACGGCGGCGGAGTGGGTTATGTGGTCGGCACCCATGGGGACAGCAGTGCTTCCTTCACCGTCGGCGGCGGCATGGCGTACGGAACCGGGGGCAGCCGGGTAGGCGTGCTGATGCTCGGCGGCGAACGGCAGGTGAGGCGCAACCTCAAGCTGATCACCGAGAGCTACGTCTGGAAGGGGGGCCACGGCGTCGCGACTGGCGGCGTGAGGTTCTTCGGCGGTCGGCTTTCTGCGGATCTGGCGATCGGCGTGCCGATCGGCGCGGAGGAGTTCTTGGGATTTCCGGTGCTGAACTTCGTGTATGTCTTCTGAAGCCCGACCAAATGCAGGGCTCGGGCTTGCGGTGGTGAGCTGAAAGTCCATTTTGTGCTTGCCTTCGACGGCAGGGCCGGTAGAGACTGGCCTTCCCCACCCCTGCGTCGAAGAAAGCGAGATTTATGCGGACACTCGTACTCGTGACTCTGCTCGCCGTCGTGTGCCCGTCGTCGGCGCGGGCGGCGACGATTACGCTCAACTCGGACTTCCAGGGCACATCCGTGGTTTTCGCCCTGAACGGGCAGAACTACGGTTCGACGCTGGGAAGTATCCTCGCCTCGGGCGGCGCAGGGCTTGGTGGGGCGCTCGACGCTCCAAACAGCTTCGAGACGTACTGCGTCGATTTTTTCACCGGGGTGTTTTTTCCGGACGACCACCTGCCGCACCCGCCGGCGACGTTCGACGTAGCGGCGCCCGGATCGCTCATGAGCGGCTGGACCGCCACCAACGGCTTGAACTCCGCAACCGCCGGGCAGAGTGCGGCCTGGTTGTACAACACCTATGCGACGACCTTTGCGGGTCTCGACACGGGTGTCGGGCTCGCCGAGCGTGCCGCCCTCCAGATCGCGATCTGGAACGTGCTGTACGACGGCGATTTTTCGGTGGCCGCAACGGGCGGAGGATCAACGTACGTCCGGGACAACGCCTCCGATCCGACCAGCCAGGTCCGGACGTTCGCCCAGTCCTATCTGGACGCGCTGGCGATCAGTCCAACGGTGGCATCCTCCGACGCAGCGTGGCTGCGACTGTCCTACGTGAATCCGACGGGGTTGGTGACCGACGCCCAGGACTTCATCGGACCGCTGGCGTCGGCGACCCAGGTGCCGGAGCCGGCCGCGGGCCTATTGCTGGGAGTTGGCGTCGCGTGTCTCGCGGGCTTCCGTCGCCTCCGCCGGGTCTGAGCGCTCAATCCATGTTAGGGCCGGACCCAGAATCCGGCCCGCCCCATCCGCGATCCAGACCCGCCTGCTATCGAGGGGTGTCGCTGCGTGGCGGCCCCCCCGCCTCCGTCTGCCAGTCGTACACCGCTTTCGATACGGCGGCCATCAACGCGGAACTCTTCTCCAGCTCCTCCATCCCCCGTACGAGGACGACCAGCACGTACGGCCTCGGCGCCATGACGATCGCCGCATCGTGGTGGATGCGCGTGATGTTGCCGGTCTTGTGTGCCACGACAATTCCCGGCGGCACACCGGCGGCGATGGCGTCGGGCGACACCTGCTGCCGAGCCAGGATACGCACCATCTCCGCATCCGAGGCGTTGTCGACGGCGCGTCCCTGCGCGATCCGTTCGAGAAGGACCAGGAGCCCGCGGGCCGTTGTCGTATTGTTCAGCCCCTTGTCGAACGCTTTCTGGTCCTCGACACCGCGAAGGACCCGCATGCCGTCCGCGCCGAGCGCCGAGACCGTGCGACGGATGTTGTCGACACCGAGCTTTTCGATGAGGAGGTTCGCCGCGAGGTTGCTGCTGACCGTGATCATCGCCTCGCAGAGCTGGCGGAGCGTCAACGTCCGGCCGAGTGCCGCGACGACGTCCTTGTCAGCCGCGTCCCCGTCAGCCAGTGCGTAGCGGCTGCCATCGACGATGCTGTGGAACTCGTTGGTGACGGCGAGGGGATCGTCGAGCGTAAGTGCGCCGGCGTGCGCCTGCCGGAAGAGCTCGATCATGACCGGCACCTTCATGGTGCTCGCGGCATGGAACGCCGTGTCTGCATCCAGGAACAACTCAGCGCGGCCGTCGAGCGACCGGTAGGCCACCGCGACTTCCGCGCCGCTGGCTGCAATGATCCGGCGCAAGGCCGGCTCGAGCGATGTCGACGGCGGACCGCTTCGCTGTGCCAGCAGTGACGCGGTCATGAGCAGGGTGAGCACGTCAGCGGCTCACGCGATCGACTCCGCGAGGCTGCCCCAGGTGTCCGGATCCTGCGAGACGAGCGTACTGAGATACAGAGTGACGTCTGACGGCGGGAACTTTGCGCCCAGTTCCGCCGCGGCGGTTCGAAGTTTCTCGGGATCCGGTTTCGTGACGTTCTCCTCGTTGATGAGGCCATCCTCGTGCGCGATCCCGAGGCTGTCGAGAAACGCGCCCATCATCGGACCCTGCCGTTCGAGATGGTAGTTCACGAGCGCGCGCGCGGCGACCGCGTCGGAGACGTTGGGCAGTGTGGAGAGGTACTTCGCTTTCTTCTCGAGCGTGAGGCCAATCACGCTTTTCGCGCGGAACTTCATGTGCGCCGCGAGGGCCGCGACGGCCTCGAGCTGCTGCTCGGTCGATTGATCGTCGGCCCAGAACAGCTGCGCCGCGGCGAGGCGACGATCGGACGGCATCTGTCTCCACAGCTTCGAAGGCCTGAACCCGCTGAAATCCTGCGTCATACGTCGATCTTAGCGTAAGTCACGCCAGCCCTCGAGGACTGGGGCTCCCGTCGCTCGGCGCTTCCGGCGGTGGTCGCGCCGCTAAAGCGGCGCGCTACGTACCGTGAGATGCAACGCGTGTTACGGAGGGCGAGGCACGCAGGGCGTGGTCGTAGGGCGGAGCTTCAGCTCCGCCTGTGATCCCAGGCTCGTCGGGGGAGGACGCAGGCGGATCTTCAGCTCCGTCGGTCGCCCCGTCGTCGCGAGACCGGATGATAAAGTGAGGCGCGATGCCAGCGCCAGACCGCCTGTTCACGCCCGGGTTCTTCGTGATGTGCGGATTCACCTTCACCGTGTTCCTGTCGGTGTTCCAGCTGCTCCCGACAGCGCCGTTTCACATTCACGACCTCGGGGGATCGACGTTCGCGTCCGGATTGTTCCTGGGCTTCCTGACGTATTCCTCGGCGTTCTCGGCGCCCCTCACGGGCGCCGTCGTGGACCGCGTCGGCCAGCGCCGCGTGCTGATCGCCTCCAGTGTCGCGATCACGGCGTTCTCGATCCTGTACGGGTGGATCGCCGACTATCGCTGGCTGCTCGCCCTCGTGGTCGTTCACGGCATCTTCTGGTCCGGCCTCCTGTCCGCGTCCTCCGCCTTCATGACCAACATGCTGCCCGCCTCCCGCCGCGCCGAGGGAATCGGGTACTGGGGCCTCGCGAGCGTGTCGGCGCTCGCGGTCGCGCCAACGGTGGGCTTCTGGATTTATCGCCAGGGCTGGTGGTGGCTGTGCGGCGAGTCTGCCGTCTTGAACATCGTGATGGCGCTCATCGCATCCCGGTTGCGCGAGACCCCCCTCCCCGAGAACGCACACGCGGGACCGCCGCGCGGAGTTCTCGAGTGGCGCGTGCTCATCATGTCCGGAACGCTGTTTCTGTACTCCTTCGGGTACGGCGGCATCACGAGCTTCACCGCGCTGTATGCGGACGCCAACCAGGTCCGGCCCAAGGCCATTTACCTGACGACGCTTGCGGCCGTCGTCCTGCTGACGCGCCCGGCTGCCGGCCGGCTCGGGGATCGATTCGGCTACCGGCGGATTTTCCTGCCGTGCCTGCTTCTCATCACCATTGGCCTGGGTTGCCTGGCAATCGGCGGTACGCGGCCGATGATGATCGCCTCAGCGCTGATCTTCGGCACCGGCTTCGGCACGGCGTATCCGGTCTACGTCGGGTATGTGATGCGCGAGGTCAGCGCCGCCCGCCGGGGCGCTGCGTTCGGCGCCATCCTCGCGGCGTTCGATACGGGCATCGGGACCGGGTCCACGACCATTGGATGGATGATTCAGCACTACGGATTCAGAACGGCGTTCGGCGCAGCCGCCACCCTCTCCGCCCTCGCCATTCCCTATTTCCTGGTCGTCGATCGACGGCTGAAGGCCATGGCCCGAACGGGCCCGGACGAGGCACTCACCGCAGCTCGATGATCTCGACCTCCGCGCGCCCGCCTGTAATGGTCAGGCGCGCGACCGACGGCACCCCGTTGAAGCGCCTTGGACCGGCGGCGCCGGGGTTCACGACCAGTCGCCTGCCATGCCAGTGCACCAGGGCCTTGTGCGTGTGGCCGTACACGATGATGTCGTAGGCGTACAGGTCGAGCAGCTTCTCCGGAGTCGGACTTCCCAGCTCGTGGCCGTGGCTCACGTGCACAGTCAGCCCCCCGGCCTCGGCGATGTACCGTGCCTCGAGCGGGGGGCCCGGTGGATCCACATTGCCGTAGACCGCCGACACGGGTGCGATGGCACGCAGTTCGTCCAGGACGCCGCGCCCCCCGACGTCCCCGGCGTGCAGGATCCGGGACACACCGGCAAGGGCGCCGAATAGGGCGGTGCGCACGAGACCGTGCGTGTCCGACACGAGCCCGATTATGATGGCGTCATCAACCATGCACTTGTGCGACATCCACTGTCATCTGTTCTCGTCGCGGTTTCTCGAGATCCTGTCGCAGGGCCTGCGCGACCTGCCGGAAACCGGGCGCGCCACCGCAGTATCGCACCGTGTCGGGTGGAACGATCCCGGCACGGTCGAGGAGCTGGCCGATCGGTGGGTGACGGAGCTCGACCGCCACGGCGTGGCCCGCGTCGCGCTGATCGCCAGCATCCCCGGCGACGAGGATTCGGTCGCGGCCGCCGTCCGCAGGCACCCGTCGCGATTTGTCGGGTTCTTCATGTTCAATCCCATGCAGGGGGACGTGAAAAGCCGGCTGTCGCAGGTGCTCGGGGGGGATGGGCTGCGGGGCATCTGCCTCTTCCCGGCCATGCACGGCTACCGTCTGGACGACGAGCGGGTGCGTGATGTGTTTGCCGCCGCGGCGTCGGACGGGGCCGTCGTGTTCGCGCACTGCGGGGTGCTGAGCGTGGGCATCAGACGGAAACTCGGCCTGCTGTCCCCGTTCGACATGCGGCTCGGGGATCCGCTCGCGCTTGCGGCGACGGCGGCGCGGTTTCCTGCCGTCCGCGTGATCGTGCCGCACTTCGGCGCAGGACTCTTCCGCGAGGTGCTCATGGCCGCCGACCAGTGCCCGAACATCCACCTCGATACGTCAAGCTCGAACGCCTGGCTGAAGTACCATCCTGGCTTGACGCTAGACGCCGTGTTCCGCCAGGCCGTGGCGGTGGTCGGAGCCGGCCGGGTGGTTTTCGGGACCGATTCGTCGTTCTTTCCCAGAGGCTGGCAACACCCCGTGTTTGCGGCGCAGGAGACCGCAACCCAGGCCGCCGGCCTGTCGGACGCCGACCGTGCCCAGATTTTCGGCGGCAATTTCGAGCGGCTGTTCGCATAGTTCCGGGTTCCGGGGTCGGGGTTCCAGGTTCCCGGGTCGGGGTTCCGGGAGCAGCGCTTGTGGTCCGCCCGTCAGACCTATTGGAATAACGCAGGGGGAGTGGGCGCGCGGCTCCTGCCTGTCGGACGCGATCCACGGCCGGCGCGCGTTCCAGGTGAGGCATGGCAGTGCATCGTCCGTCGCGCGTCTCGTCGGCCGCCTTCCTGGGCGCGCTGGCACTCCTGTTTGTGGTCACACGCTCGCCTCAGGCGACGCAGCCGCCGCCGCTCGTTGCCGCGGACCTGCTGCTGACCAATGCCCGGATCGTGACAGTGGACGATGAGTTGCCGGCGGCCGAGGCGGTGGCGGTGCGCGGCGATCGGATCATGGCGCTCGGGGGGAGCGCGGAGCTCCAGCGCTACGCGGGCACAGCGACGCGCGTGCTCGATCTGCACGGTCAGCTCGTCATCCCGGGCTTCGTCGAGAGCCACGGCCATTTCAGCGGGCTCGGGGAAGCCCGCCTCCAGCTGAATCTGACCGACACCACGAGCTGGGCCGAGATCGTGGCCCGCGTCGCCTCGGCGGCAACTGATGCGAAGCCGGGAGAATGGATCGTGGGGCGAGGTTGGCACCAGGACAAGTGGACCACCCGGCCGGACCCGAGCGTCGAAGGGTTTCCGACGCATGCGTCGCTCGACGCCGTCTCGCCGGACAACCCCGTCCTCCTCACCCATGCGAGCGGTCATGCCGTGTTCGTGAACGGCAGGGCCATGGCCCTGTCGGGCATCACGCGCACGACTCGGGCTCCGGCCGGTGGAGACATCATCGTGGATGACCGCGGTGATCCGATCGGGCTCCTCCGCGAAACGGCTGAGAACCTTGTGAGAAGGGGTGCAGGAGACGCCACGCGCGACCGGAAGGCGCTGGAGCTGGCGTCCGCGGAGGCATTGTCGAAAGGCATCACGTCGTTCCAGGACGCGGGGTCCTCATTTGCGACGATCGACCGGATGAAACATCTGATCGACGAAGGCCGGATCGGCGTGCGCCTCTGGGTCATGGTGTCGGAGGGAAATGCCGCGGCGGCCGGAAAGCTGAAACAGTACCGCCTGATCGATTATGCCGGCGGCCACCTGACGGTGCGGGCGCTCAAGCGCCAGATGGACGGCGCGCTGGGCTCGCGCGGCGCATGGATGCTCGAGCCGTACACCGACAAACCGGACAGCACGGGACTCAACACGACACCCGTCGCCGCCATCGAAGAGACCGCACGACTGGCGATCGAACACGACTACCAGCTCTGCGTCCACGCCATCGGCGACCGGGCGAACCGCGAGACGCTGAACGTCTTCGAGCGGGCATTCAGGGCGAATCCGTTGAAGCGGGACCTCCGGTGGCGCGTGGAGCATGCGCAGCACCTCGCATCGGCTGACATTCCCCGGTTCGGGCAGCTCGGAGTGATCGCCTCGATGCAGGGCATCCATTGCACGTCCGACGCGCCGTATGTCGTCGATCGGCTCGGACGGACGCGGGCCGAGGAGGGTGCATATGTCTGGCAGAAGCTGATGAAAAGCGGTGCGCTGGTGGCGAATGGGACTGACGCGCCGGTCGAGGACGTGGACCCCATCCCGAACTTCTACGCGAGTGTCACGCGGAGAGCGACGTCGGGGATCGTGTTCTATGCGGATCAGCGCATGAACCGCCTGGAAGCGCTGAAGTCATACACCATCAACGGCGCCTACGCGGCCTTCCAGGACGACTCGCGCGGCTCGCTGAAGATCGGGAAGCTTGCGGATATGACGGTTCTGTCGAAGGACATCCTCACGGTGCCGGAGGAGGAGATCCGTTCCGCGAAGGTCGTTTACACGATCGTGGGCGGTAAGATCGCGTACAGCGCCGGCTCCCGCTGAAGCCGGGAGACTGGCGCGAGAAGGGCTACCGCACGCCGACGGGCCTGCCGCGCTGCGGCTGCGGCGCGGCGTTCTGGGGCGCATGCCTCCGGAACTGCTCGAAGAAGCGGCTGCATGCGCGGTGAAAGCGCTCGTTCAACTGGCGGCCCGCCTCGCCTGGCGCCGGTCCGAGGCGCGTCCACGCCGCCTGCGCGCTGCGCACGTCGTCCGCCATCGCGCGCCACTTCGTTTCTTCGCCCGCCCGGCCGCCGATCGTGTTCGACGCCAGTGCCTCCCGCAGCATCATCGCGAGCGCCTGCGAGGAGCTCGGCGGCGCGACGGCCTCCTTCAGGAAGCCCTCCACCCGCTCGCAAAGTTTCTCCATCTTCCGGCGGTTCGCGTCCGTATCCAGCTCGCTGCCGCGGAACGCCTCCGGATAGGCGGCGATGAGGCGCTCCAGCGCGTTCATGAACCGCGGGCTCAGCGGGTCGGCTCCCTGGCGCACGGCCGGTGACGACTGGTTCCAGCGGCTTCTGAGCGACCGCACCCGTTCGAGCAGCGCGGCATTGTCGAACGGGGACGGGGCGGGCGGCGCGATGTCCCCCATCACTTCCGGCGCATGCAGCTCCGATTCGTCACTCCGCCCGCCCGCGACCAGCGACTCGAGCTCGTTCACCAGCGCTTCCCGGTCGGCCTGACGCGCCTCCAGCTCGATCTCGTCGCGCCGTTTGTACCGGTCGAAGAACGTGTCGCAGGCGAGCCGGAAGCGCTGCCACAGCGCCTCGGATTTCGTCCGGCGCACAGGGCCGACGTTCTTCCATTCCGCCTGGAGCCGCCGGATCTCCGCAGACGCCCTGTCCCATTCGGTCGAGGAGGCGAGCTCCTCCGCGCGGGCGCACAGCGCCTCCTTGCGGGCCTGGTTGGCCGCCCACGTTTCCTTGCGCAGCGCCAGATCGGCGTTGCGCCGCGTGAAGAACGCGTCGCAGGCCTCCCGGAAGCGCTTCCACGTGGCGCGCGTGTCCTGCCGTGGCACGGGTCCGATCGCCTGCCATTCGGACTGGAGCTTCTTCAGTTCGTCAGCGGTCTTGATCCAGTCGCTGGAGATCGAGAGCGCCTCGGCGCGCTCGATGAGCGCGATCTTGCGTTCGAGGTTGATCTTCCGCTCCTCGACGCGTTGCGCGAAGAACTCGCGGGCCTTCGCCTGGATCGGGTCTGCGGCCTGGCGGTAGCGGTGCCACAGCGCCTGGGCCTGCGCCCGCGGCGCCTCGGCGGCCTGCTTCCAGCGCTCCTGGATTTCGTGGAGATCGCGGGCAACCTTCTCGAGATCGTCCGCCTTGACGCCTTCAGGCGTGTCGAACCCGTATTTGGTCCGCAGCGCCTCGGCCCGCGCGATGAGCTCCTCCTGCACGGCGGCGTTCGCGAACCGCTTCCATTCGTCGAGCTCGCGGAGCTCGTGGACGCGCGGGGCCATCGCGGCCTGCGCCGCCTTGAGCCGCTCCATCAGCGGCTGGTGCTCGCGTCCGGGCAAGGAGGGGGCGTCGAGCGCGGTGCGGAGTTCGCGCGCAAGCCGATCGGCTTCGCGCAGGCTCAGGTCCTCGGCCGCCGTCCTGATGAGGGCGCGCTCGACCAGCTGTTCAATCCGCTGGACCTGTTGCCGCAGCGCGCGCTCGGCCGCGGCGCGGCGTTCCTCGGCGCGGACCCGCACCCGCGCATCGGCCGCGGCAAATCGTTCGGCGGCGACGGGATCGAGCGTGTCCGTTCTGCTCTGCAGCGCTCCCCATTCACCGCAAACGGCTGCCCACGCATCGTCCGTGTGGTGCTCTTCGGCCGACAGACGGTCGGCCTCCATCGACAGGGCCTCGAGCCGCTCGTTGATGCGAACACGGTCCTGGTGGTTGTCGTGGCGTGCGGCCGCGGCCCGGGAAGCTTCCAGGAAACGAGCGTGGATCTGACGATCCGCCAGGTCGGGCGAGGGCTCTGGCAGGCCTTCCCACTCCGCACGCGCACTCTCGAGCTCCGCGAGCGCCCGTTCGGAAGAGACCCGTTCCAGGCGTTCGCAGAGCGAGACGCGAACGGCGAGGAGCGCGGCGGCGTGCTCGGCCGCCGCCCGCTGTTCGGCCTCAGCGCGCTCGGCGGCGGCGATGCCGGTCCGCGCGGCGTCCCCGAGGGCACCGAAGCGTGCGGCCGTGCCCGGGTCGAGCTCGAAGGTGCCGTTTGCGGCGACGTCGCGCCACTCCGCTTCCGCTTCGGCGAGCTCGCGTCCGGCGCCGAGGGACGGACGTGCGGCAATCGCCTCTACGCGGGCCACGATCGACGCGACCTGATGTTGCCACTGTTCGAGAGCCATGCGTCGTGCTGCCTCCGCATCCTGCATCGCGCTGAGGAGCGCGCGCGCACGTTTCGAGACGGACTTGTTCCTGGCCTTCGCGACGGCCGTTTCGAGGGTGTCGCGCATCGCGGCGTCATCGAGCGAGGCGTCGCTGAGCGACCTCTCGAGCGCGGCAATTCCGGCGTCCTTGTGATCGGTTTTCAGGGCGACGGCGAGAAGCTCCTGGCTGTCGCTGAGCCGGGCCACGGCATCGAGCGCGGTCTGCCCGTCGAGCGCGTGCCGCGCGACGCTGCTGAGGGCCTTCGCGTCGTGGACCCGCCCGAGCGCGGCCGCGCGGACGGTGTCGTGCGGCGAGCTCTTCGCGATGGTCGCGAACTGCCGGGGATCTTCGAGCCCGCTGAGGGCCAGTGCGGCGGCCGCGTCGGTGTCCGCCGGCGCGATCGCGACCCCGACCAGGCGGTCCGCAATGCCGCGCCGCAGCTCGGGGTCGGATTCCGCGCGTGCCCGGCTGGCCAGGACCGCCACGTCCGAGAGGCGCAGCAGCGCCGCCCGCCGGACCTTCACGTCCTCGTCCGACGTCGCCAGCTCCGCGATCAGCTCGCGATGCTCCGCGTCGTCCGGCATCTCCGCGATAGCGACGGCGCGGACCGCCGCGTCGGTATGCTTCCACCGGGGCTGGGGCTTGAATCGATCGAGGAAAGACATCGGCGGCGGATAACACTGCGATTTGCGTGCCGTGGCCCGGAACGAATACAGGCCCGGATTGACGTGCGACAGTGCAGCGGCCTAACATTCAGGATCCATCGAGTTGAATCCCCGCGCCATGGAGTCGTATGCGCCCTTCCTCCCGTCTCCGGTCGGTTCTGGTCGTCTGGTTCGTCGCGTCCGGCTCGATCCCTGGATTGTCGGCTTCCGTAAGTCCGTTACGCGCATCGGCGATCGCCGCGTCGTCCGGCCAGCTGGGGCCGGGTCCGGCCGGAGCCGCTCCCGGCTCGACGAAAGCGGTCCAGGCGCCCCCGCTGCAGGCCCCCGCGCCGATGCCTGCTCCGGGCCACCAGGTCGCGACGGTCGAGACCTCCTTGGGCGACATCACCATTGAGCTGTTCAACGACCTGGCGCCGGTGTCGGTCGAGAACTTCGTGCAGTATGCCCGGGACGGTTTTTACGCCGACACGATCTTTCATCGCGTCAAGCCCGGGTTCATGATCCAAGGTGGTGGATTCACGCCGTCGTTCAGCGAGAAACCCACGCGGCCGCCCATCCAGAACGAAGCGACGAACGGCCTGCGCAACACGCGAGGCACGGTGGCGATGGCTCGCATGGCGGCGCTTCGCAGCGCGACGGCCCAGTTCTATGTCAACGTGGCGGACAATCGCAGGCTCGATCACACCGGCTATTCACCGGACGAGTTCGGGTACGCGGTGTTCGGCCGGGTCCTGGCCGGAATGGACGTGGTCGATCGCATCGCGGCTGTCCCGACCCATTCGACCGAGAGCATGGACGATGTGCCCGTCCAGCCGGTGATCATCAAGAGCGTGCAGGTCCGGCCGTGAGGGCCCCGCATCGCGCGTGGACACCACGCCCTTTGGCACGCGCCACGTGACGCCCCTCTTCATCATCTTCCTCACGACGTTCGTGAACCTCGTCGGCTTCGGGATCATCATCCCCCTGCTGCCGTTCTACGCGCAGACATTCGGCGCCTCACCGCTCGTCATCGGGCTACTGTTCGCGTCGTTCTCGCTCAGCCAGCTGCTCGCCGCGCCGGTGCTCGGGGATCTCTCCGATCGATGGGGCCGGCGCCCCGTGCTGATTTTCAGCCTGCTCGGAACGGTCGTGAGCTTCATCATGCTGGCGCTCGCGCACAGCCTGGCGATGCTGTTCGCCGCGCGGATCGTGGACGGCCTGTCCGGCGGCAACATCACGACCGCTCGCGCGTACATCGCCGACATCTCGACGGAGGAAAACCGCGCGAAGTCGTTCGGGCTGCTCGGCGCGGCCTTCGGCCTCGGCTTCATCGTGGGGCCGGCGTTGGGCGCGGCGTTTTCCCGGATCAGTTATACCGCCCCGATCTGGGCCGCCGCGGCGATCACCGCCCTTGCGATGGCCCTGGCGTGGTGGTGGCTGCCCGAGACCGTCCACCGGAACCAGGCCGGCGGGCGATCTCCGTGGCGTGCGCTCGGGGATCTCTGGGATCGGCCACATCTCCGGGTGCTGTTCACGATCGACTTCGCGTACTGGACCGCCTTCGCGGTGTACCAGACCACGTTCGCGCTGTTCGGCGCGCGCCGGTTCGGGTTCGACGCGGCACACATCGGCTACCTGTTGAGCGCCTTCGGATTCCTCGGCGTGGTCGTGCAGGGGGCGCTCGTGGGTCCGATCGTGCGGGCGCTCGGTGAACGGCGCACGCTCACCATCGGGCTGGTCTTCGCCGCTGCGGGGTGGGGCGGGAGCGCCCTGACGCACTCGCTGCGGATCTTCGAAGGCATGCTCGTGCCCGGCGCCATCGGTATCGGGTTGTGCAACGCGACCCTGAGCGCGCTCGTCAGCAAGTCGGCGGGTCGCCAGGAACAGGGTCGCGTGCAGGGTGCCGCGGGCGCGCTCGAAAGCCTGGGACGGACGATCGGACCCGTGTGGGGCAACGGATCGCTCCAGCGGTTCGGGGAAGGCACGGCGTACGGGTCGGCTGCCATCGCCCTGCTCGGCGCGGCTGCCCTCACGGTCCGCTATCGCCTGCGCGCCCCGTCCTCGGACGACGTGGCGGAGGCGCCGTAGCCCGGCCTCAGGGCCGTTTGAGCGCCGCGAGCTCCCGCTCCAGCCGGCTCACCAGGTCGTCCAGCTGCTCGATGACCGCCATCACCGTATCCGGCTGCGCCAGGTCGACGCCGGCCTTTTTCAACTGTTCCATCGGATAGTCATTGCCACCCGACCGCAGGAGCGACATGTACCGCGCCCGCGCGTCCTTCGTGCCCTGGCCGTGCATGATCTCGCGGGACAGGCGCGCCGCCGACGCGAAACAGGTGGCGTACTGGTACACGTAATACGGCGAGTTGAAGAAGTGGGGAATGCGCGCCCAGGTGATCCCGGTGAAGGGATTCATGTCGAGCGCGTCACCGTAATAGTCCTTCAGCAGCGTGGTGTACATCTCCGTCAGGATCTCGGAGGTCATCGGCTGATCCTGCTCGGCGAGTCGATGCGCGCGCAATTCGTAGTCGGCGAACATGACCTGCGTGAAGAACGTGCCCGTGATGTTGTCGATGGCATGCTGCAGCAGGACGATCCGTTCGGCCGGATCGGTCGATCGTTTCAGCATGTACTCGAGCAGGAGCGCCTCGGTGAGCGTCGAGGGGACTTCCGCGACGAAGATGGTGTAGCTCGAATACACGAAGGGCTGCGCGTCGTGCGACAGGATGGTGTGCATCGAGTGCCCCATCTCGTGCGCCAGCGTGAAGACGTCGTCCAGGGTGTCGTTGTAATTCAGCAGCATGTACGGGTGGGTTCCGTACACCGGGGCGGAATAGGCGCCTGATCGCTTGCCCTCGTTCTCGTAGACGTCAATCCACCGGCCGGTGAATCCTTCGCGCATGCGCGCCTGGAAGTCCGCGCCCAGCGGCTCGACCGCTGCCACGATCCAGTCGAGCACGTCGTCGTACGGATACTTCCTGTCGAAGGTGACGAGCGGGATGGAGAAGTCGTACACGTGGTACGAGGGCACGCCGAGCACCTGCCGTCGGAGGCGGTGATAGCGGCGCAGCGGATCGACGCCGGCGCGCGTGGTGGCAATCAGGTTCTCCACCACCGAGGGCGGGATGTTGTCGCCGTGAAGCGCCGCGTCGAGCGTGCTCGCGTAGCCGCGGGCCCGCGCCTGGAACCAGTCACGCTGGCACACGCCGTTGTACAGCGTGGCATACGTGTTCAGCGTGGCGTTGTACGTTTCGTGCAGCGCCACGAACGCGGCCTCGCGATCGGCCTGCTGGGGCCGCGTCGCGAGCAGCGCGCGATACTGCCCGTACGACACGGTCACGTCTTCCCCGGTCGACAAGGTAATCTTCGGAAACTTCGCGTCGGCGGTCGAGAGCGCCCAGTAAGCATCGTTCGGGGCGGAGGCGAGCCGGCTCGCGAGCGACATGAGCTTTTCGCCCCCCTCGTCGAGGACGTGTTCCTGCTGCCTGTAGAGGTTCTCGATGGCGAACCGGTAGACGCCGAGCGCCGGCGAGCCGTCCATCCAGCCGCGCACCTTCGCGAGCGGGACCGAGAGCAGTTCGGGGTTGAACCACGATTCCGCCTGGCCAAGGCGCGCGAAGAGTATCTGCACCTGCTGACGCTTGGCGTTGACGCCGTTGTCCCGCTGGTCCTCGTCGTACTGCAGTGAGGGGTAGTACCAGACCCGGTAGGCGAGCTGTCCCATTTCCTCGGAGAGTCTGAACGCCTCGAGCAGCCTGTCGGCCCCGCCGGAGAGAGTGCCCTTGAGCGCGGCGTACCGGCCGATCATGCCCTCGAGATTCTTGTAGCCGGCTTCCCAGGCCCCCCAGTCCGGGAAGATGTCGTCGAGGTTCCACTTGAATCGCTCCGGGATCTCGGCACGCAGTCGGCTGCGCACCTGGGGTGGCTCAGCCGCGGTCAGGTCCGAGGGCGCGAGGTACGGAAAGCGAGGCATCCGATCACTATAAACCGGAAGCGGGCGCGGGCGCCCGAACCGGCGCGAACCGGTCGATCCCGGTGTTAGAGTGCACGCGAGGAGGCCTATGACGCGCAGATCCAGACATCCACTCGGCCGCGGGCTGCAACGGCTGGCGACGGGGGTCACGCAGTGGACCGGCAGCACGACGGCATTCGGGCTCGCCTTCGGCATCATCCTCGTCTGGGTGCTCACCGGTCCGCTGTTCGGCTATTCCGACACGTGGCAGCTCGTGATCAACACCGGCACGACGATCATCACGTTCCTGATGGTCTTCCTCATCCAGCGCGGTCAGAACAAGGACTCTCTCGCGATTCATCTGAAGCTGAACGAGCTCGTCGCCGCCGTCAACGGGGCGAGCAACCGGCTGATCGAGGTGGAATCGCTGTCGGAGGAGGATCTGCACGTGCTGCGCCGGCACTATCACCAGCTGGTCAGCATGGCGAAACGCGACGTCACGTTGACTGAATCACACTCGGTCGAGGAGGCGGAGATCCGGCACAAGCGGAAGGTCGTGCCCAAACA
Source organism: Acidobacteriota bacterium (assembly GCA_031361295.1). Taxonomy (GTDB): domain Bacteria; phylum Acidobacteriota; class Vicinamibacteria; order Vicinamibacterales; family 2-12-FULL-66-21; genus JALZOC01. The sequence continues at coordinate 17,958 of JANMCN010000162.1, read as the reverse complement.
TCAGGCCGGAGCGGGCTAGAGCGACTCGAGAAAATCGCGCACTCCGTCCGCCACCGCGCCGTGCCACTCATGGCCGCCGTCGTATTCGAGCGCACGGACCCTCGGTGCCGGACGGCGGGCCGCCAGGGCATTCAAGTCGCCCCTGAATTTCTGGGCCGTCAGCCACTCGTCGCGCGCGCCGCGTGCGAGCAGGACGAACGGAAACCGTGCGTCCGGATCCAGGAGCAGGTCCGGCGGCACGTCGCCGCCGATGCCGATCACCCCCGCCGCCCCATGTCTGCCGCGGACGGCAGAGCGGAAGGCCATCGCGACGCCCTGCGAGAAACCGGCATAAACGATCCGCGTCGAGCTGTCGTGGGGAACCGCGTCGAGCGCGGCGTCGACATACTCGATGTTGTCGGCAATCGCGGTGTCGCGATCTTCGCGTGTCATCCAGCAGGCCACGACCTGGTGGCTGCGCCCGCGGTAGAAACGGTGGAGCGCCTGCACCGAGACCAGCGTCCAGCGCGTGGCGCCGGGAATCGCCTCGAGCCGCTCCATCTGCATTCCGGCGTTCTCCATGTAGCCGTGGAAGCCGACGAGCATGCCGCGCGCCGCGGCCGCTCGAGCCTCGCGTACGAGCACACGCCCATGCGTGGTCGTGGGAATGAGGCGAACGTCGGTCGCATCGCGCACACCCATCTCAGCTCCGGGCTTGTCGGTCTTCACGGTCGAGTCTTCACCCTTTCTGTGTTGCCCGTCAGCCGTCAGCCGTCAAACTTCAGCCTTTTTCCTCGCCCATGCAATCACCGCGTCCATCACATGCGACAGGACCGGCTCCTGCCGGCTGACTCCACCGGGCACCTTGAACGAGTGATCGCCCCCCTCCACTTCCTCGAGCGTGGCGTCCTGCAGCGTCGGCAACACCTGGCCGATCTCCGCGGCCGTTCCGAAGGCATCCCTGCTGCCCTGCACGAAGAGCATCGGCTCGGCGATGGCCGCCAGATGCGCGTCGCGCCGCCGATCGGGGCGCCCGGGCGGATGCAGGGGGTACCCCAAAAGAATCAGTCCCGCCAAAGGGGCCGCGCCCCCCTGGGAGGCGATATGAGATGCGATCCGCCCACCCATGGACTTGCCGCCCACGTACAGCCTTACGCCGTCGAACTGCTGCCGTGCGGCCGTAATCGCCTCACGCCACGCCGCCTCGAGCACCGGCGCACGGTCGGGAACCTTCCGACCCGCCGCCATGTAGGCAAAGTCGAACGTCGCGGTGGAAAGTCCCCGATGGGCGAGGCCCGTCGCCACCCGGATCATGAACGAACTTGTCTGGCCGGCCCCGGCGCCAGGCGCCAGGACGAGCGCCCCGAACGGCCTGTCGCTGGGGTACACTTTCAAATCCACGCGGCCAGTATAGGCCGCCCCGAACTCTGCTCACGCGAGTGCACCATGCGCCCTCATCCTGTGTCCCTGTCCCTGGTCGGCGTGCTGGTCTGTGCGACGGCGGTCTTCGGCCCTGCCGCCACGGCGCTGGCGCAACGACTGCCGGCGGGCGTGGTGCCGGACCATTACGACATCGCGATCGAGCCCGACCTTCCGGCCGCACGCTTTGCCGGGGTCGAGCGGATCAGCGTGACGCTCGAGCAGGCCTCGCGGACGATCACCGTGAACGCGGCGGAGATCATGTTCGACTCGGTCACTATCTCCGCCGGAGGCAGCACGCAGACGGCCCGGGTCTCGCTTGATCCCGCGCGCGAGCAGGCGACGTTCGCCGTGACGCGTCCCGTGGCGGCCGGCCGCGCGGACATCCAGATCAGATACACCGGCATCCTGAATGACCAGCTGCGAGGACTGTATCTGAGCAAGGCGAACAATCGCCGTTATGCCGTGAGCCAGCTCGAAGCCACCGACGCGCGGCGGATGTTCCCGTCGTTCGACGAACCCGCGTTGAAAGCCACGTTCGCGCTCGCCGCCACGATCGACACGGGAGATCACGCCATTTCCAACGGCGCGGTCCTGTCCGACGACGCGGGACCGAAGCCCGGCACGCACACGGTGAAGTTCGCCACCACGCCGCGCATGTCCACTTACCTGGTGGCGCTGGCGGTCGGCGATTTCGTGTGCTCGTCCGCCAGCGCCGACGGCATTCCGATCCGCGTCTGCTCGACGCCGGACAAGAAGGGACAGACGGCGCTGGCCCTCGAGGCGGCGGCGGAGGTGCTGCGGTACTACGACCGGTACTACGGCGTGAAGTACCCGTTCAAGAAGCTCGACATCGTCGCAGTACCGGACTTCGCAGCGGGGGCAATGGAGAACACGGCCGCCATCTTCTACCGCGAGACGCTGCTTCTTGCGGATCCCAAGGGGGCCTCGGTCAGGGTGCGGAGGGACATCGCGAGCGTGCTGGCGCACGAGATGGCCCACCAGTGGTTCGGGGATCTGGTCACCATGCGCTGGTGGGACGACATCTGGCTGAACGAAGGCTTTGCGACGTGGATGGCGAGCAAGCCGCTGAAAGCCTGGAAGCCCGACTGGCACATGGATCTGGAGGAAGTGAAATCGAACCAGAAGGCCATGGCGGTCGACTCGCTGGCGGCCACCAGGCCCATCCGCGCCAGGGCGACCACACCACCCGAGATCAACGAACTCTTCGATGCCATCGCCTACGAGAAGGGCGCCGCGGTGCTGCGGATGGTCGAGTCGTGGGTCGGGGAGGAGGCCTTCAGGACCGGGGTGAACGCGTACATCGAGCGCTTCAAGTACGGCAACGCCGCCGCGGAAGACTTCTGGGGCACGCTGACGGCGAGCACCGGGAAGCCCGTGGACCGTGTGATGGCAAGCTTCGTCGATCAGCCCGGAGTCCCTCTGGTGGATGCCGGGCTGAAGTGCACCGACGGTCGCGGGGTGGCGACGGTGACACCGGAGAGTCGCCCGCCGACCCCTGGCGGGGGACGCGGAGCAGCCCGTCGCGGCTGGACGGTTCCCGTCTGTGTCGCCGTGCCGGGCGGCAAGACGTCCTGCGCGTTGGCCGCCGGCGGGCCGGCCGCTGTCCCGCTCGATGCGTGCCCGGCCTGGGTCTTTGCCAACGCCGGCGCCCGCGGCTACTACCGCGTGGTGAATCCACCTGCCGTCGTCCGTACTCTGGCCGCAAACATCGGATCCCTGGCGCCCCCGGAACGCCTCGCCCTGATTGCAGACGAGTGGGCCCTGGTGCTCAAGGGCCGCCACGACGTCCGCTCGTTCCTGGACACGGCCGACGGATTCACCGGCGAGCAGAGCGCCGCGGTCGTCGAAACCCTCGTCGCCTCGTTGAAGGCCATCGGCGACAATCTGACGTCCCCGGCGTCGCGGCCGGCGTACAACGCCTGGGTGACGTCGCTGCTCACGTCTACATTCGAACGGGTCGGCTGGTCCTCACCGTCTTCCGAGCCGGACGACACACGGGTTCTCCGGGCGTGGCTCGTGTCCGCCCTGGGTGAAACGGCCGAGGCTCCCCCGGTGGTCGCCAAATCGCGCAGTCTCGTTCTCCAGGAACTGGGAGCACCCGGCAGCATCGAATCCACCCTGTTGAACGCCGCGGTGACGGTCGCGGCACGCCACGGTGACACCGCGCTCTATGAGAAGTACCTCGCCCGCAGCAAAGCGGCAACGGATCCGGAGGAGCACTACCGATACGCGTACGGTCTCTCGTCCTTCAGCGACCCGGCCCTCGTCCGCCGGACGATGGATTACATCCTCGGCCCGGACGTGCGCAGCCAGGATGTCAAGCGGCTCATGGGCGCGCTCCTGCAGAATCCCGACGCCCGACGGCTGTCGTGGCCGCTCGTGCGCGATCGCTGGGGCGACGTGCAGAAGAAGTCCGGCGACCTGGTGTACGGCGGAAACAGCGTCGTGGTGGCCGCGCTCGGGACGTTCTGCGACAGCCGCACACGCCAGGACATCGCGCGGTTCTTCGCCGTGCACAAGGTTCCTGACGCCACGCGAACACTCCAGCAGACACTCGAGAGGATCGACCGGTGCGCCGCGCTGCGTCCCGCGCAACCGGCCACGCTCACCGCCTGGCTCGAGTCGCACGGGGCGGGTGCGGCAGGACGGCAGTAGCTCTTCGCGGGGACCCATCCGCCGCTGCCCGGAGACCAGTCGCCATGCCGTCGCATCGACGCTGCAGGCGCGCAGTGACGCTGTGCCCCCCGATGTCCTGGAGGCCCGTCGCGTGAGGTGACGCCGAAGGGGCTTGCCACGCCTAATCAATGCATGTAGATTAGTAGATATGCAAGGCGCGCCGGCGGTGTTCCGCCTGCTCGGCGACGAGGTACGGCTCCGCATGTTGCGGCTCCTGGCGCAGGAGCGGCTGAACGTCACGGAATTGACCGGGATCCTCGGCCTGGCGCAGTCCGGCGTCTCCCGCCACCTGGGCCTGCTCAAGGACGCCGCCCTCATCGCCGAGGAACGTGAAGCCGGCTTCACCTACTACCGGATTCCGGAGGCGCTGCGGGATGCGCAGAACGGTTTCGGACCCCTGTGGCCGTTGCTCGACTCCCACTTCCAGTCGATCCGCGGGACCGGTGAAGGGCGCGCCGACGACGCGCGTCTCGAGGAGGTGCGTCGCGTTCGCAACGAGAACTTCGAGGCGCACGCGGGGCCGGACACCAGGGAACGGCAGCTGGTGCCGGGGCGGAGCTGGGCCGCCTGGGCGCGGGCCCTCGGGCACCTGCTGCCGCCGGTGCGCGTGGCGGATCTCGGCTGCGGCGAGGGATACCTGACCATCGAAACCAGCCGCTGGGCATCGCGGGTCATCGCCGTGGATCGGTCTGCCGAGGTGCTGAAGCGGGCCCGATCGCTCGCCTCCCGCCGCAAGGTCACCAACGTCATCTGGAAACGGGGTGAGCTCGAACGGTTGCCCCTGCGCGATCACAGCGTGGACATTGCGCTGTTCTCGCAGGCCCTTCACCACGTCGACGATCCGGGCCAGGCCGTGCGGGAAGCGGTGCGGATCCTGGTCCCGGGCGGGCGCGTGCTGGTGCTCGACCTTCGCGAACACGGCGAGACGTGGGTCCGCGACCGACTGGGCGACCGCATGCTGGGCTTCACCGATCGAGGTCTCGCGACTCTCCTGGCCGATGCCGGCTTCGCTGATGTGAGAGTGACCGTCGGGGCCCGCAGGAGCGGCGATCCGTTCGCCGTCCTGATCGCCAGCGGCCGCAGGCCCGGCGGGACGGCCCGCCAGGCGGGAGGCCGCCTGGAGTCCGCGGCTCCGCGCGTCGCGACCCGACTCCGGGCGGCCAGACCGTGACGCGGCCGGCCCTTCAGAACGAGATCAACACCATGAACAGCCCTGTATTCCACACGCTTCGGTCCCTGCTCGAACGCCGGATCCTCATCCTCGACGGGGCGATGGGCACGATGATCCAGCGGCACAAGCTGACGGAGGCGGACTTCCGCGGTGAGCGGTTCGCCGACCACCCGTGCGACCTGAAGGGCGACAGCGACATCCTCGTCCTCACGCGTCCAGACGTCATCAGCGCCATCCATCACGAGTATCTGGCCGCGGGCGCGGACATCCTCGAGACCAACACGTTCGGGGGCACGGCCGTCGCCCAGGCGGACTACGCGCTCGACGGGTATGCGTACGAGATAAACGTCGAGGGCGCGCGGCTGGCGCGCGAGGCGGCCGACGCGTGGACCGCGAAGACGCCGGACCGGCCGCGCTTCGTCGCCGGCGCGATGGGGCCGACCAACCGCACCCTGTCGATCTCGCCGGATGTCAACAATCCGGCGTTCCGCGCGATTTCGTTCGACGAGCTCCGTGCCGCGTACGAAGTCCAGGTCCGCGGCCTCATCGACGGCGGCGCCGACGTGCTACTGCTCGAGACGATCTTCGACACGCTCGGGGCGAAAGCCGCGATCGTCGCGATCGAAAACGTCTTCGAAGAAAAGCGCGTGCGGCTGCCGCTCATGATCTCGGTCACGATCACCGACCGCAGCGGACGGACCCTCTCGGGCCAGACCGTGGACGCGTTTTACGTGTCCATCCGCCATGCGCAGCCGTTCAGCGTCGGCATCAACTGTGCGCTCGGAGCCCGCGACATGCGCCCGTACATGGCGGAGCTCGCCCGCATCGCCGACTGCTACGTCACCAGCTACCCGAACGCCGGGCTGCCGAACGCGTTCGGCGAATACGACGAGCTCCCGCCGGAAACCGCCACGCTCCTGAAGGACTTCGCGACGAGCGGCTTCGTGAACGTCCTCGGCGGATGCTGCGGGACGACGCCCGAGCACATCGCGGCCGTGGCCCGTGCGGTGGACGGCGTGACACCCCGGCCCTTACCTTCGCGGCCGCAGGTCGCTCGCTCGGGGGAATCCGGACGGGTGCGCCCGGCCGGGCCGGCCTCCGAGGCGGCGGCCGCGCCCCCCGAGCTGTATTCGCAGTTTGCCGGCCTCGAAGTTCTCACGATCCGGCCCGACAGCAACTTTCAGATGATCGGCGAACGCACCAACGTGACGGGCTCCGCGAAGTTCGCACGCCTCATCAAGGCGGGGAACTACACCGAAGCCGTCAGTGTGGCGGTCGAGCAGGTGCGCGGCGGCGCGAACCTGATCGACGTCAACATGGACGAAGGCATGCTCGATTCGGAACAGGCGATGACGACCTTCCTCAACTTCATCGCCACCGAGCCCGAAATCGCCCGCGTGCCCGTGATGATCGACAGTTCCCGGTGGACGGTGCTCGAGGCCGGGCTCAAGTGTGTGCAGGGCAAGGGCGTCGTGAACTCGATCAGCCTGAAGGAAGGGGAGGAAGACTTCCTTCACAAGGCGCGCACGATCCGCCGCTACGGCGCCGGCGCGGTCGTGATGGCGTTCGACGAGACAGGACAGGCGGACACCGTCGAGCGCAAGGTGCAGATCTGTCAACGGGCTTATGCCCTCCTCGTCGATCGCGCCGGCTTCGAACCGACCGACATCATCTTCGACCCGAACATCCTCGCGATCGCCACCGGCCTCGACGAGCACAACGACTATGCCGTCAACTACATCGAGGCGCTGAAGATCATCAAGACGACGTGTCCGGGAGCGAAGATCAGCGGCGGCGTCAGCAATCTCTCTTTTTCGTTCCGCGGGAACGACGTCGTCCGCGAGGCCATTCACTCGGCGTTCCTCTACCACGCGATCAAGGCCGGCATGGACATGGGCATCGTCAACGCCGGCCAGCTGATTGTGTACGAAGACATCCCGAAGGACCTGCTCGAACACGTCGAAGACATCATCTTCAACCGTCGTCCGGACGCGACCGAGCGGCTCGTGCAGTTCGCGGATCGCGTGAAGGGCAGCGGCACGAAGCGGGAACTGGACCTCGGCTGGCGGGAGGCCACCGTGGAAGCGCGGCTGTCGCACGCACTCGTTCACGGCGTGGTCGACTTCATCGAAGCGGACGTCGAAGAGGCACGCCGGAAGTACGAAGAGCCGCTCCACATCATCGAAGGCCCGCTGATGGACGGGATGAAGGTGGTCGGGAACCTGTTCGGCGCGGGCAAGATGTTCCTCCCGCAGGTCGTCAAGAGCGCCCGGGCGATGAAGAAGGCGGTCGCGTACCTGCTGCCCTACATGGAGGAGCGCAAGCGCCTGACCGGGGCGTCGTCGGCCCAGGGCCGTGTGTTGATGGCGACGGTGAAGGGAGACGTCCACGACATCGGCAAGAACATTGTCGGGGTCGTGCTCGGCTGCAACAACTACGAGGTGATCGATCTCGGTGTCATGGTCCCCGCGGCGAAAATCCTCGACGCGGCGGTCGAGCTCGAAGCGGACATCATCGGGCTCAGTGGTCTCATCACGCCGTCGCTCGACGAGATGGTGTTCGTCGCGCGGGAGATGACGCGCCGGGGTTTCACGACTCCCCTGATGATCGGGGGCGCGACGACCAGCAAGCAGCACACGGCGGTGAAGATCGCGCACGAGTACACGGGACCCGTCGTCCACGTGCTCGACGCGTCACGCGCCGTGGATGTCGTGTCCAGCCTCATCGGCGATCGGCGCGAGGCGTTCGATCAGGCGAACAGGGTCGCCCAGGGCGAGATCCGGGAGAGCTACGCGGCGAGGCGGCAGAAGCCGCTCCTGAGCTATGCGGAGGCGCGCGCGAACCGGCTGGCGGTGGACTGGGAAGACCACGTCATCGCCTCTCCCTGGTTCGTGGGACGGCGGTACCTGGACGAGGTCCCGCTCCAGGACATTGCACGGTATATCGACTGGACGTTCTTCTTCTCGGCATGGGAGCTCAAAGGGCGTTTCCCGGCAATCCTCGAGCACTCCACCTACGGGGAGGCGGCGCGCGAGCTCTATGGCAACGCTCAGGCGCTGCTCAAGGAGATCATCGAAGACACGCTCCTGACCGCGCGTGGCGTGTACGGATTCTGGCCCGCCAACACCATCGGCGACGACATCATCGTCTACGCCGACGATTCGCGCCGCCTCGAGCTCACCCGCCTGCCGATGCTGCGACAGCAGGAGGTGATCGCCGACGGTCGTCCGAACCGGTCGCTCGCCGACTTCATTGCGCCGGTCGAGACGGGCGTGCCCGACTATCTCGGCATGTTCGCCGTGACCGCGGGGTTGGGCGCGGACGATCTCGTGCGGAACTTCGAACAGGACCACGACGACTACAACGCGATCATGGTCAAGGCGCTGGCGGATCGGCTGGCGGAGGCGTTTGCCGAATATCTCCACGCCAGGGCGCGCAAGGACTGGGGCTACGGCGCGCAGGAGCAGCTGTCGAACGACGAGCTCGTTGCCGAAAAGTATCGCGGCATCCGGCCGGCCTATGGCTACCCGGCCTGCCCGGATCACACCGAGAAGCAGAAGCTCTTCGACGTGCTCGACGCTCGCCGCCAGGGGCTCACGCTGACCGAGAGCTTCGCGATGCTCCCGGCCGCGTCAGTCAGCGGGTTGTACTTCTCGCATCCGGAGGCGAAGTACTTCAACGTCGGCCGGATCGGCCGCGATCAGCTCGAGTCCTACGCGGCGCGCAAGGGTATGTCGATCGAGACGGCGGAGCGCTGGCTTGCGCCGAATCTCGCGTACGACCCGGTGGAGCTCGGCGTCAAGTGCTGAAACCACGGGCCTGAACGCGGCGCGGCCGATCGCCGCGGACTCCGGGTCGGCAGTGCCGATCGTCAGGCTGTAGCGACGGCGAGCGCCTGGTCGATGTCCTCGACGATGTCCTCAATCGCCTCGATCCCGACACACAGCCGAATCATGTCCGGAGTCACCGCCGCGCTCTTCAGTTCGGCCTCCGTGAGCTGGCGATGCGTCGTGGACGCGGGGTGCGCCGCGAGCGACTTGGCGTCGCCGATGTTCACCAGCCGCTTGAAAATCCTGAGCGCATCGTAGAACTTCACCCCCGCGTCGAAACCGCCCTTGATGCCGAACGTCAGGAGGGCTGACGGACGGCCCTTCATGTACTTCTGGGCCAGCTGGTAATACGGCGAGGACTTCAAGCCCGCATAGTTGACCCACTGCACCGCCGGGTGCTTCTCGAGGTGCTGCGCCACTGCCACGGCGTTCGACACGTGGCGTTCCATCCGCAGCGCCAGCGTCTCGATGCCTTGGAGGAAGAGAAACGCGTTGAAGGGGCTCATCGCGGACCCGGTGTTGCGAAGCGGCACGGTCCGGGTGCGGCCGATGTACGCCGCCGGGCCGAGCGCTTCCGTGTAGACGACGCCGTGGTACGCGGGCTCCGGGTTGTTCAGCATGGGAAACCGGGCCTTGTGCTCCGCCCACGGGAACTTGCCCGAATCGACGATGATGCCCCCGATCGACGTGCCATGACCGCCCATGTACTTCGTCAGCGAATGCACCACGATGTCCGCGCCGAACGCAATCGGCTTCATCAGCACCGGCGTGGGCACGGTGTTGTCCACGATGACGGGCACGCCCTTCTTGTGCGCCATCGCGGCAATCGCCTCGAGGTCAGGGATGTTGCCCGCGGGGTTGCCGATCGTTTCGCAGAACACCGCGGCCGTCTTGTCGTCGATGAGCGCGCCGAGCGCTGCCGCACTGTCGTCCTTGGCGAACCGGACCTCGATCCCCTGGCTGGGGAGCTGGTGGGCAAAGAGCGTGTACGTACCGCCGTAGAGCAGCGGCACCGAGACGACGTTGCTGCCCGCGTGGGCAATCGTCAGGATCGAGTAATTGACCGCCGCACTCCCGGAGCTGAGCGCCAGCCCGGCGAGGCCGCCTTCGAGCGCCGCCACGCGCTGCTCGAGGACGTCGTTGGTCGGGTTCATGATCCGCGTGTAGATGTTCCCCGGCACGACCAGGTTGAACAGATCGGCTCCGTGCTGCGCATTGTCGAACTCGTACGCGACGGTCTGGTAAATCGGCACCGCCACCGACTTCGTGGTGGGATCCGTGATGTAGCCCGCGTGAATGGCCAGCGTTTCATCCTTCATCGGTCTCTCTGCTCCCTCGTCAAAAAATGCGTGTCGTGGCCCGACGGCAAGCTGTCGAGCGGTCTGCGCGGATCGATGCCCTCCCTGAACGGGAGGCGGCGGTCGATGTTCGTCAGTTGATAGACCAAGCCCAGCCACTTGTCAAAAATAGCCCTGGCGGTGTCGGTCCACGTATTGTCGAGAAACGGCGCTATCGCCGCTTCCGGGAAATCCGGCAGCGCCGCGTGTGCGGCATGCGCGCGATGCGCGGTCTCGAGGTATTGCGCGATGACCGGGGCCGCGCCGTCCGAGATGTAGTGCTCCGGGAACGGCGGCAGGTCGCGCTCCCCGTTGAAGTAGCGCAGGACCTCCCGCTTGTACTCCTTGAGCAGGCTGTTGGCGTCGTATTCGGGGTGGCCCTGGAAATACACGCGGCGGAACTGGTCGTCGCTGACCGCGGCATGCACGCCGGCTTCGGCGCTCTCGACCAGGATGGTGAAGCCCGCCTCCTCGAACTGGTCGCGCGTAATCGCGTTGTAGCGGGAGTGCGGCACGTCGAAGCGTGTGTTGATCCCGCGCAGCAGCGGATGCCCTGGTACGACCACCCGGTGACTGTACACGCCCCACTGCTTGCGCGGCAGCGGCCTGCGGTCGATCCCGTGCAGGAACTTCATCAGCGCGTGGGTTGACAGGCACGAGCAGAGCACCGACGTGACATGCTCGCTCGCCCAGCCGATGACCTCGGTCAGGGGCTGATAGAACGGCTCCTGGTCGAGGCGCGGATTCGCCACGTTGGCGCCCGTGACAATGAGGGCGTCGAGGCCGTCCGCATGGAGCGAGGAGATGTCCTCGTAGTGCCGGGCGATATAGGCCCGGGTGGCGTCGTTGCGCGGGAGCCCCCCCACCGTGAAGCAGTGCACATGGAAGTGCGCCATCTGGCTGGACCCTCCAACCAGGCGCATGAACTGCTGTTCGGTGACCTGGAATGCCGCATCGGGCATCATGTTCAGGAGGCCGATGTGCAGCGCGCGCACGTCCTGGCGCCTGGCGTCGTCCAGCGTGAGCACAACCTGCCCCTCGCGACGCAGCTCGCGGAAGGTCGGCAAGGCCGAGTGCTCGATCAAGGGCATCCCTACTCGATGGGATTATACGGTCGGAAAGATCGCGCTGCTCGCCGTGTCGAGAGCAGCGTTGGTGCGCGGGCCGGCACCGTCGATCCATCCGCCGCCCTCGGACGGGCGTTCGCGCAGGCTGCCGCGGTTCTATAATTTGCCAATGAAGATGCTCCTTCTTCTCCCGCTGTTCGCCGTTGTCCTTGCGGGTGCGCCCGTCCAGCGCGGCGCGCAGGCAGCCGCCAGGCCGGCCGGGCCCTACAAGACGACGTTGGCCCTCGCCGAGATGGCGGGGAAGCAGGCGGTGGTCGCGACCTCGGCGGGCGACTTCGTGATTGCGCTCCGGCCGGATCTCGCGCCGAACCACGTCGGGTACTTCATCAAGCTTGCGCGCGAGGGGGCGTTCAACGGCACGATCTTCCACCGCGTGATCCGGCTCGCCATCATCCAGGGCGGAGATCCTTTCTCGAAGGATCCCGCGAAGGCGAAGCTGTATGGCACCGGCGGACTCGGGGTGCTGGCGCAGGAGCTCAGCCCCGAGCGTGCGACCCGGGGAGCCGTCGCGGCTGTCCTCCAGCCGAACCGTCCAGACAGCGGAGGGGCCCAGTTCTTCGTGTGCGTGACCGACCAGCCTGCGCTCGACGGTAAGTACACCGTTTTCGGCCGGGTGGCGGAAGGCCTGGACGTCGTGCAGAAAATCTCGGAAGTGCCGGCGTCCGCCGACGGAGTTCCGGCCGACCGCGTGGTCATCGAGTCGGTGACGATCCGGGACACCCCTCCGCCCGAGCCGGATCCTCTATCGACCGAGACCGTTGCGGACCTCGCGCGGTATCGCGCCGTTCTCGACACGAGCGCGGGGCCCATCACGATCGCGTTCTTCCCCGACCTCGCACCGGAGCACGTGCGCAACTTTCTCCGGCTCGCGCAATCCGGTGTCTACGACGGTACCGCCTTCCACCGCGTGGTGCGCGGGTTCGTCGTTCAGGGAGGCGCGATGAACACGCGCGGTCCCCTGACGGAGAAACAGGAGAAACGGGTACATACGCTTCAGCCGGAGTTCAACGGGACGAAGCACGTCAAAGGCATCATTTCCATGGCTCGCGGCGACGATCCGGCAAGCGCCATGACGTCCTTCTTCATCGTCACCGGCGATGCCCCGTCGCTCGACACCAAGTACACCGCGTTCGGACGGGTCGTGGACGGGATGGCCGCCGTCGACGCCATGGACCAGGCGGCGGTCAACGGCGAGGCCCCCGTCGCGCGGATCGAGCTGAAAAGCATCGCCATCCGGCGGGAACCACCCGGAACCCCGGCACCCTGAACCCGAACCTGAACCTGAACCCGACCTCGAATCCGGAACCCCGAACCCGGGACCCCGAACCAGTCCATAATAAGAAGGACAGCCCATATGGCTGGGCCGCGATTGTCGCGGCTGTACGGAAGGGAAGACAGAACGTTTTGGCAGACACACGACTGAAGATTGCGGTTTTCATCGACTTCGACAACATCGAAATCGGGGTCAAGAGCACGCTGGGCGTGCAGTTCGACATCGGCGTCGTCCTCGAGGCGCTCAAAGAGCGCGGAGATGTCGTTTCGAAGATCGCCTACGGTGACTGGACGCGCGCGGGGGACTACAGCCGGTCCCTCACGCAGCATGCAACGAAGCTGGTTCAGCGGAACCTGACGCCGGGCGGCGACAAGAACGGCGCCGACATCAACCTGGCGCTCGATGCGCTGGAGATGGCGTTCACGCACGGGCACATCAACGCCTACGTGATCGTCGGGGGAGACAGCGATTTCATCACGCTCGTCGAGAAACTGAAGCAGTACGACAAGCAGATTTTCGTGGTGGGCGGGCGCGCGTTCACGAGCATGGTGATGCAGCGCAACTGCCACGAGTTCATCGCGTACGAGAACCTCGTGAGCTCGGGCCGCCGCTCACCCGCGGATCGCGGGCGGCAGACCGGGCCGGTCGCGCAGATCTCCATCGAGGTGGCGGTCCCGCTCGTGCGCCGTGCGCTGAAGGTGCTGAGCGATCGCGAGGTCTCTCCGCAGCTCGGCCTACTGAAGAGCACGCTGCTCCAGCTCGATTCGACGTTCTCCGAACGCACCTACGGCGCGGGGAGCTTTCGCGACTTTGCGCAGAAGCTCGCGTCCGCCGGGCATGTCGTCCTCCGCGAGTCGGGGCGGAACGTGCTCGTCGAGCTCGCGGAAGGCAGTGTCGGGACGTCGAGCGAGGACACGCGGGAACCCCGGGAGCCGCGCGCCCCGCAGCAGTACTCCCAGCCTCCGCAGTACTCCCAGCCCCAGCCTCAGCCCCGGCGGGACGTCGCGGACGCGCCAATACCGGCGGAGGCCATACCGTCGAACGGTGGAGAGCCTGAGCCGCGCACGGCAGACGGCATCCGCGAGGTCCGGCGCCTGTTCACGTCCGCACCGAACCCTCCGCGCTGGCCGATGTACATCCGACAGGCCAAACAATTCCTCCGCAACGTGGACGCGGCGTTCGACGAGCGGAAGTTCGGGTTTGCCAGCCTCGTAGACCTGTTGAGAGCCTGCCAGCGCGAGGGCCTGTTCCGCATCGAGCGGGACCGGCAGGGCGTGATGCGCGTGTTCCCCGGCAACATCATGCAGGGGAGTGAACGCGGCGGCACAGAGGTAACGGGCGACGACGACAACCGTGGCAACGTCGCCGATCCTTCTCCTGTCGACGACACACCCGACGAGTCGCCGGTGCAGGCATGGTCCGACAGCGCCCCGTCCGTCGAGGCCGACGTGGTCGAAGGCGATGTTGTCCAGGAGGTGCACGCGCCTCCCGTTTTCGACGGCGAAGCGGCGGCTGACCCGGACGCCGGACTCGAGGCCTCCACGCCTGCGAAGGGGCGAAGCCGTGGCGGCCGGGGCCGTGGCAAATCGGGGGGGGCCGCCAAGACCGGCGGCGAGCCGCGATCCGCCGGCGATCTGCGCGGGGACGGTCGACGGAAGGCCGCCGACGGTGCAGCTCCGAAGGCGCGGAAGACTCCGGCCAAGCCGCGTGCGCCACGCGCCAGGACCCGCAAGGCCACGCCGGCCCTGTAGCGCGTTCTACGGTTCGGCGCCCGCGTTGTCGCCGTCGAACAGCGGCAGCGCGGGTTCTTCCTGCGATTCCCCCAAAGGGTCAACCAGGTTGTGCACGCTCACGCCCAGGAGCCGCACGGGCCGGGTCCCGGCGTCAGTCCGGTCCAGCAGCGAGACAGCCCGTGCCGCGATTTCGTCGGGGTCGCGAGTCGCGGGGACTTTCGAGTGGCTCCTCGTGATGGTGGTGAAATCCGAGTAGCGCACCTTGATGGTGACCGTCCGGCAGGTCAGGGTGCGCCGTTCGAGCCACGCCGCGCCGCTTCGTGCCATCTCGTCGACCTCGGAGCGGATGTGCGCCAGGTCGGTGAGGTCCTCGGAGAACGTGTTCTCGCTGCCGGATGATTTCGCGGACCGGTTCGGCACGACCGGGCGTTCGTCGATGCCGTCGGCGAGCCGGCGCAGCCAGTCCGCGTGGCTGCCGACCGCCTCGCGCAGGGTTGCCGCATCCGTGGCGCGGACGTGCACGAGGCGGTCGATCCCGCGCTCCCGAAGCCGGCGCGCCGTGACCGGGCCGACTCCCCAGAGTGCATCGACCGGGAGCTTCTGCAGGAATTGTTCGACGCGCTCCGGGGCGATCACCGTGAGCCCGTCCGGCTTCTTCCACGCCGACGCGATTTTCGCGAGAAATTTGTTCGGTGCGACGCCAGCCGAGGCGGTGAGACCAGTGGCCAGCCGGATTTCCACTTTCAGGCGCTTCGCGACATTCAGTCCCAGTGACTCGCCCCAGCTGTTGTGGGTGACGTCCAGGTAGGCTTCGTCGAGCGACAGTGGTTCGACGAGCGGCGTCACCGTCCGGAAGATCTCGAACACCGCCTGCGACGCGGCTTTGTACCGCGCGAAATCGGGGCGCACGATCACGAGGGACGGGCAGAGGCGCACCGCGCGCGACATCGGGATGGCGGACCGGACACCAAATGCGCGAGCCTCGTAGCTCGCCGCCGCCACGACTCCGCGGTGCTCAGGCGAGCCTCCCACCGCGACGGGACGTCCGCGCAGCTCCGGCTTGTCGCGCTGCTCGACCGACGCATAGAAGGCGTCCATGTCCACGTGGAGGATCCGCCGCACGCTCCCGTCCATCACCCTCGAGCTACTCCGGATGGATGCGATACGCGAGCTCTCCGGCCTCGATCCGCACGGCGAGCCGGTTCTGCTTGGTCGGCAGCGGGCACGTAGCAAAGTCGGTGAACGCGCACGGGGGATTGTAGGCCTGGTTGAAATCGAGCGTGACGATACCGCCCCGCGGCAGCGGAGCGTGCAGGAACCGTCCGGCGCCGTAGGTGGTGTCGCCGCTCGTGCCGTCCTTGAAGATGAAGAACAGATCCTTGTTCTCGTCGGTCTCATAAACCGGCTCGAGGCGCAGGCGTGCACCGCCCAGCGAGAACGTCACGTATCCGGGGCTCGTCATTTCCGGCGCCTGGCCCAGGACGTTCGGCACGGGAACCTGCCGCGGATGGTCGTAGGGTACGAACCGCGCGCGAACCCGATACGACCGGCGCGCAGGATAAAACCGCAGCGCCGTGAACCGCGTGCGCGTCGCGCTCCTGAGATCCCTCATCCGCACGGCGACGCGATCGTCCCGGCGGATGACGAACAGTCGAAGATCGCCAGAGGCGAGCGCGCCGGCATCGTCCATCGGGGCCTCGATGGCTCCGGTTTCGAGTCGCTTGCCGCCGACGGTCACGTGTGCCGACGAGGCAGCGCGAAACGTCACCCGGCCGTCCTTCAGCTCGAAGACACCGAGATTGAGCGGGGCTTTGGCCGGGAGCCGGATGTCGCTCGTTCGCGCGCTCCCGGCGCTATTGACTCCGGGCTTGAGCCAGAACAGGCCCGCCACGGTTAGCCACCCATCGTCCGCTTTCAACTCCCTGACGCGCCGTTGCCGGATCTGCGTGATGACCGACGCGTACGAGCGAGGGCGTGGGCGCTGGCTCGCGTCAGACGGCACGACGAGGGCCAGGGCAACCGGAAGCGCGAGCGCGACTGCGAGACGCGCACGGCGGGCTGTCACATCGTCACTGTACGGGTCGGCCGGCTGTTGCGCAACGGGTCCGGCGCGGAGGTGTTGCAACCGGGGCGGAACCCACCACCGCCGGGGGCAACGCGCAAACACGACGAAACTGACGGCCGCGCAAATCAAGACATTTTTGTCATATTAAACTGGCGTTCTGTCGAAGTTCGTCAGGCGGCCCCAGACCCCTTGAAGCGCAACTCACCCGCACGGATAATACGCATTCGAAGATTTTCTCTTCGGCGTTTCGCCAAGCCGACGACACGAAAGGACACAAAAATGGGTTCCGCTTCCTCCGCCCACGCCATTCGCAGCATCAGTGAGTGGGGTACGACGCTCAGCCAGCGACCCGTGACCGCCGCGAACAAGATGACCGACGATTTTGGCTCCCTCACGTTCAATGACGAGGTTCAGCGCGCGCGCCTGCCGAAAGACGTGTACCGCGCGCTGCGTCGCGCGGTCGCCCAGGGCGAAGCGATCGACTCGTCGGTAGCCGACATCATTGCCAGCGCCTTGAAGGACTGGGCGGTCGAGCACGGAGCGACCCACTACACGCACTGGTTCCAGCCGATGACCGGGATCACAGCCGAGAAGCACGACAGCTTCCTGTCGCAGACGCCGGACGGCCGGGGTGTCGCGGAGTTCAACGGGAAGGAGCTCATCAGGGGCGAACCCGACGCGTCGAGCTTCCCGTCCGGCGGCATGCGCTCCACGTTCGAGGCGCGCGGCTACACGGCATGGGATCCGACCAGCCCGCCCTGGCTGCTCGTGACCCCCAACGGAACCACGCTCGTCATCCCCACGGCGTTCGTGAGCTGGACGGGCGATGCCCTCGACAAGAAGACGCCGCTCCTCCGCTCGATGGAAGCCGTCTCCAAGCAGGCGGTCCGCATTCTCGCTCTGTTCGGGTCCAAGGCGCAGCGCGTGCACGCCACGTGCGGACCCGAGCAGGAATACTTCCTGATCGACAGGCAGTTCTATTTCACGCGGCCCGACCTCATCAACGCGGGCCGCACGCTCTTCGGCGCCAAGCCGCCCAAGGGCCAGGAGATGGAGGACCACTATTTCGGCTCCATCCCCGATCGGGTGCTCGCCTACATGCAGGAGTGCGAGCGCGAGCTGTACAAGGTCGGCGTGCCGATCAAGACCCGGCACAACGAAGTCGCCCCAGGCCAGTTCGAAGTGGCGCCGATCTTCGAGAACGCCAACGTCGCCACCGACCATCAGATGATGACGATGGAGATGCTGCGGCGGATTGCGCCGAAGTACGGCCTCGCGTGCCTGATGCACGAGAAGCCGTTTGCGGGCGTGAACGGATCCGGCA